>NZ_JARUWY010000059.1:0-241 GCF_030433815.1 Paenibacillus sp. PsM32 | reverse complement strand
TATTTAGAGGTATTATCGAAGAACGTCATCGGTTATCGCGAGAATTGCTTGATTCAGTCTCTCTGCAGTTGTTTGCGATTTCAATGACAGCGACTGCAATAGGACGTACTTTTGATAGTAATCGAGCCCTTGCTATACGTCAGGTTGAATTAATCGTAGTTTTGTCATCTGTTGGTCAATCGGATATGAGAGCGCTACTATTAGATCTTCGGACTGTATATCTAGAAGGGATGCGTCTATC
>NZ_JARUWY010000058.1:0-241 GCF_030433815.1 Paenibacillus sp. PsM32 | reverse complement strand
CTATTAACTGTATATATGAAATCTGCGGCAAAGAAATCAAAGGATGAGGACATAGAGCCTCCTAAACTCGACTTTGGAATGAGAGTTCGTCCTTCAATCCTAATAGCAGTTGCCTTGGTAAGCAGTGTGATTGGTGCGGGAGCCTCGGGATTCATCGTAAATAGAATTGTTTCAGTCAATTATGAAAAAGAGCTCTCTATCTTGGGAGCCCAAACAACTGCACCAAGTCCAACCCCAACAC
>NZ_JARUWY010000057.1:0-247 GCF_030433815.1 Paenibacillus sp. PsM32 | reverse complement strand
TATTTTAGGGGAACAAGTTTTATTTAATCGATATTTTTTTGTGAGGTAGTTCTTGTTTTTATTATTTTATTCTAGATGTGCTTTTTAAATTTTTTTTTTTTTTATATTTTTTGTTTTTTTATTTTTTTTTTTTTTAATTTTTTTATTATTTTTTTATTTTTATTTTATTTTTTTTTGTTTTTTATTTTTTAAATTTAATTATTTTTATATTCTTTATTTATGTATTTAAATCTATAAACCCCCCACC
>NZ_JARUWY010000056.1:0-248 GCF_030433815.1 Paenibacillus sp. PsM32 | reverse complement strand
GTATTTAGATTTTTGATGCTTGCCTCCCAAAGGACCACCTGATTTTGTCCCTAAACCAGAAAATGAAATTTGATGTATTGCTAATTTCTTTAGGGCTATATCCAAGATTTCTTTCCCACCAGTAGGCATGAATTCCAATTCAAGAAGCTCTTTTTTTATAGAATAAAATTCATCAACAGAAGGCTTGAACTCCTTAATTAGTTTTATCAAGGACTCGTGATTGTTTATTATTATACATGTCCATAAAC
>NZ_JARUWY010000055.1:0-250 GCF_030433815.1 Paenibacillus sp. PsM32 | reverse complement strand
ATCGTTTTATTAATATTATGTACACTGTTTGCACCTTCAACAATGATTCAACTAAGTCAGGAATCAACTATTTGAGTAGATGGGAATGCAACAGATTTGAGTAGTATTAACTCTTTAACAAATAATACAGGTACTGCTCAGAGTCTCAAAGTAAAGCAGAATAGAACCAACATGTATGCTCTAGTACAAGGTGCTGGACAGAGCACGGCTACAGGAAGCTTCTGGATCAATACAGACAATAATACAGATA
>NZ_JARUWY010000054.1:0-250 GCF_030433815.1 Paenibacillus sp. PsM32 | reverse complement strand
TATGCAACTTTTAAAATTAACGAAGCAATGACAATACACCTTGTGGTGCAGAGTTAGCTTGAGAAAGCATTGATTGCGCTGCTTGTACCAAGATATTGTTTTTCGTTAATTTAACCATTTCAGAAGCCATGTCTGTATCACGGATGTTTGATTCAGCAGCTGTTAAGTTCTCAGTTGTTGTACCCAAGTTGTTTGAAGTGTATTCCAAACGGTTTTGTTTAGCACCCAGTTTAGCACGCTCTGTTGCTAC
>NZ_JARUWY010000053.1:0-251 GCF_030433815.1 Paenibacillus sp. PsM32 | reverse complement strand
GGGTATATCTTTTCGCATCTCCACGATCATCAGCATATTTCTCACTTGTTGTTGATTCAAGAAATTGACTATTTGTAGAAACAATCGCATATCCTTTCTCTTTTTTTTGACTCACCCAAGAAATGGTTGCACTATCATAGGAAATATTTGTGATCCTAACATGCGCTAGCTTTTCTTGATTAAAGTATTTAAAAAGCCACACCGTTATAAAAGAAAAAACAGAGATTAGAACAACAGCATAAACAAGGTAC
>NZ_JARUWY010000052.1:0-256 GCF_030433815.1 Paenibacillus sp. PsM32 | reverse complement strand
GTAGCAAATTATATACGCACGTACTCAACAACGGGCAAATAAAAATAAATGACACAATAATGGAACATGTAATTATAAAAAGTTTTCAAACAAAGCATAATTATTGCAATTATTTAACGCCGGGTTTTTAATTTTTAAAAAAATTTTAAAAATTTTTCGGTGTTTTTTTATATCTCCTCCACCCCCCACAACTAAAATACTTACACCTCCCCCCCCCAAAAAATAAAAAACAAAACCCCCGGGACTGGTGGACAAG
>NZ_JARUWY010000051.1:0-257 GCF_030433815.1 Paenibacillus sp. PsM32 | reverse complement strand
CCATAGCTCTCTTCCACTCGCGACCAACGATGATCTCTTGACAAGTCTAATACAGGACCATAACTAATATGTGCCCCTTGCAAACGAACCTCCTTTGCTGTTACTTGCGACATTTGTTCTAATCTTGCAGGATTCCAAGTTGAAGCTTGCCCTATGCCTGTAGGGAATACTGTAGTTCCAATAGCCATATGTCCGTGAGGAGCTTCTTCGGCCAAAAATATAGGAATACCTAAACGTGTATTTTTTATTACATATTC
>NZ_JARUWY010000050.1:0-257 GCF_030433815.1 Paenibacillus sp. PsM32 | reverse complement strand
ATTGAATACTGATGCCCCCGACCGTCCCTATTAATCATTACGATGGTCCTAGAAACCAACAAAATAGAACCAAACGTCCTATTCTATTATTCCATGCTAATATATTCGAGCAATACGCCTGCTTTGAACACTCTAATTTTTTCAAAGTAAAAGTCCTGGTTCGCCAAGAGCCACAAGGACTCAAGGTTAGCCAGAAGGAAAGGCCCCGTTGGAAATCCAGTACACGAAAAAATCGGACCGGCCAACCGGGCCCAAAG
>NZ_JARUWY010000004.1:0-346857 GCF_030433815.1 Paenibacillus sp. PsM32 | reverse complement strand
TTAAAAATAAAATAATCATTGATTAAGATTGAGGAACAGAAGAGGAATAACGGCTGTGCACCGCTACATATAATAATAACAAAGAACCCAGTAAGGCACTAATGACGCAAGAAAGGTTCATCGCTTGCGATCCGCCAAGCTCAAGTAAATATCCATTGAGCAAATTACCAATAATACCTGCTATCCCGACAAACACCATATTAAAAATACTTTGTCCGGTCGCTTGCATATGTTTGGATGTAATGCGTGATACATATTCTACTGCCGCAATATAAAAGAATCCGAACGATAAACCATGTAACAATTGTACAGCTAGCATAACCGTTGGAACAGGAAATAACCACTGGATACCCCAGCGCAAAATATAAGCAAAAGCCGCTAACAGCAACATTTTCTCATGCCCGATCCGGCGAATCACTTTGGCGGCTATTAGCATAGATGGAATATTCGCTGCTGAAGCGATCAGCAATCCTACTCCTGCCAGTTGAAGTGTACCCCCTGCATCTTGAAAAGACAGCACAAAATAAGAATTAAATGCTGTTAACGTCTGGTTCACCAACAAGCTACCACCGAGGAAAAATAAAAACAAACGATTCGTTAATAATGTTTTGATTCCTGCACTAAGCGATTGATTGAGAATCCGGCTTTCATCTGAACGTCGTGGTAACGTGAATGCTAATATTGCCGCTAACACATTGAACAACATAAACGGAATCCAGATCAGCGATACATCATATTGACTGACATACAATCCGCCTAAATAACCTCCAACTGCTGTACCTGCACTACCAAGAAAACGGATCGCTCCGTAGGTAGTATTGGCTTTTTGCGCGGCAACCAGTGCATACGAATCTGCCATAGGCGCTTGGGTCGCTGTAAATACAGTAGAGATCGTATAGACCATAATTAGAATGAGAAAGTACGGGCTTTGATACAAAATCGATAACAATCCTGGAATCGCTACACTTAACAGCAAAACCAATCTCATTTGTTGAAAACGGTCAACGATTAATCCCCATACTGGCTGTACCAGAATCGAGATAAACGTACCTATCGATAGCAATAAGCCGACCTGTCCACTTCCCAGCCCTCCACCTACAAGCATCGAAGATAAATAAGGATTAAATATACCTCCAGCTAGTCCTGCCAGCAGATAAAAGCTACGAATCCGTAGTAGTACATCTTTGGGTGATTGTTCCTCTGTCCATTGATCTGCTAGCCGCTTCGAGGAGTCCCGTATTCCTTTTAATTTAGCACTCCATATCGAAATCATTATGATCGGCTCCTTTTGACCTAACGGCTATGTTTGTAGATTGCTAATGGATGATGTAGTACACCATAGACAGCTCCAAGCGCACCCGCTGTATTGCCTAATACCGCAGGCACCAGTTGAGTCTGAATTGGGGTAAAATGACCAATCCGTTGATGTAATTGCTCAATATAATAAGAAGAATCCGCTACACCGCCACCAATAACGACACATTCTGGATTTAGTAACGAAATCATATTAGCTATTCCTACTGCCATATAATCGATCGGTACAGTCATAATCTGCTGTGCATCGGGATGCCCTGCTTGAGCCAATCGCAATACATCTACAGCATTCACCTGCTCGATCTGACCGCCTGCATGTTCTACAATCGGATGAGTATGATCTGCTCTATGCTCGGTTAACCATTGTCTTGCATATACACCAATGCCTGTACCTGACGCATGTGATTCGAATCGTCCAAATTCCTGACTATTCGCTGTGGCTGACGATACCTGTTCTGGCTGATGATCGACCACCAAATAAGAGACTTCACCGGCGGTATAATCCGCACCACGAAACAATTGATGATGCAAAATGATCGCTCCACCGATTCCTGTGCCTACTGTGAGCATAATCAGATGCTTTTTCCCGATGCCTGCACCTTGCCAGTGTTCTCCAAGAGCCGCTACATTCACATCATTATCCAGATAAAGAGCACCCTCATAAAAAGGTTGAATCTGTTCTAGCAATGACACTCCATCTAACGGCAATGCAGGAATATGAGTGATAACACCTGTCTCGATATTGACTGCTCCTGGAAGTCCCATTCCTATCGCTTCAACATCTGTTATCGTGCGATCGATCGTAGCCAGTAGCTGATCCACCTGTTCAAATAACAAAGCAAAAAAAGTTGACGGTTGCTCTGCTTGTATCGTAGGTTGTTTTTGTTGTGCCAGTATAGCTCCATTCCGATCTGTTACGATCATTAATGTTTTGGTTCCACCGATATCAATACCGATCATCAAGCCTACAGTCATTCTTTTTCCCCCTGCTCTGCAAATAACATTTTACCGCCAACGACTAACATATCTTCTCGTATATATTGAAATGCTCGATGAATCCCTGACCATGCGGCTCCTTGAATAACCCCTTTGCCAGTTAACATCGTTGTCGTTAATTGAGGGCATACCGGAGCATACTGCTCCATCTGCTTCTGAATAGTAGGGATAAATACATCTGCATACTCTCCAATCTCACCACCAAATACAATCATTTCAGGTGCTAACATCGATGCTAGATTGATCAGAGATAGTGATAATTGTTGACCGTATTGCTCGATAATGTTGTGTGCATCAGCATTGCCTTGACGCGCTTGATTCATCAACATCTCTATATTCCAATGACGAATAGTATCTGCTGTGTCCGAATCAGAATGAGAGTCACTATATTGCTGAATAAGACGACGAATTCCTGCGCCACCGATCTGTTCTTCTAAGCGCTCATTATCTCCAGCTCGGGAAAGGCATCGTCCCATTTCACCTGCTGATCCAGATAATCCACGATATAATTTACTGTCGATCATAATTCCTGCTCCGACACCTTCACCCAAAGATACATAGACGATATGCTCTACTGATTGAGCCGCGCCATATTCTTTTTCAGCGATAGTTGCCAGATTCACATCATTATCAAGTAGGATTTCACAAGGAAACAAAGAAGCTAGTGAAGAAGAGGATAATACCGAATGATATTGTTCAAATTGAGGAAGTAACGTATGAATCGTTCCATTTTCAGGATGTACTACTGCTGGAATCCCTGCTGACAAAAAGCGTACATGATCCCATCCGATATTCGCGTCGGCAATTAACCGATCCATATGCTGTTTGAGATGTTCTAACATATCCTGCCCGTTATACGAAGCATCAAGAGGAAAATGCCCTGTCTGAATAATATTCCCTGCTAGATCTGTTAATCCGGTGCGAATATAATCTGCTCCGATATCAAGTGTTACAATATAAAATACAGTCGGATTAAATGAAAGCAATTGCCCTTTGCGTCCCTGCTGATGGCTATCATCTTGTCCTATTTCTGCAATTAATTGATGTTGCAATAAATTCTGCACCGCTGAAGAGACTGTAGGCTTACTCAAGCCTGTACGCCGACTAATCTCTGCTCGTGATAAGCTATCGTGTTGCACAATCACTTCCAAAATCAAATATTCATTCAGATTGCGGATCATTTGCGGATTGCCGATAGATAGTAACATGACATGCTCCTTTGAACTTTTTTTGTAATTAGTAAATGTTCTTTACTAATGAGTTGACAATAGTATACGTCGGCTTGAAGATGCTGTCTAGCGTATTTGTTAAAGATATTTTACGGTAATGAATATATTTTTATAATATCGTTTGTTCTCTTGCTCGCCCTATACATATTTTCAAATAAAAAAGCTATTTTACTGCATCTATACAGTAAAATAGCTTTAGCAAACTATCGAAAAGAGGTTAAATGATGATTTTACATAAAGGTGAGTTTTTGTTCCGCCAGGGAGAACATGGTGGACTTTATCATATTACAAGCGGACTTTTCAAAATTGTACGTCTGCATGAAGATGGCAATCATATTTTATTTAATATTATTGTGCCCGGTGAGACGATTCCACATCATTCGTTAATTAGCCCGATGGCATATCACGGTACAGCGATTGCGTTAACGACCAGTGAAGTCGAACCGATTCCTGCTACAGAATGGTATGCTCAATTGGAACGTGAACCGCTTCGCTACCGTGATATTGCGATACAACTGCAAGACAAACTGCGCATGATGCAACAACGGATAGATCAATTAACCCAGATTGCTCCAGCCGACAAATTGACTCATTTACAGAGCTGGTTCCAGAATTATCTAAGCGATATTCCGATTACTGCTATTTTGACTCAAGATGAGATTGGACAATTAATCGGGGTACGACGGGAAACGGTAAATCGATTGTTACGAGCACAGATCAAACATATATAATCGAATAGATCATGACAATCACATCAAATTCTACTTATCTGTTTACACCTATTGTACTTCCATGTGAAGATCCCCTGTTTTGGCCCAGCCAATTTTTTTGAGTACATAATACAGCACCAACGTAATGATTGCTGGTAATAACACGCCGATCATGAGATAGATGATAAAGGCGCTTGCTCCTTGTGTTGCCAAAATATTTAACGGTGCAATCATCGAGTTCAAGCCTAATCCTGCTAATTCATATGACGCTTGAAAATGGAATACCAGTGTTGCAATCGGAGCACAAATAATAGCTGCGATAAACGTAGGTAACACCAACCGCGGATTTTTGACCAGATTCGGAAATTGTACTTTTGGCGTAACTAGAATCTGTGCTATAATTCCGCCTGCATCATTTTGGCGAGCAGACATTAATGTAAATCCAACAAACTGTACCGTACAACCAATCAATGCCGCTGCACTAGAGACTGGATCTAATTTCAAAGCAATCGCAATCGCTGCTGAGGATGCAGGAGACATTAACAATATACTCCATACTAATGAGATCGCCATCGAAGCCAAAATAGGAGAACCCTGTACAGATTGAGTAATGCCTGCGCTGATCGTAATCAACAATGGAGTCACTACTGCTGCCAGCCCTGCTCCGACCAAACCACCGACAAATACAGCTCCTAACGGAATCGCCATCATATCAAGTTTGGTACGTCCGGTGATTCGCTTCCCTACATATGTAGCTACAATCGCTGCCAGTACAGCACTGATCGGTTGCCCGGGAACCAATGTCATGCCGCCTTCTACATTGAGATGAAGTGCTGCTCCACCAATCGTACTTGCGATCATGGCACTAAAAAGAACCAGTGTATTGCCACCCAATTGGAAAGCAATCCCTGCGCCTAATGCGGGAGCAAGCAATATTTTTGCAACCGATCCGATAGCGATCAGTGTGTCCCATCCAAGAAATTTACCAAATGTCTCAAAAAGTAATCCGATCCCCAGTGTAACGAGAACCGCATTTGCCATTCCTGCTGAAGCTTTGTACATCCGACTAACGACATATTCTTTCATTTGCTACATACTCCTCTGTGCTCCATGCGTGTAATGGTCAAACTGATTATTAGTTATCCTAACACTATCATTTTGATACTGTAAATCATATATTTTCAGAAATACCTATTTTCGATGAAAATGTTCATAATGTTGCAATTCATTTCAGCAGTGAATATCACAAAAAAAGCCATCTCCAAGGAAAGATAGCTTTTCAAAATTCAGATATACGTTTATTAGACAGTGATATCTAGCAATCCGCCTACACCCATATCGGCTGTACTGCGTTTTGCTTTTTCTTCTTCTTGTGTTTTGCGAACAGCTTCTTGTACATCTTTGAGCGATTGAATCGCTGCTTTGGCTGTTGAACCGGTACTGCTTGTAGAATCAGTTGAATCGGTAGAGGCTGTACCCGTATCTGACGAATCGCTACCACTTGACTTGGCACTCGCTTGAGCGATTTGGCGCTCGATTTGTTGAATCTGTTGTTGCACTTGTTTGATCTGTTGTTCGCTGTCTTTTTTGTCTGTACTGCTTTGTAATTTGGTTAATTGTGCTTGTAGCGCTGTTTTTTGCTTTTCAAGTGCGCTCGTGTCTGTTGTCGTTGCAGTAGAAGCTGCCTGGTAAGCACTTGATGTTACTGAAGAAATATTCATAGGTATTACCCCTTTGTCCGATAGATTACCCCTTTCTTGTTCATTATTCCCTGCATGTATTATCGGCAGTTTATGTCACTTTGTGTATAGTGATATTGTATATGTATACATGTATTTAAGGAGGTTATAAAGATATGACTGATCATTCTGTCCAAACGTATTATTTTGAAGCGAATCATGGAATACCCAATCATCCGACATTGCCTGTACTACTGTATCCACAAGCACTGCAATCTAAGCCGACAGATACTGAATCTATTTTCAATCAGAATCATTGGTTAAATAGCTGGACAAACGGTGTATTTAATTACCATCATTATCATAGCAATGCACATGAGGTATTAGGCGTGATCAGCGGACAAGTTACTGTTCAGCTAGGCGGAGAAGAAGGTCAATTATTCACCATGTATGCAGGTGATGTCGTTGTTCTACCTGCGGGTACAGGGCATAAGCGTATATCTGCTAGTCCTGACTTTCGCATTGTTGGCGCTTATCCTGACGGAATGTCTTACAATACTCGCACAGCGACAGAAACAGAAAAAGAACATGCGACAGCTTTAGCTGAAATCTCACATGTTCCTCTTCCGAAAATGGACCCTATATACGGATCACAAGGACCACTTTTACAATACTGGCATTCCGTCTAATTAGATTTTGAAGCGTTGAATCAATTGGTTCAGACGATCTGCACTATCATTTGTTTTCTTCGCTTCTTCTGCAATTTCATTCGCTTTGTGAACTACAACTGTTGTTTTGTCTGCAATCTCTTCTGTGCCTTCAGCAGACTCATTGTTAGAGATCGAAATTTCATTGATCGCTTGAGCTAGATTCTGTACAGAAGCACTTAATTGTTCACTGGTTGCGCTAAATTCAGACACCATACGGTCGATATACGTCGCATCATTCATATACGATTCGCTAGTTTTGTTCATCATTGCATAATCTTCTGAAATGTTGCCTGCTAGTAGACCGATTAGACGTTGTGTAAAGTGCTGTAAGTTGCCTACAGAATCGGTTACGTTGTTCGTAATCACTTGAATCTGACCTACAGTGTCTTTAGAAGCATCCGCTAATTTGCGGATTTCTTCTGCCACTACAGCGAATCCTCGACCCGCTTCACCCGCTCTTGCAGCTTCAATCGAAGCATTAAGCGCTAGTAAATTGGTTTGTTTAGTAATCTGTAGGATCGAATCGCTTAACTCTTTGATAGTATCTACAGATTTGGATTGTTCTAGAGCTTCATTTAATCCTATTTTCACTTCTTCATAGACTACGCCAGTTTCAGCAACCGATTTTTCCAAAGCTACTTTGAAATCAGTCGCACGTTTACTAATAATATTTGCTTCTTCTGCACCTTCTTGCGCACCTTTAGCAATAGACTCAATCGCTTTTTCAAATTCTTCGGTTGACGCATTGATTTGTTGTGCAGAAGCGGCTGTTTCTTCCATACCAGCAGACATATTTTGTGTTGTCGCTGAGACATCATGCAACTCTTTGTCCATATCCATAAACATCGTATGCGCTGTATTACTTGCTTCTTTTAGCTTTTTGGATTCTTCGCTAACCGATTGAACCACTTGCTTCGTAAACTGGTGCATCCGGTTCATAGAACGAATCAGAACTCCTGTTTCACCTACACTATTTTCATATTGCAAAGGCAATGTTTGCGAGTAGTCTCCTTGAGACATCATTTCTAATTGTTCGGAAGCTAGACGAATCGGTTTGACAATACTGCGTACGACTAGGAACAGAACTACCAAAGCAATCAATAGAGCAATAATCGTAATCACGATAATCGTTGTTAAAATGCTATATAGATCACTCATATAACTGCTAACCGGTAAGAACGTTACTACATTCATTTTAAGAACATCATCTTTTACAAACGAAGCTAGATAATGTACTCCATCGATCGTTACATACCCTGTACCATTTTCAGCAGTCGTAATATTTTGCAGACCATCTTCATTATTCAATTTCGTAAAGTCTGTTTTGAGCACTTGATTCGCATCTTGTGAGGCGATAACTACCCCTTTATCATTGGTCACGATAGTACTGATCGTTTGTTCTTTTTCTTTTTCAGTAATGCCGTCTAGTAATATATTGATATTCAGTGGAAGAGCAAATACGTTTAACACTTTATTGGTAGTCGGGTTTTTGACAGGTTCGACAACTACGATAACAGGGTTACCTGTAACTGGTGAAATCTGAGTATCCGATACCATCGGATTGCCACTTTCTAGCACTTTTTTGTACCACGGTGAAGTCGAGATCAAGTCGGTACCTTGAGATTTTCCAGCAAGACCATCTAAGAATACTTTGTCTTGATACGAGAAAAATATATTTTCATACAATCCATTTGAATTTTGCAATTTTTCATTAAGGTTGCTTTGAATACGATTGAAGTTAGTTGTATTCACTACGCCTGTTGCGGTAAGATTTTGAAAAAAGTCGACATTGTAAATTTCTTTAGCGATTGAGCTAGCTAATGTCTGTTGAGCTGCTACAGCCATTTGAAGTTCAGTAACTTTCTCATTGGCTACACGTGTTAATGAATTGGTGTTCATCGACTCATACGAACGAGTAGTCATAATTCCTACAGTAACAATAGAAACCAGCATAGACAATATAATACATACAGCAGCAATAGATAATATCCGCGAGAACAGACTCCCGGTTATATTTCGAAATAATTTCATAGTAATGATTAACTCCTCTTAATATAAATTCTGATTGATACTCTATGTGACTAACGACAGGTGATTAAATCACTAATTAAAAGACTAATTTAGCCTTTTATAGAATAATAGACTAATAATAATACTTTTTTCGACATTTAATAATCTATTAGGATTAGTTCTTAATAACTATATATATTTTAATATATACTTTTTTTCGACATTTGAATCACTATTGTTTATATTTTTTTCTAATTTAATTCATAAAATTAAATTTTGCGTGATTCAATTTTTATGTAACTTCTTTTATAAAGGGCTTACATAATATAGAAATACGAGCAAAACGTTGTTACAACAACGTTTTGTCCACATGTAGATATTGTGTCGTTCTCGTAGCAATTGCTATAAAATTTAGAAACCTTATCGTGTATCTTTCGTAAAAAGGAGAGATGAAGAGGAAAAACAACGATTTTTAATGCAGATATGTTAAACGTTTATCATGCCATATGACCTACTTCATCTTCATTCATGTGACAGCAATACAAATAGTAACCAAAAAAGCACATAAAGGAGCTAACGATTATGGGTATTCTGAAAAGTATTATCAAGCAAATCATTTCATCTAAAAAAAATCGTCGTCGTTCGTATAGCAGTAGTGATCGTTATCGTCGTGGAGGATTCCACAATCAACATGGACGTGGTCATTATCGGGGGAAGCGTTCCTCTAGTTCGTACAGCAGTAGCTAATACCGCTATCATGTTCTTATGTATATTTAGCTATCTTCACATCACAAATATCCCGCTCAGTCTATCGTAGATACATCCGATATTAGACTGGCGGGATATTTAGGTATGTGCTGTTGTTGGCAGGTAAAGATTCCAAATCTGTAATAATCCGATCGATATCTTGCACAATCTCATCAATATGCTGATACGGTTGCTCTGGCGCTACCAAAAGCATTTTGCGAATCATCTGATGTGTACGTGGATGAAGTTGTAATTCCTCTTCCCAGCTACGTTCTTGACGATCTGTTAGTGAAGAATGTGAATTTCCCTCTTCTTCGTAGCTATAGAGAAGAAATAATAACAAATGCCCTAATCCGTAAAAATCACTCGTTACATCTAGTGCACGTCTAATCCGCTTTTCTTCCTGATCGCCACTCACCAGTTCATCAAGCAGAGCGACATCTGCTGTTCCTTCTCCTTGTTGCCACATTAATCCTAGATCGATCAAATAGACTTTATGCTGATGATAGATCACATTGGATAGACTAATATCTCGATGTACCCATCCTTGTTGATGAATCACTGTTACAATCTCTACTAGTTGCTTGATCCATTGTAACGATTGAAGCTCTGTAAAGGTAAGCCCCTCTTCAAAAATCCATTCACCTACATTATGCCCTTCAATATATTCCATCACCAGACAATGATAATGATGATACTGAAATGTATCTAGCAATGACGGAATGCTAGGATGATCTATTGCACTCATCGCTCTGCATTCACGTTCATAGATCAATTGTGCTCGCATATGACCACCACGCAAAGGATACACTCTTTTCAAAACACAGATCTGCGCGGTCTGGATATCTTCACATAGATAAGTGACACCATAGCTACCTTTGCCCAAACGACGGCAAATTTTATAGCGCTCATGAATCAACTGTCCTTCGGAAAAGTGTCGTTCTTGAATCCAGCGCATCATATGCCCTTGTATGCGTTGTAATGCCTTCAATACATTATCCAGCCTTTCGATTCACATCATTATCGTTACTTGGGATCATCTAATGATGTGATTTGAGATACATCTTGCTTTTTGGTACGTTCACGGAATTTTTTATACAATCTGCCTACCGTTTCGGGAGTTACTTCGATATTGCGTTCATATGCGTATTTGACAGAATACCCGAGTGCCAGTGTAATCGCACCTGCTACCCCTGCTCCGGCTACAGAACCTGCTCCTGGGAAGATTTTGAGCACTTGAGCAAATAAGCTTTTGCCTAGATTACCGACAATAGCGGTAATCACAATTTCTTTAGCTGTTTCCCGACTAATCGGCTTGTTGTATAACGCAGCTAATCGAGTTAACAGACCTATCTGAATAGCAGTGATCGGAATAATATCAGCGCCCGGAATCGGTGCCGCTCCTACCGCCCCCGCCGAAGTAGCCGCGCCAATAATCCATTTGTTGGCGGTTGACGACTTTTCTTTGATCGTACGGGCGAATAAAATGTCTTTACTTTTTTTTTTCAACAAATCCAATATACTATCACGTAGTGTATCGATATTTTGTCCGGTACGTGAAGACACAGGAATCACCTGATATTTATGACCGGTTTCTTGTTGAATACGACGAACCAGACGATCAATCTCATCTGCCGCATCAATTTTGTTCAGTACAATAATAATATTGCTATTGATTTTCTCTAACGCTTGTAACGAATTTTTTTCCGCTTCCGAGTAGACTGTTCCTGCGGCATTGAGGAAAAAAAGAACTACATCTGTTTTGCGATAGTATTCACGGGTAACCGCAGAATTGCTTAAATTCACATCATTCAATCCCGGTGTATCGATAAAAATAATTTTTTCCCGATAAGCATAAGGCTTAATCTCTGTAGTCTCTCCAGGTTCTGCACCTACGCCTGCGACCTCTTCGCCTACAATGCGATTAATAGTAGAAGATTTCCCTGCATTTACATCGCCGATCAAAGCGATCAATACTTCATCTTTCATCTGGCGGTTAATCTCATCCATTTCTTTGTCGAACGCTTCATCTGCTGTTTTGCGAATCGTTGCTTTGAGCTGTTCATTCGTACTCATCCTGTGCCTCCTGTATATAGATCAAGATATTGATTAAGATTCAAAGCCTTCTAATACCAATTTGCCGATCATATCTCCTGCTTCTAGCAAACGATGAGCTTCTTGCAATTGAGCCGCATTAATCGGACGCAGACGCTTCGTCTCTGTCGTGCGAAGCTTGCCTTCATCAATCTGAGTCGCAATCCGGTTCAAAATCACACCTTGCTCGTTCATATCGTCTGTCTCATACATTGAACGGGTGAACATAAATTCCCACACAAAGGTAGCACTTTTATTTTTGAGTGCTTCCAGATCAATCGGTTCCTCTGTTTCTACAATCGAACAGATTTTGCCTTGAGGAGCGATCGCATCCGCCATATGTTGCCAGTGTTGATCAGTATGATTTAAGCATAAAATATAATTCACATCAGAGATACCTATCTTTTGCAATTGAGGAACAAATTCATCATGATGATTAATTACATGATCAGCTCCATGTGCTCTAGCCCAATCGGTTGTCTCTGAACGAGACGCTGTACCGATCACTGTTAGGCCTGCTTGCTGAGCAATCTGTGTAGCGATAGAACCAACACCACCTGCGGCATTGATAATCAGAATCGTCTGACCCGAGTTCGCTGACGCATCCTCAGAGATACCCAGACGTTCATGAATAGCTTCCCATGCTGTCAGTGATGTTAACGGCAGTGCGGCAGCCGCAGAGAAATCAAGTGACTTCGGCTTATGACCTACAATACGTTCATCAACCAGATGGTATTCACTGTTACCTCCTGCTCTTGTCACACTTCCTGCATAAAAGACTTCGTCCCCGATCTGAAAATCGGTCACATGCTCTCCTACTTCAACAACAGTTCCAGCTACATCCCAGCCTAGAATACGAGGATTCTCCTCGACTTGATCTTTGGGTGCTCGAATCTTTGTATCCACCGGGTTCACCGAAATCGCTTGAACTTGCACAAGCAGATCACGTCCGCTAGCAGATGGTTTGGGTATTTCTACATCCAATAGACTATCCGGTTGATCAATTGGCAAATAACGGGTTACTCCTACAGCTTTCATCATACTCATTGTTTTCATCCTTTCGGTATCTATGTATGTCGTTACTGTATATTTACCCGTTATTCATTTATCTCACACTAACCGCTTTTCTCTTTTGTTTATCCCTTATTCTACTTCTACGCTTCGATCCTCTTATTGGATACAAATACATGGTACATTGTGCAAATCAATGTATTTGTTTTTATCCTAACCGATGATGAAGGAGCTGACTATTTACGTATGAAACTTTCAGTGTTTACTGTATGTACGCCTGATCTTACACCAGAACAATTAATAACAGCAGCTACACAGGCAGGTATAGACGGGATTGAGTGGCGCTTTGCTGCTATTCCGCAAGATGCGCAAGCAGAAGTTCCTTCTTTTTGGCGACATAATCGTTGTTCGATTGATCCAGAACATACTGAACCTAGTGTTTCTATTATCAAGCAATCTGTACAACAACATCAATTAGAGTCGATTGCTCTTGTTCCTTATCTGAAATGTGGGGATCTGGATAGTACCCATCATGCGTTTGCCACTGCCAGCCAATTAGGGGCTTCGATGATGCGTGTCGGTGTACCCATGTATGATCGTAGCCGTCATTATCGCGATCTGGATGCAGAAGCTACCCGTTACCTTTCCAGTGTACAAGAATTATCTCAACAATACGGGATTCAAGCTCTAATAGAGACCCATCATCAGACGATTGCTGCTAGTGCTTCTGCGGCGTTACGTCTGGTCGAACATCTGGATCCACAGTATGTAGGTGTGTTATACGATCCCGGCAATATGGTACATGAAGGATATGAAAATTACCGGATGGGGCTTCAATTGCTAGGGCCTTATCTCGCTCATGTTCATGTCAAAAATGCAGCATGGATTCAGCAAGATCAGCAATGGCAGTGTCAGTGGGCACCTATGCTTGAAGGAATTGTGCCCTGGCAACAGATCATTAGCGATTTGCAAAGTGTAGGCTATGACGGTTATCTGGGTGTTGAAGATTTTAGCGGGCAAATGGATTCGTTTGAGATGTTATCGTATTTTGCCAGATCATTTCGTGAACTTGCCGGACAGTCTATCAAGGAGGGTCAACGATGAAAGATACATCTTCTACTATACGTGTAGGCATTATTGGTGTCGGGAATATGGGGAGTGCTCATGCTCGTACATTATTATCAGGGACGATTATCGGTGCAGAACTGGTCGCTGTTTGTGATATTCGCGAAATGATGCGTGATTGGGTAAGTGAACAGCTATCACCGACTATTGCATTTTGGAGCAATGCCGAAGACATGCTCTCTTCTGGAACAGTAGATGCAGTGATTCTGGCAACTCCACATTATGATCATGCCAGACAAGCCGCGCTCGCATTTGCCAAAGGTATTCATGTTCTTGTAGAAAAACCTGCTGGCGTATACACCAGACAAGTACGGGAAATGAACGAAGCGGCAGCAGCAAGTGGTAGTGTATTTTCGATTATGTACAATCAACGCACCAATCCACTTTATATCAAATTAAAAGACTTGATTTCTTCAGGAGAATTAGGAGAGATCAGACGTCTGAATTGGATTATTACGAACTGGTATCGCTCGCAAAGTTATTACGATTCCGGTGGTTGGCGGGCAACATGGAGTGGTGAAGGCGGTGGTGTATTGATTAACCAATGTCCGCACCAGCTTGATTTGTTGCAATGGACAACAGGGATGATGCCGACCCGAATACGTGCTTTTTGCCAGTTCGGTAAATATCGCAATATTGAAGTGGAAGATGATGTGACCGCCTATGCAGAATATGAGAATGGCGCAACAGCCGTTTTTATTACAACTACAGGCGAATATCCGGGTAGTAATCGATTTGAAATTACAGGCGATCAAGGCAAAATTGTGATCGAAAACGATACGTTAACTTTCTGGCGTTTGCGTGAATCCGAGACGGTATTTAATCAAAATTATACAGGCAAGTTCGGACATCCTGAATGTTGGAAATGTGAGATTCCGATTGAAGGAAATGAGACTGGACATCCTGGCATTATACGCAATTGGATTGAAAGTATTCAGCATGGTACTCCATTGATTGCTCCCGGCGAAGAAGGGATTCGTGGTCTAAGTCTATCCAATGCGATGTATTTGTCGACATGGATCGATGATTGGGTAGAACTACCTGTGAGTGAAGAGCAATTTGAGCATGAATTGGAGCAACGCAAACAGCAATCTTCTATTGCCAAGCCTGATTCTTCGGCAGATGAATTGCCTGCTGATCTAAGTGCTACTTATAAATAATAGAAACCAAACCAAGCTATGTTAAGGAGATTACACTATGAGTCATTCGCAAAAAGACGGTATGTTCTACGCACCAACTAGTGAATATCGATCCCAGCCGGTCTGTGCACCCGATCAATGTCAAATTGCTGTGGCTGCACTGGATCACGGGCATATCTACGGAATGTGCGAAGGATTGATACAAGCCGGTGCTACGCTAAAATGGGTATACGATCCTGATCCGCTCAAAGTACAGCAATTTTGCAAGCAATTTCCTCAAGTGAGCGTGGCGCCAACATTAGAACATATTTTACAAGATGAAAAGATTCTTCTGGTCGCTGCCGCTGCTATTCCATCAGATCGGGGACCGCTTGGCATACAGGTGATGCAAGCTGGCAAAGATTATTTTACCGACAAAGCGCCTTTCACCACATTAGAACAATTAACCCAAGCTAAAGTCGAAACTGTTCGTAGTGGACGCAAATATATGGTCTATTATAGCGAGCGCCTGCATGTAGAAAGTGCTGTCTATGCAGAGCAACTTATTCAACAAGGTGCTATCGGACAAATAGTACAGGTTATGGGTACAGGCCCACATCGCTTGCAAGCAACAAAGCGACCGGATTGGTTTTTTGAGCGTGAACGATATGGCGGTATTCTTTGTGATATTGGCAGTCATCAGATTGAGCAGTTTTTGACATTTACCGGCTCTACAGATGCGACAATTCAGCATAGTCGTGTCGCTAATTTTCATCATCAGCAGTATCCTGAACTAGAAGATTTCGGTGAAATTTCATTGCTAGGCAATAGTGGTGCTTCAGGGTATATGCGTGTAGATTGGTTTACGCCTGAAGGTCTTAGCACATGGGGAGATGGACGCACTACCATTCTAGGGACAGACGGTTATATTGAACTGCGTAAGTATGTAGATATTGCTCGGGATAATGCAGGTGATCATGTCTATCTTGTTAATCATGAAGGGGAATATCATTTTGAAGTCAAAGGTAAAGTAGGCTTTCCATTTTTCGGTCAGTTGATTCTAGATGTATTAGAGCGAACTGAACATGCGATGACTCAAGAGCATGCGTTCAAAGCCGCTGAATTATGTCTGCTCGCGCAACAGCAAGCGTGGAAAAGAACAAACGCACTACAAGGATTTAATACTGCTCCTTTGGCCAATCGTCTGTCCTAGCGCTCTTTGCCAGTGTTACAATGGAGTCAAGATCATCTGATGAATAGACCCCATTGCAGGAGGTATACTGGCAAGATGCCTAATACATTGCGCTTAGACCAGTCTGTGACTTATGGATATCGCTCGGAAATGCCTTTTCAGCCACCGACTGTAGACGGATTCCACTCTCATTTACATTATGAGATTTATTATTTTCATGCAGGCGTGTGCACCTACATTATAGGAGATCGTAGCTATGATCTGCGTCCGGGCGATGTGTTATTGATGCATGGTATGACTTTGCATCGCCCTCATCCTGCACCTGATCAACCGTATATTCGCTCGATTTTGCATTTCGATCCAGCGGTGTTACACAATTATATTCAACCTGAACATATCTCGGAATTGCTGTATCCTTTTGAACATATCGGAAATTGTCGGCTGTCTCTCAATCCAGAACAACAAGCAGAATGGGAGCAGTCGTTAGCTTATCTACAACAGATCGCTCCTCAGCCAAATGAAAAAGTATCTTTGCGATTTATAATGCGGATGTGTGATCTACTATCACTGCTTGCTGAACGTTGTAAGCAAGAACATATCACTTATGAACGGATTGGAAAATCAGGATATGCGCAAGCGATTCTGGATTATATCGAAGCTCATTATATGAACGATATCACTCTGGATGATATTGCCGATCATCTTCATTTATCCAAGCCTTATATTGCGAGTGTGTTCAAGCAATCGACAGGAACTACAGTATTCAAATATCTATACAATCGGCGGATTACACAAGCTACTTTATTATTGCAATATCAATCCGATCTATCGATCACTGAAGCTAGTCGATTGGTAGGATTCAAGCAATTGACTCATTTTAGCCGATTATTCAAACAAATGGTTGGTTGTTCGCCTGAAGTATATCGTGCCCGTTGGTTACAGGATGCGATCAATGAACACTAGCTCTATGACAAAAGCCTACCCCTATTATGATACATTTTAGGGATAGGCTTTTATTGTATTGTAGTCTTTATTTCAGTTAAGTTGGATCAGATCCAACCAGATCGTTGTAACAATCGGCGAATCATGGTTGTTGCTTGTGCACGTGACACATCGCTTTGTGGCTCTATAGCTCCTTGATTTCCTTCAACAATATGATATTTGACAGCCAAAGCCAGTGCAGGCACAGCCCAATTGGAGACTTGCTTGCGATCAGAAAAACCGCTTAGCTGTGCATTGGCTTCATTGGTCGTAATATCTGTACTCAAGCCTGTTAATTTCATCGCATGACTCAATATTTCGCTTGCTTCTTCGCGGGTAATCTGTTGATTCGGGCGAAACGTAGTATCGTTATATCCTTCGATCAATCCATGATTACTTGCACTGCCAATCACACCAGCATACCAATCAGAATCATTCACATCGGAAAAAGTAATTTTGCTAGGTTCCGCCGACAATCCCAGTGCTCTAACAATCATCGCTGCAAATTCCGCCCGGGTTACCAGTCGATCCGGTGCAAAGACTCCTCCTTTTTCCCCTGTTACGACAAGCCTTGCAGCCATATCATTCACATCTGTACGGCTCCAATGTGTAGTCATATCGACAAAAGATGGATGATGAGCTATCAGTGCATAGATACCGTTACTCCATCCATGAATACGTGCTAGTGATTGACTGTCTGCTGATGAGGGTGAGATCACTGTAGGAACAGGATTGATCGTCTGATCACTGTGATACACAATCGCTGTAGTGGCTGTAGCATTAGCAGAAGGAGTAGAGGTTGTATTCGGTACTGACATTGTTACGTCGAGACTTTGGTCACTTCCCTGCGGATTCACGGCTACTGTCTGTCCGTTATATTCAGCATGTAATTGAATACCTACCGGAGAACCGATCATCGTCAGCCCTTGTTGGTTCACAATAGATTGCAAAGGTGCTAACTCACTACTGGATGGTGTACTGATATTGATAATTAGCGTAATCGGAGTGACCGCTGATGGCGGGTTGGTAAATGATTGAATTAACTGTTGTTGCGGTAGTATAGCGATAGGCAAAGTGTACGTTACTTGCGGACACACAATTATCAGCGAACCCTGTTGCTCATACAATGCTTGTAATAATGAACCTTCAATTGGTACTTGAATCGATGGTTGATCTTTTGGGATTGAAATCGTTAATTGATGATCATTGTTCGCTGTTAGTTGTTGAATCGCTAAAAGATTGTTGATGTGGATGGTAGGCAAAGTAGAATCTGTAGCCGGGTCAATTGTAACTAGCGGCTTCGTCTCCATACTATTCTCTTCATTCGTAACCATAGGAGTCGTTGCCATATCTGCGGAATCCGGTGATCCGATAACAGGTTCTGCAAGCGACGAATCTACAGTCGTTGGGGCAATAGATGTTATGGTAGGATCGACAAATATATAAGCGCCATCTCTACCCAACTGTATAACCGCTACTAAGCGAATATTAGTAGGATCTGCTTGTTCTCGAATATACAGATAACCCGGTTGCCATTGTACAGGTGTAACGATCATTTCTGCTTGAACCCATGTACCATTGGTGCCGTTAGTAGAATCTATGCTATATTCCATCGCTGTGGTCGTCCCTGTTAGCCACCCTGCTAGAATATTCACACCTACATCCGCTAGATCCACTGATGACCCTGCTAGTACAACAGGCGATGATAAGCTGTCTGATGAAGTAGATTGTTCGGCTGCTTGAACATCTTGTACAGCTCCCCATCCCCAAGCCACCATCATTAGCAGACTGATGCAACAGATATACAGCGAATACCGACTGATATCACGTCCACGATAATGCGCCATCGCGAACCCCCTATCCTTTTTATAATTATATATTTGGTCATTTATTGGTGAAGTCGTTGATATAATTGTATCGTTTCTTTTTGAGGTTCAATGCCTAGATCTTCTTGTAGTAAATTCACAAAACTTCGATAGCAACTTGTTAGCAAAGCATAATGACCGATACTGGCATAAGCAGTCATTAACAATCGGCAAATTTCTTCTGAATACGGATCTTTTTGCCATGCGCTTAATAGACGCTGAATAGCTTGCTGTTCCCGATTATGATTGATCTCATATTGAGCGGTGGTGAACAATAGATTCATATAAGCTTGCAATAAATTTTGGCGACGAATACTTGCCCATGGATAATCATGTTCTTCTAAATAATCACCTCGATATAACGATAACAAGTGTTCATTTTGATGATAGCAATCTTCGGCATAATCTTTGTCCGCTTGAATGCCTGCTTCAAATCGATCTACATCATTCATAATACCTTCTTG
Organism: Paenibacillus sp. PsM32; assembly: GCF_030433815.1. NCBI lineage: Bacteria > Bacillati > Bacillota > Bacilli > Caryophanales > Paenibacillaceae > Paenibacillus > Paenibacillus sp. PsM32. The sequence continues at coordinate 327,612 of NZ_JARUWY010000004.1, read as the reverse complement.
ATTCAATCGATATCCTTCTTGTGCATATTCCAGCTTGGTAGTGATACCCCATTCTTTGAGCAACTTCCGAATCTGATATACCGATGTATGCAAATGAGTGGTTGCTTTTTCTTCCGTATATTCCGGCCATAACGCATCTATAATTTTTTCTTTGGAGACCCATTCTCCTTTGTGATGCATCAGAAAAGCAAACAACTCTTGAGCTTTCATTGTACGCCATTTTAGTTTTTTGCCATCATGGTGTCCATCTTGTAAAGTAAGCCGCTTAAAGCATAATACTTTGACCATATCTTCAGCAGGCTCGGTCTCTACCACTTGAGTAGTTGGAATCGAATTGCGTATCCGTTCTAACGTTTTTTGAAAACGAACAGGCACAATCGGTTTTAATATATAATCCAGTGCATTTAATTCAAATGCTTCTAAAGCATATTCAGAATAGGCTGTAATATAAATAATTTTGATTCTATGATCAATCTGTTGAATATATTCAGCCGCTTCTAGCCCATTAATCTCAGGCATCCCAATATCGAGAAAAACAATATCGGTTTTGTCTTTTTTCAAATGATCGATCCCTGCTTGAGCAAATGTATATTTGCCAACGACCTCAATATTGCCATCTTTGTTTAACAGTTTTTCCAAGTGTAACAATGCTGGTTTTTCATCATCGATCAAAATCGCTCTCATGCGCTTATTTCACCTCCCGGAATCATAAAGCTTACCGTTGTTCCTTTACCGATAGTACTTTCAATTTGTAGCCCTTCCCCGTACATTGCGAGTAGACGTTTGTGAATATTAATCACACCTACACCACTATTGGCAGACGCCGCAGACTCGCCTGCTAACAACGCTTGAATCTTTTCAGGTGCGATACCGATACCATCATCGTGAATACGTACGAATAGATCATTCTGTTGTTCTTGAATCGAGATCGTCAGTATACCACCTGCTGCTCTGTTCATCAGCCCATGTCGTACTGCATTTTCAACAAGCGGTTGTATACTAAGCGGTGGAATCATTTGCCCGATTTCACGATCAATATCCCATACAATCTGCAAGCGTTCATCAAAGCGTGCTTTTTCCAAAAATAAATACGATTGAATCAATTCGATTTCTTTGTTCAATGTGGTTAACTGATCCCGATTCTGAAAATCAAAACTTCGCCGTAAATACTGACTGAGCTCAATCAACAATTCCGAAGCTTGATCTGGATCAATCGAACACATCGCAATAATCGTATTCAGCGCATTGTATAAAAAATGAGGCTTGATCTGTGCTTGTAAAAAAGCCATTTCTGTCCGTAACACAGTCTGTACAGATGATTTGAGTGCTAATAATGTATTCACACGTGCTCTTAGCTCGATCGCATGAACAGGCTTGCCTAGAAAATCATTAATCCCTGCTGCAAATCCATTCTGAATATCTTCAGGACGACTTCGTGCAGTCAACATCAATATCGGTAATTCAGATAGAGAATACCGCTGACGAACCTGCCGGCATAATTCCAGTCCCGACATCCCTGGCATCATCCAATCGGTAATCATTAGATCAATTTTCGGATGGTACCGTAATTTATCCAGCGCTTGCTTCCCACTTTGAGCTTCAATCACCACATACTGTTGTAACGATAAAATATTGTTCAACACCTGCAAGTTCATCGGATCATCATCGACAATCAAAATAACATGCGTATGCGGAGCAACAGATGATTCATCATCGTTATGTGCTACTGCATCTTTTTCACGTTGTAACACAGGTTTGTTTTTAGAGATCGATTGTTTGACTTCGTGTTGAACAGTGATCGGTTTGGAGAACGTGGTAAGTTCTTTGGTGATCGGTACATCCGCTGTCGGCAACGTCACTGTAAATGTAGATCCTTGACCGGGAACCGAGTCTACAGTGATCTGTCCATCGTTCAGCTCGACTAGCTTTTTAGTAATGCTAAGTCCTAGCCCTGTACCAGCATAACTTTGTTCTGATAGCCCTAACCCTTGCTCAAATGATTTGAAAATATCTTCATACCGATCTGCTTCGATCCCGATACCTGTATCTGTTACAGAAAAAGTAACCGCTTGTGCACCGACTTCTACAATAAAACGAATCTCTCCTTGTTCAGTAAATTTCACAGCATTGCCAAGCAAGTTATATAAAATCTGAATTAACCGATCTTCATCGGTATACAGTGGAGGTACATATTCAGGCCATTCTTGTATAAATACAATTTGTCGTCCTGCTGCGGTATAACTAACAATTTCGAGTACGGATTCAGCAACAGTACGTAGATCAACCGCTTTGCGATCTAACAACAGATCACCATTTTTCAATTTGGAATAATCCAGAATATCATTGATTAATGCTGCTAGCTTACGCCCTGTTGAAGATACTAAGATCAGTTGCTCCGCTTGCTGGTCTGCTACAGGCCCGGCCGCCCCTTCTATCAGTGATTCCGTCATATTAATCATGCCATGTAAAGGGGTACGAAGCGCATGTGATGTATTGGCTATAAATTCATCTTTTAATTCATCTAACGTCAGTAATTGCTGAGATAGGTTCTCGATTTGTTGAAAAGAAAGGGCAAATTGTCGGCCGATCAACAGACACTGCGTAATGACAAAAAATAATACTTCTAAAGGAATAATCACTGTATTGTCGATAATCCCTCGCAGACTGATTAAACTAATAATCGCAACGACCGCTAGACTATGCACACTTAACAGCATTGCCTGACTATTCGGTTGCTTGCGAATAACCGCTCTCACTACGATATAGAGGATATATGCCACTGTAAGCAAGTTACAGAAAAACCATCCTTTATCCACCTGAGTGAAAAAAGTTGTCGGTGTTGCTAACGCCATAATCAGCAATATAATAGACATGATTCGATACATACGTAACACCCAGCGATGAGCTACATTCGGTAACGATTTACTTACATAAAACAGCAAACAATAATAGAAGGTTACCGAACAGATGAGTTGAACACGCAATACAATATCGTAGGAAAGATCGGGTAATATCATACTGAATAACTTTTCTCCATGTGTTAGAACATGTACAAAAGCAGCGATACAGAAAAATCCTAGATATAGCAAGGTCTGATCTTTACGACGCATATGATAAAGAATCAATACATACAGACCGGGAAGCAGAAATCCTCCCATCACTGCGATATCACTAATAATCGAAATTTCACGTTCTTTAGTAATCGAAGCCAGATCACCAAAATTGATCGGATAAACGATACCACCAGACGAATAACTATAATTCGAGACTTGAACAACCAGATCTATCGTATTACCATTTACAGGAACCCATGTGTTATAAGGAACATTGTTAGGGATCGTCGTTGCTGCTGTCGTCCCCGGAGACCCGCTAGACCCTACAAGTTGTCCATTGATAAAAATGCGATTAGCTGTACGGATATTTTTGACATGAATACCATACATGCGTTCCGCTTGCTCTGGATCTGATACCAGAATGCGCAAATGATACGTTGCATACCCAAAAGCAGAAGCTCCATGTTGCTCCATCACTTTATTCCATGATTGAGGAACTTGAATAGGTTGAGCCGGAGTATTCGTCGATATTGCTTTTCCATGTTGAAAATCTTGCGGATTCAGCAAAACAGAGGGGTAAATATCCCATTCCCCATTAAGGGGAACAGTGCCATCTGCTGTGTAATCCCACTGACGCAAATCCATGACTCCATGTTGTGAGACAGGATGTTTGATTGTATCGTCAAGATATTGCCGGATAAATCCATATACAGGCAAAGCGATTAATAAGAATACAATTATGGGGACTAGCCATTGTTTTTTCATAACGGCTCCTTCATCTTCTTCTGATGTTTACTATTTATGTAAGAATCATTTGCAGATTTGCGCAAAATAGTTCATGTTCTAATCTATATAACGGTCAAAAGCATCCAGAAATGTTGGTTTTGACGCAAAATAATTAGACTTTTTACTAATTATTCAAGATGTATGATTTGGTGTATGTTAACTATAGAGTCATAGCATATAAGGAGGAATAATAATGAAAGCAGTTGTAATCGAACAATACGGTGAAAAAGAAGAACTGAAAGAAATGAATGTTCCTGATCCTGTGCCCGGAGAACATCAAGTAGTCGTCAAATTAAAAGCGACTTCGATCAATCCGATTGACTGGAAATTACGTGCGGGTTATTTAAAACAAATGATGGATTGGGAGTTCCCGATTATTTTGGGATGGGATGCTGCTGGTGTGATTACAGAAGTCGGCTCTGCGGTTACCGAATGGAAAATCGGAGATGAAGTATTCGCTCGTCCGGAAACAACGCGCTTTGGTACGTATGCAGAGTACACGTTGGTAGATGATCATTTGTTAGCAGCATTGCCTGTTAGTGTGACCTTTCAAGAAGCGGCTTCGATTCCGTTGGCAGGACTTACTGCATGGCAAGCTCTGTTCGATCATGGACAATTGAAAGCCGGTGAAACGGTACTGATTCATGCAGGAGCAGGTGGCGTAGGTAGTCTTGCGATCCAACTTGCTAAAAATGCAGGTGCTCATGTTATTACAACAGCTAGCGAAAAAAATAAAGAATTTCTTGAATCATTAGGAGCAGATCAAATAATCGATTACAAATCGGCTGACTTCTCCGAAATCTTGTCCGATGTCGATCTGGTATTTGATACGATGGGCGATAAGATTCAAGCCGATAGCTTCAAAGTACTCAAACCCGGTACTGGACGCTTAATCTCAATCGTTGGAGAACCGGATGAGAAGCTCAAAGCACAATACGATGTAACTGCCAAATCGATCTGGTTACAACCTAACGGCGAACAGTTGCAAAAGTTAGCGTTATTAATGGCTGAAGGTAAGCTCAAAGCCATCGTCGGCACTGAAATTCCTTTTTCTGAAAAAGGTCTTCAAGAAGCTCATGAATTAAGTGCTACTCATCATGCTAAAGGTAAAATTGTAATCACGTTTGAATAGAAACGGTGGTGCAATCTCCAATGGGATGGATTAATCCTGCAAGTGTGTTTCCAGATCCTTTATTTCGTCTGGTCTGGTTGATTGAATTGTTGGTTTTATTATTTATTATTTTGGCAGGTTCACGTTTTTCTCGTAAAAGCTGGATCGGTACGACAATCTTATTTGTACTGGGATTGTGTGCTCTTCTGCCGGGGTATATTTATCAACTAACTCATCCAGATCCAATAGGAGCGTTAATTGATATTCCGTTATTATTGATGTTCCCGATTATGTTGGTCAGTCTGATATGGGCAATCATCATCTGGATCTATCGATGGTACAGTAGACAACGTTCACGCTCTTCTACCACAGGTTAACATCACAAAAACCTCTTACTTCGATAGATCACCGAAATAAGAGGTTTTTGCTTTTTATTTATAAGAATAGACTACAGATAGGACTAGCAATTATTCGTCTTTTTGCAATTGCTCTACTGTCGTACGTATAATTAATTGTAGTGCTCGGGACATTAAGTTGATCGGCAATGTCGGAAGACTTGGCTTATGCAGAGCCATTTCTGTTGAAGCTGGAAAATGAACAAAGCCTGCACTAACACCCGGACTGGACTGCTTTACATAATCCAGCATACCGTACATGACATTGTTACAGATAAACGTTCCGGCTGTATTAGAAATGACGGCTGGAATCCCATTTTCAATCAATCGATCAGTGATCACACGAATCGGTAACGTTGAAAATAATCCATCCGGTCCATTCGCCCGAATCGGTACATCTTGTGGACGTTCGTTACGGTTATCAGCATAACTGGAAGCTTCGATGTCTTTGATATTTACTGCAATCCGCTCCAAATTAACAGCTGTACGTCCTGCTGCCAGCCCGCAAGCGATAATAATATCAGGCTGGAATCGCTCCACTTCAGCAAGCAGTAGTTCGACACATTCATCATAGTGTACAGGTAACAAGATCGTATGCAGTTCTAACGAAATATCTGTAAATGAATAATCTTCCATCGCTTGCAATAAAGACTGTGTTGGATTGATAGTATGACCACCAAATGGTTCAAATCCAGACAATAATAGTTTCATCATTTACCGCCTCCTGTATCGTATACGGGTGTGCTATTTGTAGAAAAAAAGACCTTTGCTTTGTTTACAGTTTACATGAAGTTGATCAAGTTGGACATTGACATTTAAAATGGATACGTTACAATTAAGATATATATTTATGAAAATTAAATTTTGCAAAATCATTTTTAAAGGAGATGGAATAGAATGTCAGTCTACGATTATTCAGCAACAACAATTGATAAAGAAGAAAAGTCTCTTGCCGATTACAATGGTGATGTACTCCTTATCGTGAATACAGCAAGTGGTTGCGGTCTAACTCCTCAATATGAAGGTCTGCAAAAATTATACGATACGTATCAAGAACAAGGATTCAAAGTACTTGGCTTCCCTTGTAACCAGTTCAAAGGACAAGAGCCAGGCACAGAAGAAGATATCAAATCTTTTTGTCAGGTGAACTATAATGTTAGTTTCCCGCTATTCTCCAAAGTAGATGTGATTGGTGAAACTGCTCATCCATTGTTCCAATATCTAGTGAATGAGACTCCTGCTCCTTCTCGTACAGGCGAGATCGAATGGAATTTTGCCAAATTCTTGGTTGACCAAAAGGGAAATGTGGTTAAACAATATCCATCACGTCTTGATCCAGCAGAAGTAGAAAGTGATATTCAAAAAGTACTTGCTGGTGAAAAGTTAAACTAATTGTATGCTGAATACAGTTGTTAAATTGTGGTAAAATAATGATGAAGTACTACTTTCACACTAACTAACTGGAGGTCGATGAACAATGGCATTAACATTTACGGATATGGTAACAAAAGCAAGAAATAACGTACCTGGTGTATCTTCTGAAGAAGCACGCAAAAAAATCAACGCACAACCTGAAACATTTATTATTGATGTACAGGATGCTAAAGACGCTGGAGCTTGTGGTCTAATTCCAAGTAGCGCTAATATCACGTTGGGTATGTTGCCAATTCGTGCTGATCTACAATTGCCAGAAGAACTGCGCGATGGTCGTTTGTCAGATCGTTCACGTCCGATTCTAGTGACTTGTGGTGCAGGCGGACAAGCTGCTCTTGGTGCTTACCTTCTTAAAGAAATGGGCTTCACTGATGTAGCTTATATCGATGGCGGAACAGCAGCATGGAAACAAGCTGGCTTTGAAGTCGAAGAAGCATAATTTATTTTCCTCACAACTATTATTGTCTATTTATTTTTTAAAAGAAGCCTTGAAGATTGCTTTCAAGGCTTTTTGTTTATCGTCTTTTCTACATTACATACTGACTTGATTGTTGTTGATAAGGGTAAATAATAATGGCTATTATTTGTAATCGTTCTCATTTTTGGATTTTTATAAAAGTTGTTCTGATGTTGCTAAAAGATTATTTTTATAAAAAAGGCGAAATAGAGCGATATTCCTGCTCAAATGGGCTTAATCGCTTATTAAAAGTAGATACTCTTCTACATTATAGCGATAACCTGCACTTTGCTACGTTTAACATGCCTAACTAAATGGGTAATGTTTTTCACAGCCGTACGCAGTCTACGCCGAGATTGGTACTTTTGAGAGTTATGGTCTCTCTTCTTCCTCCGGTGGCAGGTCGTTCGCTTGAAAAGATCAAGGGGGTAATAATAGATGAGTCGCAATGTAACAATGATGCAATTTTTTGAATGGCATGTCGAGGCTGATGGTTCACACTGGAAAAGATTGCAGGAGACAGCAAAAGACCTTAAAAAAGCAGGAATCGGAACGGTATGGATTCCACCGGTAACCAAAGGGCATACACCACAAGATACAGGATACGGTGTGTATGATCTGTATGATTTGGGTGAATTTGACCAAAAAGAATCAGTACGTACTAAATATGGTACCAAAAAAGAATTGCTAGATGCGATTGCTGCCTGTCACCGACTTGGAATCAATGTGTATACCGATCTAGTCATGAATCACAAAGCAGGAGCAGATGAGACCGAAGCATTCCATGTCATCGAAGTCGATCCGAATAACCGGACAGAAGAAATTTCTGAGCCATTCGAAATCGAAGGTTGGACGAAGTTCACTTTCCCGGGTCGTGGCGAAGAATATTCTGCTTTCAAATGGGATTATCATCATTTCAATGGTACAGATTATGATGCTCGTGCAGAACGCACAGGTATTTTCCGTATTGCTGATGAAGGCAAACAATGGAATGAAAATGTAGATAATGAATTTGGTAACTATGATTATTTGATGTTTGCTAACATAGATTATAATGTTCCAGAAGTTCGTGAAGAAATGATCAACTGGGGTAAATGGATGATTGATACCACTCGTTGTGACGGTTTCCGTCTGGATGCTATTAAACATATTAACTATGAATTCCTACGTGAATTTGTAGGCGAAATGATCAACAAACGTGGACAAGATTTCTATATTGTAGGCGAATTCTGGAATCCTGAATTAGCTGCTTGTCAGGAATTCTTGGATACTGTTGATTATCAGATTGACCTGTTTGACGTATCACTACATTACAAATTACATGAAGCTTCTCAATCTGGAGCTGCTTTTGATTTGTCTACGATTTTCAACGATACGTTAGTACAGACTCACCCGACCAATGCAGTAACCTTTGTCGATAACCATGATTCTCAACCAAATGAAGCGTTAGAGTCATGGATCGAAGATTGGTTCAAACCATTAGCGTATTCATTGATTTTGCTACGTAAAGATGGATATCCTTGCGTATTCTATGGTGATTATTTCGGAATCGGTGGCGAACATCCAGTAGAAGGTAAAAAAGATATGCTGGATTGCTTGCTATACTCTCGTTACCACAAAGCTTATGGTGAACAAGATGATTACTTCGATGATGCCAATATTATCGGTTGGGTACGTAAAGGTAGCGAAGAGATCGAACGCTCTGGTTGTGCAGTCGTGATGTCTAATAGTGATGGTGGCGACAAACGGATGTTTATCGGTGAAGATCATGCTGGTGAAATCTGGGTAGACATGACCAATGCGCGTGAAGATCATATTACGATTGAAGAAGACGGTTGGGCGACTTTCCCTGTCAACGGTGGTAGCGTATCGGTATGGGCATTGCCTGAACTGGATATCGAACATACAGAAGACAATGAAGATGACGGCTGTGTAGCTGTTCCTGAAGGAGAAGAATTAGAAGCGAACGTTGTAACCGATCATGATCACCATGAATCTCATGACAACGAACCTGCTAATTCATAATAGTCGATCATAAATCAAAGCGGAATATCCCCTTATACAAAGGAGATATTCCGCTTTTTTTGCTATATAATTGAAAGAACATATCAATTGGATTGAAACTGATGATAACTTACAAATTCAGCGACAGGCTTGCGGTAACCGCGAGGTCTTTGACTGGAAGTATCTTCTTTGCCAATAGTAATCATCATAACAGGTACATGGGTATCTGGAATATCCAGTTCGTTCACAACTTGTACCGGATCGAAGCCGATCATTGGACAAGTATCCCAGCCTTTTTCTTTGGCGATAAGCATTAATGCCATAGCAGATAGACTTGCGTTACGAATCGCTTCTTCTTTTTGAAAAATCTCGCCTCGATCTTGATAAAACTGGATCGTAGAAGACACGGTCTGATCATATTCTTGCTTGCTAAGTATCCCTAGATTGAACATACCTTCATAAATCTCAGCTGTATGCTGGTGAGCTTGTGTATTGCCCAACACCACAATCACAGCCGATGAAGTAAGTACTTTATATTGCTTACCTGAAGCTTCATACATTTTCTGCTTACCTTCAGTATCGTTAACGACTACATAATGAACATGTTGCAAATTAAAAGCAGAAGGTGCAAGCTTAACAAGGTTGAAAATTTCATCTAATTCTTTCTCAGTGATCTGAATATCCGGTACAAATTTGGTTGCTGATCTTCTGTTTTTGTATACATCCAAAAATTCTCCCAATGTATTTCCTTCTTTCTTATAACTAATTTATAGTATATATTATTTTATCGGTTAGTTATTATAAATATGTATACCAATATTCAAAAAGATTGGAGTTCTACGATGGAAAATTTTAAAGATCGATTTAGCGAATCTTTTTTACAGCATTTTGTTGATGTGATGATAGAACAATCTTCCGAGTTCCAAGCAGATCTATTTTTGCAACAGATTTATGATGATCAGTGGCACGAACTTGCTTTCAAACAACGTTTACGGCATATTGCTGAAGCGATTACGGTTGCTCTTCATCTACCTTATCCACAAGCTATCGATATCTTAATTAAAGCCGCTCCCTACTGTCGGGGTGTAGAATATTTATTTTTCCCGGATTATGTAGAGTTAAATGGTCTGGAGCATTTGGATGTGTCGATACGTGCTTTGGAAGTATTCACTGTGTATTCTAGTGCTGAATTTGCTGTACGTCCTTTTATTATTCGATATCCGGCACAGATGTTAGAGCAGATGGATCGCTGGATCGTAAGCGATAATGAGCATCTACGCCGTCTGGCGAGCGAAGGATTCCGTCCACGCTTACCCTGGGCGACCCAGTTGCCTTTGTTTATTCAAGATCCATCGCCAACGCTAGAACGGTTAACCAAGCTTAACAACGATCCTTCGCTTTATGTACGTAAAAGTGTAGCCAATCATCTAAATGATATTGCCAAAGACCATCCTGATCGTATCGCCGAGTTAGCTCAACAATGGTATGGTCATCATACTCATACAGATTGGATTGTTCGTCACGGCTGTCGTACACTGCTGAAGCGTGATCATCCTGCTATATTGCAATTGTTCGGCTATATCGCCAGTGAAGACGTACATATAACCCATTTTCAAGTACAGCCGACTACAGTGATGATGGGCGATTATGTTGAGTTTTCATTTACACTGGTTAACGAATCGGCTACAGAGCAATCGTTGCGGATTGATTACGAGATTCATCATATGAAAGCAAACGGCAAAAATGCTCCTAAACGGTTCAAATGGACAGCCAAATCTTTCGCTTCTGGCACCCATGTTATCCGTAAAAAGCATCTATTTAAAGAAATTACTACACGTAAATATTATGCAGGTATTCATTATGTATCGATCTATATTAATGGTGTAGAGCAAGATAAAGCTTCGTTTATGTTAGAGCTGTAGTTCATTTCAGTATTATCATTGCTTATAAGATTGCTTATGACTTTTGTTATGAAATACCACTCTTATATACCATCCAGATAGAATCATTCCAGCAAAAAAAGCAAGCCAGCTACAGCATTTAACTGTAGTTAGCTTGCTTTTTGTTATTAGCCATTATTTCAAAACGCGAATACGTTCTTCAAGCGGCTTGAACTCTTTGTCGCCTGCAGGTGCTGTTGGCTTACCAAACGGCATTTCTGCAACCAATTTCCATGATTCTGGAATATCCCATTCTGCTTTGATCTTCTCATCGATCAATGGATTGTAATGCTGTAGTGAAGCGCCATAACCTTCAGCTTCAAGCAATGTCCAGATCAAATATTGATGCATACCGGAAGATTGTTGTGACCATACCGGGAAGTTATCTTGATATGCTTGGAACTGCTCTTGCATACCACGAATAACCGACTCATCTTCGAAAAATAGGATGGTACCATAACCAGCTTGGAAGCTATCCATTTTTTCTTGTGTAGGGCCGAATTTATCAGCAGGTACGATTTCTTTTAGAATATCCGTTGTAAACTGCCACAATTGATCATGTTTTTCACCTAACAACACAATTACACGAGCACTTTGAGAGTTAAATGCGGATGGTGTATGTAGTACCACCTCTTCTACAATCTCTTGAATACGTTCGTCAGAAGTTACAGCTTCTTTGCTAATACCATAGATACTTCTTCTGTTCTTCATTGCACTAAGTATATCTGGATTCGTCATTACAATCATCCTCCTTCAATCAAATTGAGTACGGAAATATAATTGGTGCTCCTATGTTATTTACCCATTGTGATAAAAAACTATCAGTAACGTACAAAAATAAAGAGAAATACAATGTACTTTCTTGATCTATACATCTGTAAAGCTCGCTATAAGTATATAAAAATAATACATATGTAGAGACACGGTCATTTCATTTGTTTAAGGATTTATCTCTTTCGTTTAATACTACTTAGAATTCAAAATTATTATTCAATTAGAGACGCTAGGAGGGAAATGAGCATGATTGAGATCGGACTTACCGGATTCGGAGATCATCCCGAACTCTATGGCAAAATCAAAGCGCCAGAACGATTACCTACGTATAGTGAACATTTTCCTATCGTTGAAATAGATAGTTCGTTTTATGCTGTTCAACCTGTCAAAAATGTAACCAAATGGGTAGAACAGACACCTGATCATTTTGGGTTTGTATTCAAAGCCTATCAAGGGATGACCGGACATTTACGCGGGAAAAAGAATTATTTTGATACCAAAGAAGAAATGTTCCAAGCATTCCATGTGTCGTTACAACCGGCGATCGATGCAGGCAAATTAAGGATGGCGTTATTTCAATATCCACCGTGGTTTGAATGTAATCGTGACAATGTCGATACCCTGCGCGAAACACGTGAACTCATGGGCGATATTCCTTGTGCTTTAGAATTTCGTAACCAGACCTGGTATATGCCAGAATTCCGGGAGAAAACGCTAGACTTTATGCGTAAAGAAGATTGGATTCATACGATTGTTGATGAACCTCAAGCAGGCATGGGCTCGATTCCGATCATTACCGCCGCTACTTCCAAACAAGCAACCTATGTACGGATGCATGGACGCAATATAGATGGCTGGCATAAAAGTAGTGATCCAAATTGGCGCAAGCTCAGATATCTGTATAAGTACAATACCGAAGAGTTAACAGAATGGCGGGATCGACTGCTAGAGATTCAAAATCAGTCCGAACATGTCTATGTAGTATTCAATAACAATTCCGCTGGCGATGCGACGCCGAATGCCAAAGAGTTAATTGAACTATTAGCTGACAAAAATGTGTTGTCTGAAAAACATGATATCGGAAGTTCTTCATCATAATATATTTTAATGTAGTTTATACCGCTATTTTTTTACGCAAAAAAGTCATATCTCTTAATAAGAGATATGACTTTTTGCTTGGTCTTATTTATGAAAACAAATCAACAGCATCTTGTGGTACATAAGTCTGTACACCGTTATGAATAACATTGCCTTTGAGCTTCACCGTTTTGCCATTCCAGTCTGCTGTATTTTTAAATACAGGTAAGCGCAATGTATCGTTTCCTTTGGTGACGACCACCACTGGATTACGAGCATCAGTCGCATCCCATTTAACAGTAGCGCCTTTAGCTGCAAAAGCAGTTTTGGCAGGTACAAATAATTGCTTCGATACATCTGCTAGATCCACTTGCAATGCTGAAGCCATATAACTAGCGATATCACTATTTTCAACCACTCCTGTTAACTGTACACCGCCCGGTGCATACGAATACAGAACCACTTCACCGCCCGTATGACCGCCTGTTGTCCAGCCGATATGAGCACGTTTGCTAATCATTGGACCGACTGCGTAATTCATACGTCCTTTTTCGGCTGCTTTGATTGTAGCGATCTCTTCTTTTGTCAGATCAGTAATACCATAGTATTGCTTCATCACTGCTTTGATATTGGTACGGTTACTATTGAATTTCTTTTCCAATCCTTCACCGGTTGCTTTTGCTTTTTTCAACGGAGCAATAAAGGTAGACAACGGTTCTTCGTCATATGTTCCGGTTGTACCTGCATCCCCAATCGTAATCCCGCCGTTACCATGATCGGTAGCCGCAATCACTAATGTATTCTGATCTTGTTTGGCAAAAGCAAGTGCTTTCGCAACAGCGCGATCAAAAGCATTCACTTCACTAATAATCCCGATCGGATCATTGGCATGAGCTGCCCAATCCACTTTACTGCCTTCTACCATTAAGAAGAATCCTTCTTCATTTTGGGAAAGGACTTGAATCGCTTTGTCTGTCATTTCCGCTATACTTGGTTGCTTCACAGGATCACGATCCATATCGTTTGCCATCGCTGTATCTGCAAACATTCCCCATAACTTGCCGGAAGAAGCGGCTTTTAGTTCTGCTGTATTTTTAACGATATTATAACCGGAGCTCGCGATCACTTTGGTCAAATCTTCGCCATCTTCACGTCCTGCTGGTGTAAAGTATGTCGCTCCGCCACCAAGTACCACATCCATACCTGCATATACTTGTTGTTCGCTTAGAGCATCATAATTGCTTCGATCTGGATAATGAGCACTAAAGTCTGCCGGAGTCGCATGCATAATTTCAGAAGTCGCTATAATCCCTGTCGATTTACCTGCTAATCTTGCTGCTTCTACAATATTGGCAACAGGTTTTTTAGCATCACCAGGTGCTAATTTGGGAAGCCCTGGCATTGTATTTTGATCAGGCAATACGCCTACATAACCAGTATGTGATTTGAATCCTGTAGCAAAAGCTGTTCCTGCGGGAGCCGAGTCAGCGATAGCGGCATCCGCAGAATATGTACGCACAAGTCCGCTTGCCATTTCATCAAGTGCTAATGCTTTGCCTCCATTATACCAACGGGCTAACGTTGTACCATCCATGCTCATTCCATCTGGAATTAACATAATCACATTTTTGGCACGAATTTCTGGCTGTTCTTTACTCGCCGCACTAACCGTTTCACCAGCAAGACCGAGTAGTAATGAAACAGCCAGTGTACCCGCTGTAATAGAAAGCTGTAGCTGATTTAATTTGCGTTTGTTGATCATCTTAAATATAACAATCATCCCCTTTTTTCTTTATGAACAGGATGATTGTAGCAATCAATGATCAATTAAATACCTTTATTACGTGCAATCTTTGTTAAAATCAAACCTAATGATTAACGCTATATTAAATCTTTTATTTTATATGTCATTATTCAAATAAACCTTATAAAACCTTTTATACAGGCAATATTTACACATTATTCACGATTTTTTTATAGATTTCAATCGCACTTGCACGTGATTGTTTAAGATCAACGATCGCATTTTTTTGCGGTTGGTGAATTTCTTTCGCAGATAAGTGTTTTAGCTCTGGCATCCATTCACGAATATAGTCGCCTTCTGGATCATACTTGGCAGACTGAGTTACTGGATTAACTACCCGGAAATAAGGAGCCGAATTGACACCTAATGAAGCACACCACATCCAGTTGCCCCGATTGATCACATTATCATAATCCAGTAATTTGCGACGGAAATACTGCTCGCCTAATGTAAAAGGACATTGCAGATTTTTGGTCAAAAACATACCGGATAAGATCCGCAACCGATTGTGGATTCGCCCTGTTTCATTGAGCTGTCTCATCGACGCATCTATAACTGGAATGCCTGTTTCTCCTTTATACCATGCTTCAAAATGCTGATCGGTCAATTCAGACAGATCATACTTGTGTTCATATTTAAAATAATGCTCATCATAGATCGCCTGATATAAGTAGAAATCACGAAAAGATAGCTGTCGCACCCATTCTTCGTGTCCCTGTGTACGCAAAGCATCATCAAGCATCTGCCGAATCGAGATCGCTCCAATCGTCACATGTGGATTCAGATCGCTAGAGGGATCAATACTGTAATAATCACGTTCTTCACCATAATCAACCATTTTGCTTTGAAGAAATGTATGCAAGATCGGTTCTGGATCTTCTGCCGGTTCATAATCATCCAATGAAAAAGGTAAATCAAATTCAGCAGACAAAGATAAAGGATCACGCGAAACATGCAAGTCTTTTAGACTGATACTGGACTCATGATTAGGATGCTGTTCGAGAAAGTCTAACCATTTACGATGAAAGGGAGCAAACACTTTATAAAACCCATCTTTTCCTGTGAAATCTGTAAATGGCTCGACATCGATTAACATATGATCGACAAGTAATGTGAAAGCGACATCGGCTTTGTCTGCAACAGCTTTTAATTTGCGATCTCGTTCTTTGGCATACGGGGTAAAATCGCGGTGAGTCACCACTTCGTCAATATCAAGCTTGTCCAATACCTGCTCTAACACCCTATCAGGCTGTCCATATACGATATGTAACGTTTTGTGTTGAGCCTGATATAACTTCTGTAGACGATGCACATGGCGTAGAAAGTTCACACCGCTATGCTCTTTTTCTCTTCCTTTTCGCAATAAAAAAGGATCAATAATCAGTAGATGTACACTTTGTGCTTCGGCTTCATGAATATAATTAAATCCGACTAGATCATGAGCTCGCAAATCTTTGCGATGAATAAATAATTTCAAAAGGAATTCCTCCTATAATGTACGTCTGCTACTCTTAATTAGGGATTACCCTTTTGCCGTACTTTCATTCAACCGTTCAATGATTTCAGTCAACGTCATATCTGTCATAGATGTTAATCGTAGGTCATGGTGTTCAAATGGCAAAAAGGATGTCACCGGATTCGGCACAATAGTACAGCGTAATCCAGCGGCTTTGGCGGCAGTCAATCCATTTAACGAATCTTCAAAAGCCAGTGCTTCGTACGGTTCTACTCCAAGCGCTGTCACCACCTGTGTATACAATTCTGGATCAGGTTTCACTTTGGTGACATCATCACTGGTGCGAATGACTTGAAAATAATCTGCCAATCCTAGCTTCGTCAAAAAGCGCTCAATCCATGCACGATTCGAACTGGTTGCCAGACCTATTTTTAATCCCAATTGCTGTGCTTCGGCTAGATACTCATGTACACCTGCGCGAGCTTCTAAATGTTCCATTTTCTGATCGTGTAAACGGCTGACCGCTTGATCCACTTCTGCTGAAATACCCGGTTGCTTCAATGTGAGATCAATATAATCTAGAAATTCTGTTCCATGTGTGCCAATACTCGGTGCGAATTGTTCCAGTGCAAGCTCCATTTTATACGTACGTAGTACCTCTTGATAACATTCAAACCACACACTTTCGGTATCCAATATTAACCCATCAAAATCAAAAACGACCGCTTTTATCATTCCCTTTTCTCCCCTTTAGTTCAAGTATTTATCTACATTTATTTAGTCGTTAAATCGGTTATCACATCAGCTATTTCACTATCTTTTTTCTTCTTAAACATTTTGTCTGTTCATGTAATCTTTTGTCAAACGATTAAAATGTATTGTTTAAATTACAATGCTGTCGGGTAATGTTAACTATCAGCGAGTTCGAGCTAAAGCATAGACGGCTTGTTGATCATTTAAAAATGATTTCTTTACATTAAATACAAATTTATTCTATTTGAACAGGAGATGTTAATGATGAGTAACGATAACGGTTTGGGCGATAAAATTAAAGGTGCAGTATCTAAAGCTAAAGGCGAAGTGAAAGATCAAGTAGGTAATGCTACAAATAACACTTCTCTACAAGCAGAAGGTAAAGTAGATAAAGCTAAAGGCGCAGTACAACAAAAAGTCGGCGAAGCAAAAGACGATCATAACCGCCACTAAAATTAAATTTCAACACAATCCCCTATAGCATATGCAGTCATAAATATATTTTATAAAAAAACTCACCTCATTTGATACGAGGTGAGTTTTTTGTTGCTATTAATTAGTCTTATTCTTTCCCTTTTACAAAAGTACCCGAATCCATCATGATCACAGTAGTAGAATCATCTACATCGGCATCATTATATACAGTATGCGTATATTCAGGAGCAGGAAGCGGATGACTAGCATCTACTCGATAAAAAACACCGTATTCGTTGTAAATCGTGCCCACTCTGTTTTGCAGTTCTTCCATTTGTGTAGAACTTGCCAATTGTTGATCTGTAACCTCATTAGCACTTTCAAAGCTATGCACAGCTACACCAGCAGTCAATACAAGCGCACTTGCTACTGTAATGACACTTAACTTCTTCATCATAAACGCATCACCTACTTTATTTTATATGTACTTTTTAAATTTAACATTTATTAGATAATAATACCATTTTAAGGTTAACGATTCTCAAGAATAAAATATTTAAGATCTTTCTTGGCGATCTGCAAACAAGAAAATGACGAATACTATGAAAGAGATCAATACGAAATACATATTTTCTACCCAATCGAGTTTATATAATGTATCTGTAAACAAGCGATAGAGCACAATCAAGATACCGGATACCACCATAGACAAAATAAAGCTGATAATTTTCTTTTTCATACATTATATTTGCATCCATCTCATGATTTCATTGTTGGATGTCCTTTCTTCTAGTTTGTTGAAGTTTTCATTCTAAACTTGTCATCTATATAAATCAAATACCTTCTCAAACAAAAAAAGACCCAACTTCTTGGGTCTTTTCGTATATTTAGCAGTGATATTCTGTTTCTTATTTAACCCATTGCACGATTTCGTCTAGAGATCTTCTTGCTTTAGGGCGTAATTCTTTTTCTGTACGGTAGCCAAAAGCAGCCATAACACTTACGCCGTACTCGCCACTACCCATTAGACCTGCATCGCTCAAAATTTGTTCAACCGCTTCTTTTTGGAAGCCTTCGATCGGACAAGAGTCGATACCGATTTCTGCCGCAGCCGTCATCATATTACCTAGTGCAATATAGGTTTGTTTGGAAGCCCAGTCAAAAAGAGCACGTTCGCTTTCCAACAAGTTCAAGTCTCTTTCTTGGAACTCTTTATAACGTGGAAGAATTGTTTCGAACATTTCTGCTGGCATTTGTTTTACTTCGATCATTTGATCTCGCAAATAATCAGAATCATAACGTACATCTGTACGCGCCAAAATGACTACAAAATGACTTGCTGTTGGTAATTGACCTTGTGCACCCCATGTAAATTCACGTAATTTCTCACGCAATTCCGGGCTTTGGATCACTAGAAATTTCCAAGGCTCTGAGCCCACAGAACTTGGTGACAAGCGACCTGTTTCTAAAATAAATTCAAAATCGTCTTCGGAAATTTTTTGCTCTGGATCAAATGCTTTGGTAGCATGTCTTGCTTCATAAGCTTGCAAAATCTCTTGTTTGCGTTGTTCTTTATTCATGGATATCTCTCCTATACCTATAATTTATTCTCTATTATAGTATGCACGATATATAACATACTTACTTTTAAATACCAAAGATAGTATAACGTTTATATCGTTTGTCGTCAATTGGATCACATTCAATTTGTGGCGATTGGTTTAATATATACATAAGCCTGTTATGATATACGTTAGACATGCTGTAAAGGAGATGAATTATGAATACATATCCAACCACAGTGCCACGTACGATTGCACGTTTTATCTTTGCACTCTTTTTTATAGCGGCGTGTGTAGCTCACTTTGTTGAAGTTGATGGATTTGCCAAATTATTACCTGCCTTTGTTCCTTTCAAAAGTGCATTAATTATTTTGACAGGGATTATCGAATTAGCATTAGCGATTCTGATCTTGATTCCTGCCTGGCGTCAACGTGCGGGTGTATGGACGGCATGGTATCTAGTGCTGATTTTCCCGGCGAATATTTATGCAGCGATTTACCAGATTCCAGCACCGGGTCAAGCGTATACTGATCCTGCTGCTCTATGGATTCGCTTGATTTTTCAGCCATTGATGATCTGGTGGATTCTATGGTGTACCCGCCCACCGAAGCCACGTACAGACTAAGTCTATCCCAATCCAAACAAAAAGCACTGGTGAAAGAAAGATGCCAGTGCTTTTTCTTATTTATACATATGCATGCACTTTAGGATTGTATTCCTGATACGCTGTCTGCAATTGATTCAGTGTTAATGCGCTATCTTCGATAATAGCTTTACGCTTTGCTTTGAGTACAATCTGTTCAATATCTGCAAAGCTACACCCATGTAGCATCGCTGATGCTGATTGTTCCAGACTTCCTATTGTAGCAAATGAACCGATCAGTAAATGAATATACTGCTGACGATCTTGCTCGGACGGCATACCATAATCCATCTTCGTATCAAAACGACGCCACACTGCATGATCTAACTCATCTGCTAGATTGGTCGCCGCTACCAGAATACTTTCTCCTTCGAATTCATCCATACATTGCAGTAGCGTATTGACGACCCGTGACATCTCTTTTACTTCATCGTTGTTATCACGAGTGCGTGCAATCGCATCGAATTCATCTAGAAATAACACACAAGGCGAAAGACGGGCAAAATCAAATATTTTGCGAATATTCGAAGCTGTTTCTCCTAAATGGCTATGAATAATCGTATCCAAACGAACAAGTACCAGTGGCAATTGTAGTCGCTCTGCTATATAAAAAGCAGTTAGCGTTTTTCCTGTTCCCGGAGGCCCTGACATCACTAATTTGTTAGGC
Organism: Paenibacillus sp. PsM32; assembly: GCF_030433815.1. Taxonomy (NCBI): domain Bacteria; kingdom Bacillati; phylum Bacillota; class Bacilli; order Caryophanales; family Paenibacillaceae; genus Paenibacillus; species Paenibacillus sp. PsM32. Next base: position 307,281 of record NZ_JARUWY010000004.1, on the reverse strand, counting down.
ATAGGTACATCTTGTTCGATAAACTTTTCTTTCATATCCAGGATCATCATAAATTCATCTATAATACGTTGATTGCACTCATTTAGCACGATATGTCTTACTTTGCGAGCACATTCTTTAGGCATATATACAGTCGCCATATCTGTTCCTTTTGCTTTGGGCAAACGGCTGTTATTTTTATTCGTTTTGTTCATACAGGTTAACAACTCCTTGCTCCACTTTATTAATAGTAATGATTACTATTAAACAGTTTAACAAGTTTTGCACTGAAGAACCAGTCTTTTCTTTATAGTTGTATCGTCTATTTGGTAGTAACGATAGTGTAATTGCCTGATAAATGGGTAGCAAACTGAATCGCTTTGGTCGTCGGATTGTAGTTGGTTAATTTGCCTTTCAAATATTGCTGTGTTCCATCTGCATATTCTGCACAGACAGAGAGATGATTCAGTTGAGACGCTGTTAATTTTTTGTCAGGCAATGGAAGAGCGATCCATACATCTTGAGGCGAACTGGTATCTGGGATCACGACTTGTAAGGTAGTTCCTACTGCTCCTTGTGGGGAAATCGTTTGACGATCGCTACCTAACCGAATCGTCATATCTGTATGATCAGATTGCAATGCTTGGCGAGGAATCGTCATTCTACCATGCCAGGCTTGGATACTAATTCCCAGTTGGGAGTCGGCAAACAATTTTTGAGCACGTGATGTTAATACTACAGCTAGTTCAGCCGCAGGAGGCATTTCTGGAGGAGCAGGCATACTCAAGTAAGCTGTACTTCCTGTATCTCTACGCAACATATCTACTGTTAAAGCAGCTTCTTTCACATCAATTTTGGCGGTATCTTGCAGATATTCATTATCTTTTAGTAGACGTTGTACTTGCATAGAAACAGGATGCCCTTTTTGATCGGTATGCATAAGCGCTTCAGATACAATTGTTCCAACAATGGATTCATCTGCCGAAGGATTCACCATATGTTCGTCTGGCATAATATCGGTCATACTTGGTGCTTCTGTCGGAATAGTTACAGCAGGTTCAGGCTCGGATCTATATTCATCCTGAACTTCAGTCACTTTGCCGGATTCATCGGTACTCATCATCGCATACGCTTTATTTTGTTGATGTTCATTCGTCAATTGTATAGGTAAAAAAGAAGTTGTCGTTATGGCTACAATAGATAAGGATGCCATCATCGCTACAGGGGTATGAATATATTTGTTCATTTTTTGAATGAATAAGCGTAATTTCATCCTGATAACCTCCATTAATAAATGTTATAATCTGGAATATCAGATTACTATTAGTATAATATATTCCGCTGAACATTTCCTGAACATTCCTACTTTTAGTAAATACTTCCTATTCCTAATTTTAACTTTTTTCCCCTCCTATATCGCTTAATTTCCGAATATAAAACCACCGAAATTTGACTTCTTATTTACAGTTATTGTTTAATTTAAGTGTAAACGGGTAATTACAAAGGAACTCTCTTTGAGGAGGTACAAACTAATGGGATTTATGGAAAATTGGAAAGCACTTCAGAAGTACTCTGCTAATGCAGCAGAACGGTTTTTGACCATCTATCTGAACACCGAACCAACTGCCAACACCCAGCCGGAATGGAAGCTACACCTCAAGAACGGTTTCAAAAAGCTTGCTGAATACACTGAAGCCGGTGACGAACGTAGACATTTAGATAGCCTACTTGCTCTACAGTCCAAAGTCGAAGAACGCGTAGAAAACAGTCGGAATGATATGAAAAAAGGTCTGATTATCGTAGCGGATTCATCTGGTGGATTATTCTTTTGTGAAAAAGTACAGATTGGATTATCAAATGCTTTTTATTATGAAGCAGAACCACGTTTAGAAGAATTACATGCGATTACGTCCAAATGCCCTGCTGCGGGTATCGTGCAATTGAGCAGTGATTCGGTAACTATTATTGATAGTCTACTATGTGAGATTAACAATGAATATTATTTTGAATGGGATATTGTGAATGATGAGTGGCGTGAACGTCCAAGTCAGAGTACAAGCGATCTCAAGTCAACGGTGAACAAGCAACGTGAGGATTACAAAGAACGTTGGGAAGTTGATCAAGCTCGTTGGGTCAAACGATTGACTCCAATCATTGAACGTATGGCTAGAGAAAAGCAGTGGGAAGAAATTATTTTAAGCGGTGAAAAAGCTGCTGCTTCTCATGTGAAAGAAGCTCTGCATACAACCACACCGATTCATATTGTTCCTAAAAATCTAAACAATATGAAATCACGTGAAGTGTTACAAGAAGCTTATGCTGTTCTTCAATCGTAAAATGCATATGTAATCTATGATTTGATTTCTAATAAGCATAATCATAATGGATCATTGACATGATAGTGAAAATAACAGCCCTCTATTGCTGGTTCTTAACCATAAATAGAGGGCTTTTTTAGTATGTATTTATAGGAACATTTGTTCTTGTTATTATTTTGTGATAAGGTGGATATCATAGCAGTGTATCGTATACACTTAATAGCAAAAGGCCAATCATCGCTTAACAACGGATATAGCTTGTTTGCATAGTATACGATTGATAATGATGATAGGTAAGGAGGATAGTATATGCGTATTTATGTGACTGTCAAAAGTCTGGGCAAACGCAAAAATGCTCTAACTCGTGAACCTCTAGATATTCTTAATGTGCCTGGCACATTACGCGACTTTTTAACTGAAGTTGTTCAAGAAAATGTACGTGCTTTTACAGAGCGTCAGAGCAATTCTTCATTGCTCTCTTATTTAACACCAGAGCAGGTTAATGAACAAGGCGAAACAGGTAAAGTTGGATTTGGTCATATTCATGATGATCGTATTCCTGACGAGGCAAATGCTGTTCAAGCTGCATTGTTGGCTTTTGAAGATGGACTGTATAAAGTATTTATTCGTGAACAAGATATTGAACATCTAGATGATGTTATTCAACTCTCTGATGGAGATGATGTTGCTTTTATTCGATTTACAATGCTGGCTGGACGCCTATGGTAAGAAAGGGGAGTATCGATAATGAGTGAACGCAATTATTATGGTGAATATCTTGAACATTTGCAATCAGTGACTGCTGAACTAACAGGTCAACAACAGCAGATTGCTCAGTGCTGTGTACACTTTTACGAGCATACGTATATCAGTAATAGTGAGGATGAAGTCGAACAATTAAAACAGATATTAGGGGTAAAAAGTGAGACACAGACTGTGTCATTTGAACCTTTAATTGAAGTCGTGGAACATTTATCAGATCAAGCGACTGCGGATAAATTCCGTTATATTACACAACATGCGACCGAATATCCGTATAGTGTAGGTTATTATCGTCGTCCTTATCGTACAAACGATATCTCTTTACATATAGAAGCTATCTTATCTCAACTTGTGTCTCTCTTTTTCCTGAATGCTTATGAGTTCGATCTGATGACGTATTTGACTGATCGCAATTATCCGCTAAATCAGGATTATCGTGTACAAAAAGATGCGATTGCTATTCATATTGCTTACGCATGGGATCACGATCAAGCTGAGGTAAAGCAAGCGTTACATGACATTATTTATGGTGATAATCAGACTGCTCTATTCGATCGCTTGATGATTGAAGGAATGCTGATGAGTCATCAACCTGAAGCATATCAGATGATTAGTGAGTTACTGGTAGCGGCTCGTCTGCAAGAAGGTCTACGTCAAAGTATCGTCGAGCAACTGGATGAAGGTACTTTAGAAGCGACGATGACTATACTTCGTACTATTATTGAAAATGATCTGATTCGTTACAGCTCTATCGTGCGTGCATTAGGAACATGGACAGGTATTAATCTGGAAGCGACCAATCCACGCCTATCCAAGCAACTCATCACACAAGCATATGAAGCATTAACAGACAGTTCGGTACGAGAAGAATGGTTAAGCAGTGAGAATGCGAATCATATCTATATGAGCCTTTGGGCAACTGCTGTACATGAAGAACAGGATGTCTATGATCGCATTCAACATCTAATGGATACAGGAGCACGTTATCAGAAGATTGTAGCGCTCTATGTTCTTCGAAATAGTCAGAATAAAGATTTGCGTCTACGCATTGCACAGCCTCATCTGTCTGAAGAAGATGATGAATTACGCTACTGGGTACTGGTGAACTATGATTATGAATGTAACTACTCATGGCAAACGATCAATGATACGTCCGCTCTTCAATTGGTTGTTCCTCGTACCCCATTATTAGAAGATAAAGACGTACGTAGACGTGATTTTGAACATTTCCGCCATCTATTTTTAAGTCTTAATGGACGTGAGATCTCATTCCAATCGAGCGTACTTGATTTTGTACAGGTGAGTTATTCTGCAGATCTGCCTGTCAGAAAAATGCTGTATCTAGCGGCTTATGATATGGATGAACAATGGATCAGTGAGATTTTGCAATTAAAAGATAAATTAAGCCCTGATCTACGGGGAACTATACTACAACATTATCTTTCCAATACAAATGCACCGGAACAACGTCAATTTGTGTTTGCTTCGCTGTCTGACAAAAGTATGTCTAATCGGGAGTTAGCACTCAAACAAGCTAAAAAGCTTACTTTAACCGATCCTGAATTACAAAATATCGAAAATCTACTCAAACTCAAAACAGGTTCATTGCGTCAAGGTTCTATTCAATTACTATTGAATCAACCTGCGGACTCACTAGATGTTACAGTGGAACGTCTGATCCAAAGTAAAAGCGAATTGCAACGTCTAGCTGGACTGGAGACGATCAGCGAATTACAAAGCAAGCCAGAGCGTTCTGAGCAGTATGAACGTTTGCTTCCATTGATCGAAAAAATCTCCAAACCAACAGCCAAAGAACAAGTATTGATCGACAAATTAGGGGCTTCCGAGGAATATAACGAAACCAATGGCTTTGGATTGTTTGATCCGCAAATGATGGATACATGGTTAAAAGAAAAGCCAGAACAACCTGATTTCCAGTTGAATCGTGATGTATTTACAGTGGAACCGAAGCGTATCACCGATTTTCTACAAGGATTAAACGATCTAATACATGAACATCGAAATCATGAATATACAGTCGAATACTATAGTGGTTATAAAGAAACGCTGTTAATTGGTAATCGACTCAGGGGGAATTGGCAAAATCCGAATGCAGATAGTCAGACTCTGCAAATAGAGCAATATCCTTTGCCTGAAGTGTGGCAACACTATTTACAACAAAGCGATCTTCCGGTTGAAGGAATGATACAGTTGTATCTGTATACCCAATCCGAAATGTATGATCAGACTTTAGATGATCTATACAGCTATTTTATCGATCAAATGGATTATATGGAGCTTGGAAAACATAGATTGTTAGAAGGTTGGCGAAAAACATTTATCGAGTCTATTTATCCGTTAGAACAAATCTTAGAAATACAGACATTCTACCAAACACTTCCATATCGTCAACAATTAGATGAGCTGATTCATCGCCAACAATTGGATGAGCTAATCCGAGCTTATTTGGAAGATAGTGATAAACAGGCTACTTTCGCTATGGTTCGGGATGCGCTGATTACAATAATCTGTACATTCCCACAAGAAAAGTTAAAAGAAGAAAGTGGTCTTTTTAAATTTTTGATTTCACCGTGGCGTTCGTTAGTACGAAGTCGTCTCTACGATCAAGAATCGTCAATGCAAATGTTCCATATCTTTTATACATTGGAATTTTATTATGGTCAGGATGGTCTACTGGGCACAACCGATTATGCACGTGCTTATGAATGGGACAAAATCAGCGATAACGAAATCTACTCCAAAATCATGAGCAGCGATCTGAGTCGCCAGTTTATTCGAGAATTAACATCTCAAAATATCAAATACGATACTCAGATTAATGTAAAAGAATATCCTAAAATGATACCGATTCGAGATGCTGTACTTGCTCGCATTTTGGAAATTGAACTTAGCCGTGGGGAATTGGTAACGGGAGTCACTTCACTGGCGATGAATATTCAACGTGTAGAAGGCACGGAAGTCTTTGTACGTATTCTATCGAATCTACAAAAAGAAACGTTTGTACGAGGATATATTTACGGATATGGCGATAGTATTACAAAGAAAGAAACGTTCAGTCATTTGCTCAAAAATACGTATCCTTTAGAAGGTGAAGATGAGCACACGCTAGAGTCGTTACTTCAGCAATATCCTATCGATGATAAAAAGTTACTCGAAGCGGCAATGTATGCTCCGCAATGGATCGAACTGATCGCCAAACATCTAGGTTGGAAAGGTCTACGTAGTGCGGCATGGTATTTCCATGCACATATCAATGAGACATTTTCGGCAGAAAAAGAAACGATTGTCGCTCACTATTCACCGATCTTACCACAGGAATTCAACGATGGTGCATTCGATATTGTCTGGTTCCGACAAGCTTATGATGAATTAGGAGCAGAACGATTCGATATTTTATATGAATGTGCTAAATATATCTCAGCAGGTTCGAATCATCGTCGCAGTCAACTGTTTGCAGATGCTGTACTTGGTAAGCTTGATCTGGCATCGATTCAGCAATCGGTAGCCGATAAGCGTAACAAAGACCAGTTGCTGGCTTATAGCTTGATTCCACTCGCTTCCGGTACCAAGCGTGATGCTGATATTCGTCAGCGGTATGAATTTATCCAATTGTTCCTGAAGCAAAGCAAAACATTCGGTGCACAACGTCGTGCTAGTGAAGGCACAGTCTCTGCCATTGCTTTAGATAATTTGGCACGTAATGCAGGTTATACCGATGTTACCCGTCTACAATGGGATATGGAATCACGTAAATTGGATGATTTGCTCAGTTATTTTGAACCACACGAGATTGAGGAAGGACTGAATGTCTCTCTTGTTATTGATAGCGAAGGACAGACTAGCTTAACAGCGATCAAGCAAGATAAGCCGCTCAAGTCAGTTCCATCACGTCTGAACAAAAATGAATATATTATTCGTTTAAAAGAAGTCAAATCCGAACTGACCGACCAATATCGTCGTGCCCGTCAAGAATTAGAACGTTCCATGACGAACAGCACTACCTTTACAGCAGATGAACTGATCAAATTGTCACATAATCCGGTTCTTGCTCCACTGGTCAACAGTCTGGTATTACAAACAGACAACAAGCTTGGTTATATAGATGGAGCATCTTCTGTATTGCGAAGTCCTGACGGCACAGAGCATCCGTTACAATTAGACGATCAAGTGATTATCGCTCACCCTGTTCATCTTTATGAAAGTGGTCAATGGAGTCTATATCAACGTGATCTGTTTGACCGTCAACAACGTCAGCCATTTAAGCAAGTATTCCGTGAATTGTATATCCCTAACGAAGATGAGAAAGCTAACGGTACATTATCTCGTCGTTATGCGGGTTATCAGATTCAACCGAACAAAGCGGTCGCTTTATTACGTGGAAGAGGTTGGACAGTGAGTTACGAAGAAGGATTGCAGAAAGTGTATTACAAAGAAAATATTATTGCGAATCTGTATGCACTCGCAGATTGGTTCTCACCTGCGGATACCGAAGCACCTACACTGGAGACTGTACAATTTTATAATCGTGCTACGTATGAAATGGTGCCATTTGATCAAGTATCGCCACTTATTTTCTCTGAAATTATGCGCGATGTTGATCTAGTGGTCAGTGTAGCTCATGTAGGCGGTGTAGATCCAGAAACAAGCTTAACTACGATTGAAATGCGTCGTGTGATTGTTGAAGAATCGCTACGTTTACTTCGTATCGATAATGTACAAGTTGAAGGCAATCATGCTCGCATAAAAGGAAGTCTGGGCAATTACAGTGTGCATCTTGGTAGTGCGATTGTGTATCAACAAGCGGCTAGTGCTCTGCATATTATTCCTGTGCATTCTCAGCATCGGGGACGATTATTTTTACCATTTATGGATGAAGACCCGAGAACAGCAGAGATTTTGTCCAAAATCGTAATGCTTGCTCAAGATAATAAAATCAAAGATCCACAGATTCTAGCACAATTACAACCGCAACAATCTTCATAACGTTAACATAAATAGTGCATCTGTATCGGGGAACAATCCAACGTATATCCCAAAGTATGTAAGTCTCTACTTCACCTAAACAAATCTAAAAAAACCTCTGATGACTCTTTCTAACGTATCTCTAGAAAGAAGATCAGAGGTTTTTTTCACTTACAACTCCATCTCATGCCAGACCATAACTGCGGCTCCGGTAGCGACTGCATTTTCTTCTAATATTCCTTTAGAAAACACAGGGCGATAACTATTTGAATAATAGATATTCTGCTGGGCTACCGCAATAGCTGTATTGTAGAACAGATCATGTGAATTGATCAGTACACCGCCAAGAATTATCTTTTCAGGGTGTAAAATATTGATCAGATTAGCCAGCCCTATGCCCATGTAAGCCGCAGATTGTGCGAAGATTTCTTTGATGTAGTCATTTCCTGTTTCCAGCGATTGTACCAGTGTAGTGAAATTGATCGCTTCCGGCTTGACTGCTACATGTCCATCCCACACATCGCGTCCCATTTTACTACGTGCTCGAACTTGTTGTTCTAATGCTTGTACCGAGGCAAAAGCTTCTAACGCTCCATAATTACCTGCACCATGAAGTCGCGGGCCGTCTGTCTGAATAATCATCTGTCCGATCGAGCCTTCCATATCCACAGCGCCATGTACGACATGTCCGTTAGACATCATTGCAGACCGTAGACCTGTACCGACATGCACGTACAACATATGCTGGATATGTTCATCACGCACCATCCAGTGCTCTCCTGTCAAAGCGGTATTGGCTCCATTTTCAAGAGTAACCGATAATCCTGTTGCTTCTTCTAACCAGCGCCGAAGAGGAACATCTTTCCAACCCGGAGCGGCAAAATATAGGGGGTTAAGTATTTTTCCTTGCTCACGACTAAGCGGGCCTACAGCACCTACGCCCATTCCTATCACTAATTCTGGTGCTATTCCTTGCTGAGATAACATCTGTGCTACTTGCCCTTGAACATGTTGAACTAACCGCTGAGGTGTCATACTTTCATCCATAGACCAACGCACCATTGCTAACGGTTGCATCCGCATATCATATAAGCCTAACACTGAATAAATACGTGAAATATCCAGACCAAAAATATAGCGGAAATTCGCATTGATTCGATACAAAATCGGTCGTCTTCCACCTGTCGATTGACCGAATCCAGACTCCATAATCCAGCCTTCATTGGTCATTTCTTCAAGCAGACGGGTTAGACTACTGCTGGTCATCTGAAATTCATTCATAATTTCTGCTTTGGATATATCGTCCTGCATCGCGATTCGGTCATAGACTGCTTTTTTGATGGAGGTTACGCCTTTCATATGCTTACCCATAATAATCCCACCGTTTTCCCTACAATTCTGATCGGAATTGTTTTTTTCACTTATTATATATGGTTTTTACAGGGAATGCTATGTATTTATTGCATTAAAATAGAGAAATATAACGATAAAAAAACCTCTTTTCTATAAGCAGAAAAGAGGTCGGTACTATCATGCTAATGTTCTAACAAACGATTATATCTAAAAAGATACGATCAGTCATAGATGTTCATTTGCAAAAATGGTTATTAAAAATGATTACTTCGCTTCGCCCACTACACTAAAGCGCGCGTTCACATGTGCTGCTTTTTCCGCTTCGTCTACAATTGCAATCGCATAATCAGCATAACTGATATAGCTGTTACCTTCATTGTTAACGATCATTTTCTCTCCACCCGCTGTGTAAGAACCGGTACGTGGACCTTGTGCATCAAAAAAGGCAGCAGGGCTTAAAAATGTCCATTGAATACCGCTTGATGCTTTCAAATCGTCCAAGTTTTTACCCTGGTTAGATGCTGTTGGTTTGTAAGCATCAGGGAAGTCCGGTGTATCGATAAGGCGTACAGAATGAGCATCATCCACATAAAGGCTACCTGCACCACCTACAACGATTAAACGAGTATCAGGAGCACCTTTCAAAATGTTGATCAACGATTGACCTACAGTGATATGAGATTCTTCTTGTCCTTGTGGAGCAGCATACGCATTGACTAGAATATCGTATCCTTTAATATCTTCGGTTGTAATATCCAATACTTCTTTTTCGATTACATTTACTTTGTCATTTTGCACTTTAGAAGCGTTACGTACGATAGCTGTAACTTCGTGCCCTCTGCTCAAAGCTTCTTCAACGATCAATGATCCTGCTTTACCTGTTGCACCGATAACTGCGATTTTCATACTTAAAACCTCCATGTTGTATTAGTTGATGTATTGTAATGCTTATTACTATATGTGTAGCTCTAAAGCTTGTACTGTGTATTTCGCCTTACATGTAACAATTATAGTTACAGGATGAAATAATGTCAACTGTTCTGGTCGGATTACCAATAACTATTTATTATAAAGTATAGATAGCAGTGAAATTGGGTATTCATACATTAGTACCTTTAGCGCGGTTATTCTAAACAAACGATAACGTCAATTACACGGTAGTATCCAAAACTAAGGAGTGTCATTATGAAAAATATAGCGTGGATCGGAACAGGGCATATGGGCTTACCGATGGCTCATAATTTGTTGAAAGAAGGATATACATTACATGTCTACAATCGCACCAGTGAGCGTGCGAAGCCGTTAGAACGTGCAGGAGCAACACTGTATGCTAGCCCTGCCGAAGCGACTGCTCAAGCTGAAGTGGTGTTTGTGATGTTAACCAAAAAAGATGCGATTGATGATGTATTAAGCGGCGAACAAGGTATTCTTAGTCAGCTACGTGCAGGTATGTATGTGATCAATATGAGTACGATCAGCCCTGAAGAAGCCAAAGCGTTGGCGAAGCAAATTACAGATAAAGGCGCAATTTATGTAGATGCTGCGGTATCTGGCTCTGTCGCTCCGGCAGAACAAGGAAATCTGGTTATTCTTGCAGGAGGTCAGGCTGAAGATATTCAAGCTTGCCAACCGTTTTTTGATATTTTAGGTAAAAAAACGATCCATTTCGGCGAAATTGGTCATGGGAGTTCTGCCAAATTATCTATCAATCTATTGTTAGGCATTTCGACACAAGCGATTGCCGAATCACTATTAATCGCTGAACGTTCAGGACTGCAACGTGAACAAGTATTAGAAATGTTCGGTGAATCTGCTGTAGCCACTCCGTTATTAGCAGGCAAAAAAGACATGTTTATCAACAACGAATTTCCAGCGGCATTTATGTTAAGTCTAATCTCCAAAGATCTAGGCTTACTCACTAATGAAGCCAAACGATTACATGTACAATTGCCTCTAGCTGAAGCAGCAGATCAGACATATCGTGAAGCTAATGAGAACGGTAAAGGTGAACTTGATCTAGCCGCTATCTGGCTTGAATTGCAAGAACGTCATCCCGATCAATCCTAAAACTTAACGATTCTTGAGATGATTCTATAGACATACGAAAGCCTCCCATAAAGTCAGCCATCTATACTCACTTTATTGGAGGCTTTTATCTAGTTATTATGACATCAATTATCCTATTTCTATTGATCTGTATGTTAGCGAGAACATGAATTTATTTGCGCGCTGTACGAGTAATGCCTTCTCGAATATAGTCGATCACCTTTTCTGCTGTACGCAATTGTCCTTCTGAATTATGAATAATCAGATCACATTGTGATAATGCCGCTCGTTCCTGATCATAGCTCTGAAGACGTTGCTCTTGTTCATCAATACTCACTTTACGATCAAATAATCGCTTTGCCAGTTGCTCACGATCTGCTAGCACTCCGATTAACAATACCCGATCGCCCCATTTTTCTTTGACCAGCTTAGCTCCTGGCGGGTCCATTACTGTCGAACGTACCTGTCCATCTTTTCCTGCATCTTCAATCGAACTGATCGAAGTTCCGTACAGATTGTTACGGTATTCGCTCATTTCTAACATTAATCCCTGACGAAACATAAGCTCAATTTGTTCTCTAGTCGCAAAATGATAATCAACCCCATCTTGCTCGCCTGCTCTGGGTTGACGGGATGTCCATGTGACAATTTTGGGTACTCCTAATCGTGCTTGTAATGTGCTTTTACCTGATGCACTGGGCCCTTGAAAAACAACGATTGAAAATGACATATTACATCCTCCTGCATCTGTAGTTCTTGTTTTTTTGTACAATCAGTATACCAAAAGATACACTGCATGATCTTTCTGCTGTGAAATACGCATTTATACTACAATAATACTTAGCCAAAACCCGAAAGGATGCTTGATCCACAGATGACATTATCGCCATCACCTACATATGCAGTTCAATTCCAACATATCTCTAAATCTTTTCCCAGTGCACAGCGTGCTAGACCTGTATTAGACCAGATTAGCGGGAATATCGAACAAGGCTCGATCACCACACTAGTAGGCCCTTCCGGTTCAGGCAAAAGCACATTATTATCGCTGTGCAATCTATTACTTACACCAGATTCAGGACAACTATATATTCAAGGCAAAGAAATACAGACATGGTCGATTACTGAATTACGCCGAAAAGTTGGCATCGTATTTCAAGATGCTCCAATGGTACAAGGAACCGCACTTTACAATTTACAGACTGCGCAACGATTACATGGGATTGATATCGGTGATCCTTCGACTCTTATCGAACAAGTAGGATTGTCTGCTCATGTGCTTCATCAGCAAGTACAAGACCTTTCAGGTGGTCAAAAGCAACGGTTAGCTCTAGCGCGCACCCTTGCGAATCAACCTCAGATTTTGCTGCTGGATGAGATTACTTCTGCACTTGATCCTTCTTCTGTACGGGAGGTTGAGCAATTGCTACTAGATATCCAACGCACATCAGGCATTACACTCATCTGGGTCACACATCAGATGGAACAAGCGCAACGTGTCGGACAACAAACATGGTTTCTGATGAATGGGCAATTGCTAGAACAGCGACCAACCGCAGAATTTTTTGCACATCCACAGACCGAAGAAGCACAGCGATTTATAAAAGGGGAACTCCAATGACGATTATTGCGTTAACGCTGTCTTTATGTTTTGTTTTATTTGCTGTAGTGTTGTCTCGTTCGTTCAAGTTAGGTCTGGAAAAAGATGTGCTAATCGCCACATTACGAGCTACGATCCAACTGCTAATTATCGGCTATGTATTGAATTTTATTTTCGGCTTAGAGCAGTTATGGGTCGTCGGCTTATTTCTATTAGTGATGATCACTGTCGCGTCGCTCAATGTATCTAAAAAAGGCAAATCGGTTCCTTATATGACGATCAAAGTTTTTTTGACACTGGTGATTGTGGAGATCGTAACGCAGGCACTATTGTTAGGATTCGGAATAATTCCAGCAACAGCACGTTATATTATTCCGATCAGCGGTATGATTATCGGCAATTCTATGATTCTAGGCAGTCTATTAGTGACTCGGTTACGTTCGGAAGTGACGTTGCGACAGCGTGAAATCATTTTGCTATTGTCGCTTGGAGGCACACCTAGACAAGCGATTTTGCCGGTGCTCAAAAGCGCTGTTCGTTCCAGTATGATTCCAACGATAGACGGGCAGAAAACACTCGGTCTGGTTCAGTTACCCGGTATGATGACCGGACAGATTATCGCCGGTGCTGATCCGATTACAGCAGTGCGTTTTCAATTGTTAATTGTGTTCACTACGATGACTTCGGCGATTATTACAAGTATTTTGCTTAGTTTATTTATTGCGCCTAGCTTGTTTAACAAACAACAACAGTTGCAGACCGAACCGTTAGAACAATAGATAAGCATACAAAAAAGACTCCTCAGTGCATGATGATGCGTAGAGGAGTCTTTGCTTATAGTAATTAGATCAGATGGTGATTACGAATGAACTTCTTTGGTATCGATATTAACGATAGGCGTATGACCGGACTTTTCTTTTGGTGTACGATTTACCAGCAAGATACTAATAACGATCAAGACCAAGCCGATAATCAGATTCACTGTTACCGATTCACCCATAAATAACACACTAAGAATAATAGATACTAATGGAATCAAAAACGTATATGAACCGACTGTACTCGCTTCGCCTGAACCAACAAGACGGAAAAAACATAACCAGCTAAGAGCGATAGCGAAAATACAGATAAACAGTAATACTCCGATAAATGTAGCGTTCCACGTAATATCTGACCAGCTTTCGGTACCTGTACCAACGGCTGTCATTACGACGCCACCCATAATCAATTGAATGGTTACTAACCAGATCGGATCAACCCGATCGCCTACTTTTTTCACATAGACTGTTCCTACACCCCAACTAACCGCAGATGCTAATGCAAGTACGATACCAATTACCGAGATGGAACCAGAGAATCCTCCTGCACTAATCGTGGCTACACCTGCGCAACCTAATACAAGACCTATCGCTTTGAGCGGATTCATCGATTCGCCTACCCATAACCAGGATAAAAATCCGACTAATACTGGCTGTAAAAAGACAATCGCCGAGAACAATCCAGCAGGCATATAAGCGATACCGATCGTCTGACAACCGTAAAACAAAATAATATTTAGAATGGCAGAGATTGCATAGATTTTCCATGTCTGCTTCCAGCGAAGATCACGCAAACGTGGTAAAGCAACAATCAATAACAACAACCCTGCAATCAATGTCCGAATACCGGAAAATAAAATAGGTGGTGCATAGTTTAACGCGAACTTGGATAACGGCCAGTTCACGCCCCACATTAAGATCAAAAATGCTAAAAACAGAGCAGTCTGCCCTTTGGATAACGCCTTCATTCTATTTCTCTCCTCTAAGCCAATCTGGATGACGATCACTTACGACAAAGCTGACATGTCATGTACCTTTCGAGTATACAACGCTTTTTACAATTGTTCAATAGACATTAAACATTTGTTCAAGTAAAAAGAAATTACTACTTTCACTATCCTCTACTTCCTAGCAATCGTGCTATAATAAGACTTCACTGGACAATGACAGTGCACTTCGTATGTACATCATGATTAGAATAATATAAGCGCATCTTTGCTAGATGCAGGAGGAATAGAATAATGGAAATAACAAGTTATCAGGTAGAAATGATTAAAGACCCTTTTGAAATTTTGGTCGGCACACGTTACGAATTTTTTATTGATTTTGAAGTCGATGAAGAGGACGATATCTATTCGGTAAACGGTCTCTATATTCGTGCTATTTATAAAGTTCAAGAAACAGGCAATGGTATTGTAAACTACGATATTATTGAAAAAGGAACCGATCGTGTACTGGATTTCGATCTAGAAGAAGAGGAAGAGCAAGAGTTAGCAGCGTTTTGTGAGCAAAACTGGAAAAACGCTGAGTCTAACTAATGCGTATTCTACTGCTTGGTGCGACAGGTCGTGTCGGACAATCGGTTCTACAATATGCGCTTCATGATGGTCATGAAGTGACTGTATTGGTACGTTCTCTGGATAAGTTAAATGAACAATTGGCAGACTATGCAGAGGGTTTGGTAGAGACTTCTAAAGCATTGTCAGCGATCAATCACTCTTTACCTATCAGCGAACAGATTCCGAATCTGCATGTTATGGTGGGCAATGTATTGAACAGCAATGATCTTGAGACCGCTTTGAACGGGGTACAAGCTGTCATTAGTACACTCAATACCGATAAAACGAATACGTTATCTGTTAGCACGCCGATCATCGCCCAGCTGATGCAGAAGAAGTCGATTGCACGCATTATTACAGTAGGCACAGCAGGCATTTTACAGAGTCGTATCGAAGCAGATAAATACCGCTATGAATCTTCTGAATCCAAGCGAAAAAGCACTCGTGCTGCTGAAGAACATCGGGTGATGTATGAGACGTTGCGAGATTCCGGGCTCGACTGGACAGTAGTCTGCCCGACGTATTTGCCGGATGGAGAGTATACGGGTGTCTATCGTGATGAAAAAGATGTGCTACCTGAAGATGGAGCATCGATTTCTACAGGAGATACAGCCTATTTCACATATCAGCAATTAAGCGATCCTCGTTATATTGGACATCGTGTAGGATTGGCTTATTAGATTAGGCAGTATTTCATTTTCAGATTTAAGTATCAAATAAATAACAGTTCTACACATAAAAACCCTAATTTCTATACGAAGTTAGGGTTTTGTGTATTCAATATTTAATTCACGATCATGCTTATTTTACTTTTATTTTCAAAGCATAGATTACGCCATCATTTCCCCATGTACCATCCACACCAAATACATATACACCTGATTTGTCCGGTACGATGATTTGATTAGATGCTTTATCTATATTTTTAAATTCTGTTTTACTCGGATATTCACGAATTCGAATTTCATCAGGACTTGTACCATTAAAAGAAAGTTGAATAGTAGCATTTCCTTTTACAATGGTAGGTTCTTGCTTTTCTGTAGCTTCCCAAGGTCCTCCATACGTCATTTGTCCATGCCAATTGTACGTAGCTACTGTGACAGGGATACTTATTTTTTTACTAGAATCATCCCATTGTGCATTTAACTCAGGAATGTTGTTTTCAGATTTTTGGTTACTGCAACCTATAGCAATACAAAAACAGAAAACGATAAAAAATACCAAACGCATAGCATATGTATTAATAATCAGTGCATCCTTTCTACTCCGAAATTCATATCAATGAAACTAACTTTCCAATTACAAAACTAAACAGTTTGTTATATAGATTACTACGAGTATTTATTATTTCAATCTAGTGTTCCGTTTACTAATCATCAGCTTTTTTGCATATCCATAGAAAAGACATCCTTCTAACACCCAGAATATTAATTTAATAATGATCCATTGGTGCACCCAAAATAAATACACAATGATCATCAAAGACGAGACCGTCACAAACACGTTAAACCATCTGTATTCAATGCTCGTCTGATTGTTATAATCATGTATATATTTGATAATAGCTTGTAACGTAAGCATCCCCATTAAGATAACCGAACCTATCGAAACAGTATTCAACGGTTGCGAAACATAGATCAGTGCTACACCCAACACAATGAGTAGAATAATATTAAACATATTCTTTTCTGACGTAGACATCATTCACCTCCTTTATATGTTGATTCATCTCTATTCTGTTCTCACATCGCACTCACGTATTCAAGATTTTTTCCTGCATTCGATATTCGGTCGGAGTAACCATAAACTTCTTGCGAAATACTTGGGTGAAATGCCCTACATTGGTGTAGCCGATCTGTTCTGCAATATCAGCAAGCTTGAGCTTGGGGTTGTGCAGTAGCACTTTGGCTTGTTCCATGCGCAGGCAGATCACATAATCTTTGTATCCTTGCCCTGTTTTCTGCTTGAACAATTGACTGAAATAAATTGGATTAAGAAATACAACAGCCGCTACCTTTTCTAAAGATAACTCTTCGTTAAAATGAGCACGAATATATTGCAGAGCGACTTGGATCGCATGATCGCTACTGCTTCCTTCTTCTGGCGCATCCACTTGTGCTGTCTTTTCTTCACGTAAGCGATTCACTTCAACAGCGACATGTTCAATCTCTTGGTGAGGACCGGAATGTCTGGTCGCAAACGGGACTTTCAAATACTTTTGCAAATGTCCTTGTAGCGGTTCTAATAGTTGCTCAATCTGGATATGATTATGCAGTGTGACCAGCCCTAATAGACTATTGCGATCAAAGCTCACGACGAACCCTTGACCTGATTGATCGATCAATTCATTTAATACATTTTCTACGATAAAATGCTCCAAATGGGTACTGCGTTGATCTTGTTCGATATTGACCAGAATGAGATAGAATTCAGGATAGTCTGCGATAAAGGTATCTAGACTGATTTTGCCCATACTGAGCCCTGCGGCTAATCGTTGAAATACAGCTTCACGCAAATAATTTAGCCCATCTTTGAGCGCTTCTTCCCCTTTAGAGACTACTCGCTCCTGACGAATCTCGATTGTGAGCGATTCCATTAATTCCACCAATTTCTTTTTGCCGATCGGTTTGAGTAGATAGTCTCGTGCACCTAGATGCATCGCTTGTTGAGCATAGGAAAATTCCGAATGTGCCGAGATAACGATCCATTTGGCTTGTGGCTGACTATGACGGGAAATACGCATCAGTTCCAGACCATTGATGCCAGGCATCAGAATATCGGTCAAAATAATATCGATTCGGTGCTCACTCATAATCAACACCGCTTCTTCAGCAGATGAAGCCAGATGAACATGATAATTAGGAAAAACACTTTCGATGGTACGCTTGATCCCTTCACGAATAAAACTTTCATCGTCTGTAATCAGAATGTGCACGAACAATACCTCCTTTATCGATCGAAATAGGTTGATCTGAATATTCAGACTCTACAGTCTGTGAAGATAATTGAGCGACAGCGGAAGCATCGGATAACGGCAATACCAATTTGACTGCTGTTCCTTTGTCGAGAGCGCTCTCAATATGTATCCCGTTCGTGATCCCGAACATATGAGAAAGTCGCTGATGTAGATTTTGCAAACCGATACTTTTGCGTTCACGATGAACAGGATCGGTGGGGTGAAGCAAAGAATCTCGTAGTCGTTCTAATGTAGATTCATTCATCCCTTTGCCATTATCTGAAATAATAATATTAAGGTATTTCCGATCCGGTATCGCTCTTACTCGCAAAACACCCGGTCGATCTAACGCTTCCAGACCATGCTTGACTGCATTTTCGATAATCGGTTGTAATAACATCTTAGGCACATGCAGATCCATCCACTGCTCTTCGACATCGATCTCTACGCTCAATCGACCATCCAGTCGCATCGTAATAATCGTCAGGTAATGACTAATCTGCTCTATCTCTTCACGTAACGTCACCAGTGCATGATCTTCCCAGTGACTGCTATACCGGAACATATGCGATAACGATAACACCACATCGCCTAGCTCATCATTGCCTTTTTCATCTAGCATCCAGTAGATCATATCCAGTGTGTTGTAGAGAAAGTGAGGATTCACCTGTGATTGAAGCGCATGGAGTTCTGCATTTTTTTCACTGACTGAAGAGACTTTGACCCGTTCGATCAGTTCTTCGATTCGAGCGACCATATGGTTAAACGATACTACAAGCGAATTGATTTCTTCGTAAGAAGTCACAGTAACCATCCCGCGAAAGTTTCCATTTTCCACTTGCTTCATTTCTCGAATCAGTCGCTTTAACGGAGAAGAAATCGTACGGGATACGATAAAAGCGATCAACGCAGACACTACAATCAGCACAGTAACCACAATAAATAAATACCGCTTCGTCTGCGTCAGTTCGACATTGAGATCACGATCCGGCGTTGAACTGACAATCGTCCAATTGGTGGTGCCAAGCTTGGAAGCGGCGATCAGACGGCTATTATTCTGCTGTACATTCACCTGACCCGGTATCTGTGGCAACGAAATATTCGGCGGTAATGAACCGGGCTTACTGTTCGGTTCGATCGAAGTGGGCATATGTTTACCGTCTCCGGTTACAATATTCACTTCGCTATGTGGGCCTAATTTCAAATTATTCATCGCTGTCAAAAACGTATCTGCCCGCGCTTCGATCAGTACAATTCCGATCTGATGTTGTTCATTGAGATTGAATATCGGACGACCGAAAGCAAATACAGGTTGATCTTCCGCCTGATCAATAATCGAATGAGGAAACACACCTAACCAGACCATCTGACCGGACGAACCACTAATCTGCTGATACCATGATGACTTGGTGTATTCAGGATCGATCACATTCATCGAATTGCTATAGTCGTAGATTTTGCCATTTTCACCGATCACATGAATACCTACCAGATCGTCTCTGGAAAAGTAGATTGCTCCCATAATCGTTGTAATATAATTCTGATTAATATACTCAACCTGCGGCGAACTTGCTGACTTCTGACCGAGCAGGCGTACAATATCCACATTGGCACTAATCGACTTGGACAGGCTATCATAACTACCGAGTAGAAGATCAAGCAATCCCACCGTTTGCGATACATTTTTCTGCGCAATCTCGCCTAACTTTTCATGAAATTGAGTGGTTGTACGGTTATAAAAAAGGATACTGACTAGCAGTACAATCCCTGCCATACAGAATAGAAACAAAATAAACAATCGATTATGGATCGAATGTAGACTACGTGACAAAGTGAAATGCTCCTTTCTACAACGGTCGCTAAAAAAGCCAAAGGGCGGTAACCATAAAAAGGATTGGGTCCTCTTTATGATTACCGCCAAGTCCCTATACAGAGATAGTACCAATAAAGGTAGCTTCTGGCAAAATCATTTTATACAATTATCCTTTAACTGCTCCTGCTACCATACCTTTAGTGATGCGTTCAGACAAAATAAAGTAGAAAATAATAACCGGTAACGCACCCATGACAAGGAATGCTCCGATATTTCCGTAATTGACCGAATACTGACTGACAAACGTATACACCCCGAACGGCAATGTTTTGAGTTCTTCGGATGAAATAAACGTCGCCGCTACAATATACTCATTCCAGATATTGATAAACGTCAGAATACATACAGTCATCACAGGTGGAACCGAGATCGGCAAAATAATGCTACGGAAAATCCGGTATACACTTGCTCCATCCATAAACGCAGATTCTTCAATATCTGTCGGGATCGACCGCATAAATCCACTTAAAATAAATACAGCAATCGGCAACGCAAACGCGGTATACGGAATAATGATCGACCAGCGTGTATTTAGTAAATCTAGATTTTTGAAAATAATCATCAATGGCAATAATGTCGCTTGTAGTGGAATCATCATTCCTAGTAAAAATAGCAACATCACATATTGCCCATATTTCCACTTAAATCGAGTAATCGCATAAGCGGTCATGGAGCTCAAAATAACAACTGCAAACAAACTAACCGCTGTAACCAGTACACTATTTCCTAGATATTTCAGATAACTACCGGAAGTATAAGCATCTGCATAGTTATGCCACTGAGGAATATTCGGAAGAGCGAAAAAGCTACCTCCCAGAATTTCTTCGTTTGTTTTGAGTGAGTACATCACTAACCATAACAGCGGATATAACTGCGTAACGATCAGGATCGCGAAGAGTAGATACACGAACCATTTTTTCACATTATTCATATCGTGCTCTCCTCCTCTACGTCACTTTACGTTCGATTTTGTTAAATACGCCATTAATAATCACAGTAATGACCAGACAGAAAATAACAAGGAATGTAGCTACCGCACTACCGTAACCATACTTCTGAGATAAGAACGACATGTTATACATATGCGTCGCTATCGTATCGGTCGCATGTGCAGGGCCACCGCCTGTCATAACCATAACTAACTCGAATGCTTGTAATGATCCGATAAACGCTAGCACAACCGAGATTTTGAAAATAGGTACAACCATCGGGAACGTGATATAACGGTCTGCTTTGAATCCATCTGCACCATCAATTTTGGCAGCTTCATAGATTTCATCCGGTATATTTTGTACCCCTGTAAATTGAATAAGTAAATGGTAACCAAAGTACTGCCATAGCGATACAAAGTAAATCGCATACATCGCAATTGCAGGCTCCGTTAACCAGCTATGTGTCCAGCTATCCAGACCTAGCTTGATCAATACACCATTTAACATCCCGCCCATTGAAGCCGGGTTGTAGATCGTTTTCCACAATTGTCCTAGAATAACGTTAGACAAAATAACCGGTACGAAATAGATCGTCACCAGACGATTTCCTTTACGTACATAGCGATTCAGCAAAATAGCAAACAGCAAACAAAATGGAATCTCAATAATGGAGAAGACGGCATACATAATCGTACGCTTCACCGACATCCAGAAGTTCGGATCATCGAACAGTAATGTTTTGAAATTCGCCAGACCGACAAACTTGGCATCTGAAATCCCATTCCAGTCCAACATCGCCGTATAAAAAGAAACTAGAATAGGAACAAACACCGTCCCTATGTAAAGGATAAGACAAGGAAGTACAAAAATAGCGATCGTGCGAGCAGGTACTTTTAGTACATTCATGGCTTCTCCCTCCTTCCAACTCAAAAGTGTATTTTCTCTCTTTAGCCTTATTCTACTCATAGCGAAGGGGACGCTGTTGACGCCCCCTCGCTGCTACATATCCGTCTCTATGTTGATTTAAGGATTCGCTTCAAATGCAGCTTGGTGCTCTTGTGCAATTTGTTTTGGATCAACTTGTTGTACAAATAGACTTTGAATACTGCTCAAATGTACTTGAGATACCGCTGGATTCATCGTGTTATCGAATGACAGATCGCCACCTTTTACATTTTTGAACAGATCAAGTACATCAATCGCTAGTGGAGAATATCCAGCCGCTTTGAAGTCACCGTCTACTTTTTGACCTAGACCAACTGCATTTTTCAATTCAAATGATACTTTAGGTAAGTTCAGTGCAAAGTAGTTTAAGAAATCTTTCGTTTCTTGTAAATGTTCGCTGTTCGCAGATACGGCAAATGCACTACCTGGAGCAAGCATGAACTCATCTGGATTTCCTTTGCCATTGACTGTTGGGAATTTGAATACGCTCACGTCTTTACCTACTGTTGAACCATCATTCGCACCAGTCTCCCATGTACCGATAAAGAACATCGCTGCTTGACCTGTACGGAACATATTACCGCCTGCTGTAGCATCAATCGATGTTGCTCCTTCAGGGAAAGCTCCGGCTTGAACTAATTTTTGGAAAGCATCGACAGCTTCGACAAAGGCAGGATCATTAAATGTCTTTTTGCCATCAGCTACATCTTGTAAGAATCCAGGACCACCGTTAGTGCGAAGCAAGATGTTCATAAATAGGAATGAACCTGTCCATGAATCTTTTTCACCGATCGCGATAGGTGTGATACCTGCATCTTTAAGCTTTTTCACATCAGCTAATAGCTCATCAAATGTTGTTGGTGGAGCAGCAATACCTGCTTTGGCAAATAGAGCTTTGTTATAAAATCCAACTTCGATATTATTACCATCTGGAAGAGCGTACACTTTTCCATCTTTGCTGTAATAATCAAGCAGTCCTTCTTGATATGTATCTTTTAGACCGCCTTTGTCAATGACATCGTTTAATGGAGCAAGCAAGCCTGCATCGATATACGGTTTCATCTGAGCTGCTGGATTCACAATCGTGATATCAGGAATTTCTTTCGAAGCAGCCTGTGTTTTAAGTTTGAGTTTTTGTTGATCTGTATTTAGTGTATCCAGTTCGATATCAATATTTGGATGTTCTTTCTCATATTGATCAACGATCTGGTGAATCATTTTGTACGTTGGTGTGGTTGGATCAGGATAAATATTTTGGAATGTGATTTTTGTTTTGTCACCGCTATTTCCACTTGCTCCTGAACCGCTTGAACTTGAATCGCTGTTCCCACAACCTGCAAGTCCGAACGCCATTGCTCCTGCTAATAACAGAGCTACTGTTTTACTTGGCATTTTCATATCTTTTAATATCCCCCTCAATGGATAATTTGTACAAAACGTACTGTTTATGACTTTATTATGATGTTAGCGCTTACTTTTAACAATGTGTGAAATTAAGATTTATAGTTTGTATTTTCAAGGTATTCGCTTTTCTTATATTTTTCTTTATTTTGCCAACCACAAAAAAAGCTGCCCTTTATAGAGGACAGCTTGCTTACTACATCTCAGATCACTTATTCATTTTAAACTGTAAAAATAGCTCATTATAATGCACCAACATCTTTTTCCCCAGATTATCATACACTTCAAGCTTATCAGTCAGCTCTTGTGGCGGGTAAAAGCGTTCATCGCCAGAGATGTCTTCCGGCAATAATTTGAGTGCTTCGGCATTCGGAGTCGAATAACCGACATACTCTGTATTTTGCTCGGCAACTTTGGGATCAAGCATAAAGTTGATAAATTTATGAGCGGCATCGACATTGGCGGCTGTTTTGGGAATTACCATATTATCGAACCATAGATTCGTACCTTCTTTGGGAACGACAAAATCCAATTGATCATTTTCGCTCATAATCTCAGAAGCATCACCGGAAAAGACCAATCCTGCTGCCGCTTCATTATTCGCTAGTAACATTTTAATTTCATCCCCGACTATCGCTTTGACATTAGGAGTTAACGTTTTGAGCTTGTTTAACGCTTGTTGTAAATGTTGCTCATTGGTATCATTCAGCGAATATCCCAGACTGTTGAGCGACATCCCGATCACTTCGCGGGCACCATCGGTGAGCAGTACATTGTTACGTAGCTTCGGATTCCAGAGATCGTCCCAGCTATCGAACTTGATCCCTTGAGCTAGATTCGGATTATAGACAATCCCTACCGTTCCCCAGAAGTAAGGTGCAGAATATTTATTGTCTGGATCGAACGATTGATTCATAAATTTAGGATCGATATTTTTCAAATTTGGCAATTTGCTATGATCGAGCGGAATCAACAGATTTTCTTCACGCATTTTGGAAATCGCATAATCCGACGGAATCGCTACATCGAATGTTGTTCCACCTTGTTCGATCTTCGTCAACATTGCTTCATTGGAATCAAAGGTCTGATAGATCACCGTAATACCGGTTTCTTTTTGAAATTGAGCCAGAATATCTGGATCGATATAATCGCCCCAATTGTAGATTGTCAGCGTATTGCCACTTGAATAACCTTCGCTCACATTTAAGCGTGACGCAGTGTACATTAAGATCAGCGCTACCACCATAATACTGAGAAACATTCGGGTAAGAGTCTTCATCTTGGACCTCCTACTGCGATCGGTTCTTCGCGGCGTGGTTTGTTCGTGGCACGTCGATTAATCATATAGTAGCCAACTACCAGCATAACAGTGAATAAGAAGATCAATGTAGATAACGCATTGATCGATAACGCTACCCCTTGTCTAGCACGAGAATAGATTTCAACCGATAATGTGGAATATCCATTCCCTGTTACAAAAAAGGTCACCGCAAAATCATCTAACGAATACGTAAACGCCATAAAAAATCCTGCAAAAATACCGGGCTTGATAAATGGCAAAATAACTTTACTAAGTACATCACGACGACTTGCACCTAGATCACGCGCCGCATCAATCAAAGAAGGGCTCATTTCTTGCAATCTCGGTAGAATCATCAGTACCGTAATCGGAATACTAAAGGCGATATGCGAGATAAGTACCGAAGCAAAGCCTAACTTGATGCCGATCATCGTAAATAAGATTAGAAATGATGCACCAATAATAACATCAGGGCTAACGATCAATACATTATTGAGCGACAACACCGTATCTTTTAACCGGCGACGACGAATCCGATCGATTGCTAGCGCGCCGATAATCCCGATCATTGTTGCAATTGTTGAAGATAATAAAGCAATTACTAATGTGTTAATCACAATAATAATCAGCCTTGTATCTTGAAAAACTTCGCCATACCATTCCCATGTAAATCCTTCAAATTCATGCATATTGCCTGCACTATTGAACGAATAATACATCAGATACAGAATCGGCGCATATAATAGAGCAAACACAAATACAAGATAAAGATTGCCCCAACCATTTTTGTTAGTCATGACGTACCTCCTTGCCGAAGCCGCCACTTAGAATCATGATCACAGCCATTGCAATAATTAAGACTACCGCTACTGTTGAACCCATTCCCCAGTCCTGTGTCACAAGGAAATGCTGTTCAATCGCTGTACCGAGCGTAATGACTTTATTCCCTGCTATCAACCTTGTAATCATAAATAGCGAGAGTGATGGAATAAAGACAGCCATACAGCCAGATTTCACTCCTGCCATCGTTAATGGCAAAATAACACGTCGAAATGTTACCCAACCGGATGCGCCTAGATCACGTGCCGCAGATACCAGAGTAGGATTCATTTCTTCCAGTGCATTATAAATTGGCAAAATCATAAATGGAATAAAAATATACACCGATACAAATACAAAACTAGACGCATTAAATAACAACTGTTGCTCACCGAATCCAAGTGTACCCAGTAGTGCATTAATCGGGCCATACGTTCCAAAAATACCGATAAACGCATATGTTTTGAGCAATAGATTAATCCATGTCGGCAAAATAATCAGCAGAATCCATAACTGCCGATGTTTGGTACGAGTCAGCAGATAAGCCGCAGGATACGCGACTAATAGTGAAAATAATGTTACTAGAAAAGCATACCAGAACGAACTGATCGTCATTTGCAAATAAGTCGGGGTAAAAAATGTCCGATAATTCTGAAGCGTCAAATTCCCATCGACATCAAAAAAAGAATAATATCCTACCAGCACCACCGGTGCGATAACAAATAACACGATCCAGATATAATAAGGCAGCATATAAATGCTGCGTGTATTAGCCTGCATAGACCCCACCTTCTTCATAACCTTCAAGGCGACGATCAAAGTCTTCTTCACTTTCACCAAAACGCATAACATGAATCGCTTCTGCTTCAAAATCAAGCCCGATTTCACTACCTGGATCAGCTTTGCGAGTCGAATGTACCAACCATTCATGACCGGAATCATCATAACAGCTAATCTCATAGTGAACGCCACGGAATAATTGGGTATCTACACGCACTTTAAGCTTGCCTTTTTCAACCGTAGTCAGTTCCAGATCTTCCGGACGAATCACGACTTCAATACTTTCATTATCACGTAGACCCTGATCGACACAGTGGAATCGCTTGCCGTTAAATTCCACCAAAAAATCTTCGATCATACGTCCGGGAACAATATTCGATTCTCCGATAAAATCAGCTACAAAGCGGTTAATTGGCTCATCATAGATATCATTCGGCGTACCACTTTGTTCGATTTTCCCTTTGTTCATCACAAAAATCTCATCAGACATCGCCAGTGCTTCTTCTTGATCATGCGTAACAAAGATAAATGTAATCCCTAGACGTTGCTGAATTTCACGCAGTTCATATTGCATTTCTGTACGTAACTTCAGATCCAGTGCAGACAATGGTTCATCAAGTAACAGCACTTCCGGTTCATTCACCAGTGCACGCGCGATCGCTACCCGTTGCTTCTGTCCACCAGACATTTCACTGATCGAACGTTGATCATATCCTTCAAGATTGACGAATTGCAGAGCTTCTTTGACTTTGGTCGTCACTTCGTCTTTTTTCATTTTTTTGATCCGCAATCCGAAAGCTACATTTTCAAATACATTCAAATGTGGAAAAAGGGCGTAATCTTGAAATACCGTATTCACTTGACGTTTATTTGCAGGTACTTTGTTGATGACCTGACCGTTAAAATAAATCGAACCTCCTGTCGGTTCAGTAAAGCCAGCGATCATACGCAAAATCGTTGTTTTCCCGCAACCGGAAGGGCCGAGTAACGTGTAAAACTTACCCCGTTCTACTTCAAACTCTATATTCTCAAGCACTACTGTTCCATCTTCATAGCGCTTGGATACTCCGTCAAATCGAATAATTGTATTGTCCCCCATAACAGCCTCCTTTAATAACCTCTATCTCTTATTATAACCAATAGATGTCACAACGATTAAAGTATTGTATCCCCTATGTTAAATAGCGATCTGCTAAACATAAATAAAATCCAATCCGCAATTCTCAAGATTGGATTACGATATACTTTATAATTGACGTTTTCTACCTAACCAGCTATCCAATAGACCAAATATCATCGTATAAAATGGTGCTATTTGCCATTCCGAGTACTCTATCCATATCCCTATAAAATAAAGGTTCAATGCAATTATAAAGAAAACAGCCAGAATTGCAATTACATTATCAGTCAAAAGCCTTACAATAAAAGAAATAACAGCTCCGCCCACCCATACAAAACAATAACTAACCGCAAAAAAGATCAAACCGATCCATACTGTATCGCTTGTATTAAAAAGTAAAGGGTCACTATTCTTATCGATCAATAAAAGACCTATCGTTACGATCAAGCAAGTTAGTGCAGTCACTATACTATAATGACGTATTGCTAAAGGCATACCTGTACTCTCCTTATACGCTATTTGATCGAGCACCCAATCTGTATGTATTTCTGCATTTTATGATGATTTACTTCTGTATTATCTTGCAATGACTTAACCTGTCCAAATGCTCAAGTCCCCCATCAATATTCTATCTACAAGGAGGAATTAACCTGCACACCCTTTCTATGAAGCGATGGGTCATCCTATCGATTTCTGTTCTTATCTTATTCTTTTTACCTGCTATCTTTTCACATGCAGACTCTTCTACATCACTTTCCAAAGAACCAGATGAAAGTATTGTCGATGCTTCTGGAAAAGGGGATTATGTCTCTCTTGAGCAAGCCCTTCAAGCGCAAGCTACTGATATTTATATACGGAATGGGATCTATGATGTAAACACTACGCTTCAAATTGATCTGGACGACACAAGCATACGTGGACAATCCCGGGATGGTGTTGTTCTTCGTCAGGCACAAGCACCTAACGATCTAGTAGTGATCCGCGCAGATCGTGTACATATTTCTAATCTTACACTGGATACGTATACCTATAATGCAGGAGCAACTCTGGTCGTTGCCGATGCGAATCAAGTAATAGTGCAAGATTGTTTGTTTAAAGGTTCAGAACGTATTTTTGCTGTTTATTTTGCAGGGCCTTCAGTTGCCGCAGGTCAGGATACACTAGCCGCTGTCGAATCAGGAACACTTGATGATGGCAACCAATTTCTGCGCAATGAAGTATATTCTCATTATGCAGGCGACGGATTGTCTTTTTCATTACAAAAAAATGGGCTCGTTCAACATAATACTCTTCATAACGCTGTACTCGCTTTTTATATGTGCCGTAATAGCGAAGTGTCAAACAATCTGATCAACGATTCACCTGGCGTCGGTATTCATTATTCGATGCCTGCGTATGACAATATTATTCGGGATAATGAGATCTATCGTTCATTAGGATCAGGGATACGTGCTTCTGCTAATCTAGAACACCCTGTACCAACAACCGCTCTATACGAAGGATTGCTGATTGAGCATAACATTATTAAAGATACCCGTTCATTTGGAATAGAACTCGATCAAGTAGGTAGTCGTACACGAATTCAGCGTAATACGATTCGCCAGACTGACTTTTCTGGAATCATCGTTCTTCGTTCCTATGATCTACGGATTCATAATAATCAGTTATCGAACAATGCGTATTATCGTGTACGTGGCAAAATTCATGATTGGGCAGGTAACAGCGGTGGCATTGATTTGGAAAACACCGTTACTGCTACCAAAATCACATACAATACGATCACCTCTAATGGAAAAAGTGATTTTGGGATTCGTTTTTCACCGATACAAGGAAAAAATACGATCTACAAAAACAAACTTGTAGGCACAACTGTAATGACGGATATTATTCGTTTACCTTAAAAATTCCTACTATATATAGCTATATTCCTTGTCTCTATCACTTATCCTTTTCAAGCGACTCCTACTCTACAGTAAGCTAAGTAGGAGTTTTGTTTTTTCAAGAATTTTAGTTACAATTCCTTGATTATCCATATTGACGTAAGCGCTTCCATAAGTAAAAATGAGTGAGATAAATGCTACATAATGGAAAAAAGTGTGGGTTTTGGAACTTTGATCAATTGAGTGTGAAACCTTCCTTTTTAGTATTTTATGCTTCATTTATCTACTATCCTTGAGGAGGAATATGGATGAAAAAGAAATTCACTCACTTGTTGCTCACAGCAGTACTGGTTGTAGGTGCGACTTTACCATCAGCAGGCATTGTGAGAGCAGACGCGGCAAGTGATGCTTCTAACCGAGCATTAACATGGTTAGAAACACAACAAGATGCTACAGCAGGGCTGGCTTTTGACGGATTAGTAGATAGTTTCGAAGATTTCTGGGGCCCTAATAATCCGAAACAGATCGTCTATACTTATGATCAGGCGGTAGCCGCGATAGCATTTATCGTAAAAGGCGAGCGTGGTCGTGCTGAAAAAGTACTTAACAAAATGCGAGATATTCAAGATCCTACAGGCTACTGGCTCAATTCGTACTGGTACAACAATGGTGCAGGCGAAGAGATTCGTGAACATGTAGGCCCTGTTGTATGGATGGCAATGGCAGCGATGGCTTATGAGAAACAATACAACGATACTCGTTACCGTCCTATGGCGCTCAAAGCACTGGATTGGTCATTACAGTATCAACAAGCGAATGGTGGCGTAGCTGGCGGTTGGAGTGCTTGGAGCAACTCTAATGAACCGTGGAGCTCTACCGAGCACAATATTGATATTTATCGGGTATTGCAATATTATGCATCTGTCGATTCAACCAAAGCAGCTAAATATAATGCGGCAGCTACTAAAGTGAAAAGCTTCCTTGATACTAAAGTATGGGACGATGCTAACAAACGCTTTACCGGTGGATGGAAAAACGATACCAATCTGATCGATCCTAAACTCCCACTTGATGTGAATCCATGGGGCGTATTAGCACTGGGTACAACAGGTACGCATAATTATGGAGCAAGCTTAGATTATGTTGAAAATGCTAACGGTGTTCCGGGTACACTGGCGAATCCTCGTTACAAACAGACGCTGACTTATAATGATGCTGGCAATACATTAACCGGTTATGATTTTGATTGGACCGATGAAGTGAAGCCTGCTTATGACGACAATGGCAATCAGATCGGTAATACAGGTGCAGACGTATGGTTTGAAGGATCAGCCTTTATGTCACTGGCGTATTATATGAGAGGCGATGTCTCCAAAGCCAATGCGATTAATACTGAAATTATCAAAAAACAAGGAACGAGCGGAGCTTCATTAGGCGGTATTCCGTATTCTCTTAAAGGTACAAGTAATAGCTATTGGGTGATGGCGCAACAGAACTGTGTATCCAGTACAGGTTGGTTGATCTTATCGCTTGCTCATTTCAACCCGTTCACAGGTCAGTATCTGACAGGTGGGAACCCGACAACACCTACTGATCCAACAACACCTACACCTGATCCGGGCACAGGCACAGGTGATCATACAACTGCGGATTATACAGCAGGTGTAACCAAATCATCTGCTACAGCGATCAGTATCAATATTAAGCCTGTAACTACTGCTAAATATGTAGATGTTCATTACAAAATCAATGGTGGCACTCAGCTTAATTACCGTATGACGAACAGCTCGGGAACATGGAAACAAAGTGTGACCGGACTGAGCGCAGGTACCAAAATCGAATACTGGTTTACGTATGAAAAATCAGGCCCTCAATACGATTCAGCTCATTATACGTATACCTTGAATTAAATCATCTCACAGAGCATCTAATAGAGTATTCTATTAGGTGCTTTTTGCTGTTCGCGGGCAACCTTTTCGTCTATGATTTAGATAGAGTATGATATACATATTATTGTTCAAGAAAGGAACGAAATGATGGAACATTTAATCAATGCTTCAGTCAAAGATATTCAAATTAGCGGTATTCGCAAAATTGCTAATGCAGCCGCGCAGTATCCGAATGCAATCTCACTTACGATTGGACAACCTGACTTTCCTACACCTCAACATATTATTGGCGCGGCTGAAGTCGCAATGAATAATGGCAAAACAGTCTATACGCCCAATGCAGGTCTACCTGCTCTACGACGTGCAGCAGCACATTTTGTCAGACAAAAATACGGGCAAGATTACAATCCTGATGATGAAGTGATTGTAACTAACGGAGCAAGTGAAGCGCTGGATATCACACTACGGACGATTATTACACCGGGAGATGAAGTGATTTTGCCCGGGCCAATCTATCCGGGATATGAGCCGTTGATTCGCTTATCCGGTGGGATTCCTGTATATGTAGATACTCGCTCGACTGACTTCAAATTAACTGCCGATTTGATCGAAAAACATCTATCGACACGTACGAAAGCCATTATTTTAGGTTATCCTTCTAACCCTACTGGACGGGTCATGAGCGGTACAGAATTACAGGAGATCGCTACATTATTGCAAGCACGCGAAGTGTTTGTCATTTCCGATGAAATCTATAGTGAATTGATCTATGATACCCCTCATCAGTCGATTGCTTTATTCGATGGTATGCGTGACCAAACGATTGTGATTAACGGATTGTCCAAGTCTCATTCGATGACAGGCTGGCGGATCGGCTTTACTTTTGCTCCTGCTGAGCTGACTCAACATATGCTTAAAGTGCATCAATACAATGTCACCTGCGCCAGTTCAGTGAGTCAATATGCTGCACTCGAAGCACTTACACAAGGCATCGACGATGCCCTTCCGATGAAAAAAGAATACCAGCAACGGCGTGATTATGTGTATGATCGCTTAATCGCTATGGGGCTAACGTTAACCAAGCCAGAAGGCGCTTTTTATTTGTTCCCTTCGATTGCTCATTTGAATATCGGTTCGATGGAATTTGCTTTACGTTTATTGGAGGAAGCAGGATTAGCGGTTGTTCCCGGAGATGCTTTTTCTGAATACGGAGAAGGATATATTCGTATTTCTTATGCTTATTCGCAAGATGTTTTGAGCAGAGGATTAGATCGGTTGGAACAGTTTATACAGCAATTATAATATGCACCAGACAGTATAAATAAAAACAGGTATCTTTGGAGCGATTTTGGCACCTAGAGGTACCTGTTTTTGCGTTTACAATTAGAGATAATCAGATGTAAAACGACTTTTTTTAGTAATAATCGTTGCTCCTATCAGACAGATATGAAATGAAAATTTGAGTTTCATGAAAAATCTTTAATATTTTCATGCTCTACTCTATTTCTTTAAGCGATATTTGCCGATGTTAGTATAAGAATAAATATGCAGATATTATTAGGAGTGGAGTTATGAAAAATATTAAACAATTTTTGAAATGTCAAACGATTGGCAGTAAATTAATCATTTCTTTCTTTATTGTGATGATTTTAGCTTTGGGTACTTCTAGCTTCACTTCGTATTGGTTAGCTCAAAAAACGCTAAGTAATGAAATGCTCAATAGCGCTTCTTCGAGCGTCGAAACATTGAATTCAACCGTCAATACTGAAATGCAGCAAAATATAGATATTGTTGATTATTTCGCCAGTCAGGTAGCTCAAGCTAATTATGCAGATAGAGATGCTCTTGTGAACGGATTTAGAAGTTATTCTACTTCTCTCAAAAAAATAGAATCACTGTATGTAGGAAATACGACAGGTCAATTTTTTACTTCTTCTGACAAACCTAATCCTGCCGGATACGATCCTCGTGAACGTGACTGGTACAAGCAAGCTTTGACTTCACCTGGAAAAGCTATTATTACGAATCCTTACATTTCTGCTTCTACCAAGAAGTTAACCGTTACGATTGCTAAGCAAACAGCAGATCAAAGCGGAGTTATCGGATTAGATATTAATCTAGAAGCATTACAAGCAACAACAGCAACAGTCAAAATCGGTAAAGAAGGATATGCTTTTATCGTAGGGAAAGACAGCAACTTTATTTCCCATCCTACAGCAATTGGACAGAAAAATGCTTCTTCCGAAGAATTGATGGCTCGTCCAGATGCCAAAGGTAGCTATACCTATCTTTATCAAGATAAACAAAAAGAATTAGTCTATACGACCAGTGATCTGACTGGATGGCGGATTGCAGGTAGTTTTTATCAAAATGAAATCAATGAAGCAACACAACCTATCTTATACAAAATGGTGATTGTTCTATTACTTTCTCTTATTGTAGGTGGTATTGTGGTTGCACTGGTTACTCGCTCTATTACCAAGCGTCTAAGTAATATTGTCGTTGTAGCTGAAGCGATTAGTGATGGCGACCTAACACACCATATCGTAGACCGTAGCAAAGACGAGATTGGCAGATTGTCGCATACCTTTAACAATATGAACGCATCGCTAAGTTCATTGATCCACTCTATTAACGATTCCGTCAGTGACGTTGTCTCTTCTTCAGAGCAATTGAATGCAAGTTCAGAACAAACTAGCCATGCAACCGTACAGATTACGACAGCGATCGAACAATTCTCGGTCGGTAATGAACGTCAAAATAAAAATGTAAATCAAAGCGCAGAGCAATTAACTCAAGTCGCCAATTGGTTACAAACGGTCAAAACCAATTCGAACTCATTACTTTCATTGTCTGAATCATCGAATTATTTAGCAGATAGTGGAGACCGCTTAATGCAACAAACGGTAGGTCAGATTCAGCATATTGATCAATCGGTGCATCAAGCGAATGAAGTAGTCACGAACCTTTCTCGCAAATCCGAAGAAATTTCGGTTATTTTACAAACAATCAATGATATTGCCAAACAGACCAATCTATTGTCTCTTAATGCGGCAATCGAAGCAGCGCGCGCAGGCGAACATGGCAAAGGATTCAATGTCGTTGCAGGTGAAGTGCAGAAGTTAGCCGAGCAATCCCGTTCTTCTTCTCAACATATCGAGAATCTGTTGAAAGAAATTACAGACGAGATTGGGCGTTCATTGTCTACCTTTACCGATATTCATGGTTCTGTTGCTGAAGGGATGATGACGGTTCAACAAGCAGCCGATCAGTTCCAACAGCTACGTACATCATCACATCAGATTTCTTCAAGTCTGACTGAAATGAATACGTTAGTGCAAGAAGTGAACGGCAATGCTGTAGAAGTCGCTCAATCGGTACATGAGATCAGTGAAATTTCCAATGTAAATACTGCTTCTACCCATGAGATTGCGGCTTCAGCAGAAGAGCAATTAGCAGCAATGGAAGAAATCACTGCCTCCGCTCACGCTCTAGCTTCATTGGCAGAAAATTTACAACAAGAAATTCACCGCTTCAAAACAACCGATTCGGTAGCTAGTCCATCAGCGTCTCACGCTACAGCAAGCACTGATAACGATACTGTAGAATAACAGCTATTATGATCTAATTTGAATACGATTAGTACAAAAAAAGCCTTACCGCTTCTATGATTGCATAGACGGTAAGGCTTTTTAGTTGTGCTTTGTGATTGGCTATTGGCTATCGCTTGTTGCATATCACCGAGCATTATTTAGATAATTCAAGGAACCCTTCACCAAATACATCCCGTACATCATGAATGGTGATAAAGGCATTAGGATCAGCCGCTTTGACGATCTTTTTGAGTACCGATACTTCTTGCTTGCTAATCACGATATACAGTACTTCTTTCGGTGTCTTTGTATAATATCCATGACCGGATAATACCGTCACTCCGCGATCCATCACTGTAATGACTTTTTCCGCGATCTTATCTTGCTGTGCGGAAATGATCATCACAGCTTTTTTCGGATTCAATCCTTCAATAATAAAGTCCATCGTTTTGGTACCAATATACAACATCACAATCGTTAACATCAGGCTTTGTGCCCCGATAATAAAGTAAGACGAGAAAGCTACAATCAGATCGAAGAAGAGCAACCCATAACTAATATTCCAGTCCAGATATTTGTTCGCAATCCGCGCCAGAATCACTGTTCCTGCTGTTGTACCACCTGCTCGAATAATCAGCCCGATCCCTACACCTGTAAACAATCCACCGAATATCGTATTAATCATAATTTCACTCGAATCGATCCGCCAGTCTGCGGTCAGATGAAGGAAAAATGAGTTAAAAGCAACTGCCAGAATCGTATAGATCGTCGTCGTTTTATCCAGAAATTTGTAACCAATAATCAATAGAAACGCATTAATCACCAAGTTCATCAGTCCAGGTGACAATTGCCATACATAAAATAAGATAATCGTAACCCCGGTTACGCCACCTTCACCCAGTTCATTCGGTATTACAAATAAGTTAATTGCTAACGCAAAAATAAATGCACCCAGTGCTATAAAAGCAATATCAATAATCCTTTTTTTCATCTATTTATACTCCCCTTTTATCCAACCCTAACAAATGAGTATTGTAAGCGATAAAACCTTGACAAGTCAAAGCTTTTTTAAGTTACTGTCCTCTGCTATTTCGGTAGTCTATCACCGTTAAAAAGCACGTTGTTAGGTGAAAAATAATGCCATTTGGATAGGCAGTGTATATTTATGCTGGAAAGAGGAATATTTTGTTTATTTTTTAAATAAATCTTGTATATCTAGTGTATATCAATAAAACGTAACCCATAATCATGCGATGTATTTATCTTTTAAAATAATTCCAGACCAATCATTCCGAATATTATTGACTAATTAGTCCGGAATGATTATAGTAAATGTATCGCTTCTGAATTTGAGCCAATTTATTAACTACATTCACTCATTCGAAAGGCAGGTACCCCTATGGAAAATCAATCTCTACATGAATCTTCAACATTATCTATTGAGGCTTATCTTGAACAAGCTACACAGATGATGAATACGTTTAGTCAAGCGATGCTAAATGAGGATATTGATTTATTCCTTAGTCTTTTTAGTCAGGATATAGTCTTTCAATTCCCGTATGCACCTGAGGAATATGCCAAGCAATTGGATGGCATTGATGCTCTACGACAACATCTCGAATCGTTAAAAGGAATGATCGCTTTTACTCATTTCACTACTCCAGTGATTCATATTTCTGCGGATACTTCTACCTTTATTGCTCAATTTCAAGGTGTGGGTACTTTTGTTGCTACAGGCTTACCTTATGAGCAAGACTATATCTCAGTAGTCACTACAGCAAATGGGCAAATTACCCGTTATCAAGATTATTGGAATCCTCTTCAAGTATCTTAATCTTGTGCCATTTTTATTTACTATCTGAATAGCATTATAAAGGAGTATATTATGAAATCTATTGATCGAATTTTAGTTACTGGTGGACAAGGTAAAACGTCTTCTCGTATTACATCTCTTCTTCTGACAGAGGGTTATCACGTTCGTACAGCAGGTAGGAGACCTTCTTCATTGCAACATCCTCACGCCGAACATGTGCTTTTTGATTGGCATGATTCGTCTACGTATGCACAAGCTTTGCAGGGAATTGATGCCATCTATGTGGTGATTCCTGTCACGATGCATCCTGAACAACCCGTTGTTCCTTTTATCGAGCTTGCCCTTGCTCAAGGTATCCAACGGGTTGTGTTACTATCCAGTGCCTCGATCCATATCGATGAACCTGTTTTTGGATATTTACATGGATGGATCAGTGAACACGTACCGCAGTGGGCAGTATTACGACCTTCTTATTTTATGCAAAATTTTACCGAAGCACAGCAAGCCGACTTGATTCACCAACATAGAATAATTGCTAGCGCTACACATGAAGGGAAAATTGGATTTGTCGATGCTGATGATATCGCGGCTGTTGCTGTAAAAGCATTAACAGATATCACTCCTCATAATACTGAACATCTGATTACAGGTCCTCAATCACTCACTTATGAGGAAGTAGCGACTATAATTACAGAAGTGACAGGCGTACCGATTACGTATCATGCCACCAGTGAATCAGAGTTGCAACAGCAATTGATAGGGGCTGGAATCGCACCAGATTATGCTAGTTTTCTAGCTCATTTGGATACACGAATTGCTGTAGAAGGGATCGAAGATCAGGTAAGCGATAGTGTTGAGCGTGTCACAGGGAGACCCCCAAGATCATTCCGCCAATATATTGAGGATCATCGACATTTATTTGTAAATACAACAAAAGGCAGCGCTTAATGCTGCCTTTTTGCATATAATACGGATAATGCGATCTCTGTAATTGTGTTCAATTTAGCCTGATCGGCACCCAACTTGGTCGTAAAAATCAGTGCTGTTCGTTCATGGACTAGATACTGTGCCATTGCAGTCAAATTCACCTCTGACCCCAATTCTCCTTGCTCTACAGCACGTTCTAATAAACGGTAAAATCCTGCTTCAATCTGTGCGTTATTATCCTGCAAATATTGATGTAATTCTGTATCATGTGGAGCATATTCTATAGCACTTGCGATAATAAAACATTCTTGAGCTAATTCGTTATCAGTCAGTACACTAATCATCTTTTGAAAAATCTGCTCGATTAATGGCAAGACTTCACCAGATTGCTCTAGCAATGATAATAAATCTGCTGTTTTATGATCCATATAGTGCT
Source organism: Paenibacillus sp. PsM32 (assembly GCF_030433815.1). Classification (NCBI taxonomy): domain Bacteria; kingdom Bacillati; phylum Bacillota; class Bacilli; order Caryophanales; family Paenibacillaceae; genus Paenibacillus; species Paenibacillus sp. PsM32. The sequence continues at coordinate 269,199 of NZ_JARUWY010000004.1, read as the reverse complement.
TAACCGCAAGAATAAATAGATCACGCTTGGTTCCATACGTATCATATAGACTCTGACGAGCAATCCCTAATTCTTGCAACAGATCAGGTAAAGTCGTTCCTTCATATCCCCGACTGCCAAACGTCTTCATCGCTCGATGCAACACGATAGTCGTATCAAAAGCTTTCGTACGTGCCACTATCTTTCACATCCTCTATCTTTCACTCTACCCTATAAGCTAACCTTACACCGCTTACTGCACTGATTTCCAGCTCAAATAATCAGTAATCGTCGTGATCGCTACGTCAATCGCATCTTCACTCGGCTCAAGCTTTGCATGATGCAATCCATAAGGCGTGTCCACACCTAACCAGAACATAAATCCCGGAATGTGATCCAGAAAATAACCAAAATCTTCGCCGGTCATCGCTTCTGTACATTCTACTAGATTTACATCAGAACGTTGTCCTAACCAATCCATAAATTCATGAGTTAAAGTCGCTTCGTTAAACACTTGCAAGTAATTGGAGCCCCAATCAATCTCTGCCTGACATTCAAATCCTGCTTCGATTCCTTTGACCAGTGCTTCTATACGAGATTTGACAGCGACCATCGTATCGGCTGACAGTGTACGAATTGTGCCTTCCAGACGGGCACGCTCGGCGATAATATTTTGCTTGGTACCGCCTTCTACTTTACCAATCGTCACAACAGCCGAGTCTAACGGATTGATATTACGGGCGATAATCGTCTGCAACTGTCCCACCAATTGACAGCCTGCAACGACCATATCATTGGCTTTGTGCGGATAAGCGGCATGTCCTCCTGTACCGATCAGATCGATAAACAATTCAGATGTATTGGCAAATAAAATTCCTGCACGTGTCGCGATCGTACCGACAGGATATTCAGGTGCCACATGAAGTCCGATCATCTGATCTGGCATCCAATCGGCTAATTCTGCACTGGCTAACATCGGTTTGGCTCCGCCCGGCCCTTCTTCTGCTGGTTGGAAAATAACCACAAGATCGTCGGTCATTTGATGATTTGCAAAATGAGTCAATACGCCGAGTCCAATCGTCATATGTAGATCGTGTCCACAAGCGTGCATATATCCTTCATGTTCACTTTGAAAATCGTAAGACGTCTGCTCGACAATTGGCAATCCATCCATATCGGCACGATAACCAAAACGGCGCTTCGGTGCACTGCCATGAATATAGACTAGAATCCCTGTACGCCATGTGCGAATTTCCAAATGGTTTTGTGGAAGAGTAGCGATATAATCAAGCAAATACTGTTGCGTTTTGAATTCTTGAAATCCTGGTTCAGGAATACGATGAAGATCACGCCGAATCTGAGTAAAAGTAGTCATCTGAATCTCCTTTTTCTTTCTCATTCTATACGAATAGTTATACTACATAGCGTCAGTGTACCATCCAAAGTAGCACTAAAAACAAACTCAACACCAAGCTCAAAGGATGAAAGAAAGACCCAGCATGTGCGGGGTCTCCAGATCGAAATATATAGTTATACCTAATTATCAATTACAGTGTACGTAGATCTTGCAAAATTTCTGTTTTAGACTTTGTTTTGTCGTCTACTTGCTTGATTACACGTGCTGGAGTACCTGCTACAACAGAGAAAGGAGGTACGTCTTGCGTTACCACAGCGCCAGCCGCTACAACAGCACCTTCACCGATACGTACGCCTTCAAGTACAACCACATTAGCACCGATCAATACATCATCTTCAACCGTTACAGGTTGAGCAGAAGGTGGTTCAATGACGCCAGCAAGAACAGAACCTGCTCCGATATGACACATTTTACCGACTTGTACACGTCCACCTAGAACAGCACCCATATCGATCATTGTACCTTCACCGATCACAACACCGATATTGATAACAGCGCCCATCATAATAACAGCGTTGTCGCCGATAGATACCATTTCACGAATAAATGCGCCTGGCTCAATACGTGCATTGATGTTTTTCATATCTAACAAAGGAATCGCAGAGTTACGACGATCGCTTTCGATCACTTGATCTGCAATTTTGCTTGCATTTTCAGTCAAAACGCCTTGAATATCTGCCCAATCGCCGAAAATAACACCTGTGTTGCCAGTGATAAATGTCTGTACGTCTTCAGGGAATGTAATGCTGTCCAATTCACCTTTAAGGTATACTTTGACTGGAGTTTTCTTTTTGCTCGTTTTGATCAAGTTAATAATTTCGTGTGTATTCATTTCCGTGGACATGTATAAAGGCTCCTTTTATATAACTGCATGTATTTTTAAATGGATCGTCAGACAAAAATCTGAGCTACATCCTTTATAGCACAATCAAAGGTGCAGTCGCAATGGACACAAGGCTTCCAAATGTTCACTACGTATGGAATAACTATACCATATGCACTCTATAAGTTCGCCCTAATCCGCAAAAGATACAAAAAAATAGAGAAGAAGTACAAATGCACTCTTCTCTCGTTTTTAACCGCTATCCAGTAACCCGTATTTTTTGCGAAAACGTTCTAATACTTTGATCCATCCACCTGCCAGAATCGCAAGGAAAAAGACATTCGATAACGCATGAGCTAGATCAAAATAAAAGCTTTGTACATATACTGCTAACACGGCTTTCCATTCCAAAGCAACGGCAAGATCGATCACGACCCACAGATTCATAATCCAGCCAAATAAAAAGCCCCAGATCAGCCCGAATGCAAGTAAGCCGAGTCGCTTTTTCATCCACCATGTCTGACGAAGTAAGCCTGCACTTACGCCCATCATCCCCCATGCAAACATCTGCCACGGTGTCCACGGGCCTTGCCCAAAATAGATATTCGATACAAGTGCCGCCATCGCGCCCACAATAAAGCCTGCTTCAGAGCCAAATACGAGTGCCGACAGAATGACGATTGCCGATACAGGCTTCACACTGGGTAAAGCGGCAAAAGGAATCCGGCTGACTGCTGCAATCGCCGCTAACATCGCCAGCAGAACCAATTCACGCGCTTCAAGCTTACGCCGTTCAAAGCGGACAAATAACGGCAACATCACCGCCAATAACAATACAAAACTTAACAACATATAATGATCACTCAGCACTGCATTAGACAATGCTAATATTAAAATACTTAGACCTACTGCAATCATAAGCCAGAGGCGGGAACGCGCCATACATCCAGTACCTCCTCTGCGGTGAGTACACCCGGTAACCAATCACGTACAACCCGATTAACGGCTGTCGTATAAAATACATTTTCGCTAAAAAAGATCGAAGGTATATCTGTCGTAGTAATCATGCCATCAAATAACATCGCACAACGACTGCTATAACTTGCTGCAAATTCTACATCATGCGTCACGATCACAATCGTATGTCCGGCTTGACGAAGCTCTAGTAATTGCTGGGCTAGAGCGATTTTGGCAAGTGGATCAAGTCCTTTGGTAGGCTCGTCTAATAGCAAAATATCTGGATTGAGCAGTAACACAATCGCTAAGGCTGTTTTCTGCTGTTGTCCACCACTAATATCATGCGGATGCTTCTGTTCTAATCCTTCTAATTGTAGTTGCTTCATCAGCTTCGCAATCGCAATCTCTGGTTCTGCAATACCTGCATGTTGAGCCGCTGTTGATAATTCTTCAGCAACTGTGTCATGACTGAAATACAGCAATGGATTTTGCGCAAGATAGCCGATGTTTAGCTTATTGGCTTTTTTGATTGTTCCTCTTCGTGGTTGAAGTAACCCTGCTAGCAATTGAAGTAATGTCGATTTGCCTGCTCCATTGCCTCCTAGAATCGCTAACATTTCTCCCTGAACAATCTGCAAATCTAACTTTTTCAACACTTCATCACTTTTCTTCTCATATTGAAAAGTGACTTCACGACATTCTAGCAATATCTGTTCTTTGGCAAAAGAAGTCGTAAGCGGTGCTGAATCAGCTAATGGTGCTATCGTGTCCGCCAAAGAGCGATCCCAGTCCAACGTCTGTAACCACTGCTTTCCTTCACGTACTGTAAAAGGAACAGCAGATAGAGCAGGAACCTTTTCGGTTATTTGCTTGTTATGCATCGTCCAGAATAACTGTGTAACCGAAGGCAAATATTTAAAATCATCGGGATCATGACGCTGTATCTGTTCACTCACTTCACGAGGAGAGCCGCTGTATTTCAACTTCCCTTTTTCCAACAGAATCATCTGATCCGCTAAAGGAATGACTTCTTCTAAGCGATGTTCACTAATAATAACAGTTGTTGAAAATTCTCGATTCAATCGGTAGACCATCGAAATGAATTCACGTGCCGCTACCGGATCAAGTTGTGAAGTCGGTTCATCCAATAACAGTAATTTCGGTTGTAACAGCAACACAGAAGCTAGATTAAGCAGTTGCTTTTGCCCGCCCGATAATTCGTGAATTGGCTTGTATAATAAAGGCTCTAATCCAAAAAACTGCGCAATTTCTGCTAATCGACTGCGCATCACTGGAAGAGAATAGCCCAAATTTTCCATCCCAAATGATAGTTCATGCCAGACTACATCCATCACAATACTGTTATCTGGATTTTGAAAAACCATCCCGATCTCTTGCGCTGACTGATGTGCTGGTAATTCATTTAACATATTGCCGTTATAATAGATCGTACCGCCGATTTGACCGACAGGCGTTAATTCAGGCTTGAGCTGGCGTAACAATGTCGTTTTGCCACAGCCTGACGCTCCGCACAATACAACAAAATCTCCTGCATGGACAGTGAAATGAATATCACTTAATACCTGATGTTGCTCGTCAGGATAAGCAAAAGAAAGTTGATTTACTTGGAGTATTTCCATGATATCCATTCCTTTCCTTCTATAATCACTGGAATCAGCAGATACAGACCAAAGCATAAGTATAGTATCCAATCTTGCATACTAAATACCATGGACTGCATACGCGGATAGATGACAGCTCGTCCCCAGCCAAGCGCCCCACCGATCATAATAACGATAATCAACACAGACAGACATCCGGTTAACCAGCGATCTCTGCGATCCATACGATGGACTGCATACGCTGTACGCTTGGTTGTACCATATCCGCGTGCTTTCATCGAGTCTGCACTTTGTAGCGCTTCTTCTAGTGACCAGACTAGCAGTACTTTGACAAGAGTCATTCCATCTCTCATACGCTTGGTGAGCGATCCTTCATGAACGCTGATTCCACGTGTACGTTGCACCAGCGTAATCTGAGTTAATCTTCGGCGCAATAATGGCACAAATCGTAATGCCATCATCACTACCAGTGCACTTTGAGGCACAAGTCTGGCAAACAAATACATAAATTTATCAGTCGTTACATTATAGTTATACGATAGACTGGTCAGCAGAATAAGCGTGAGCGATAACAACATAGTGACGCCATACAATACGGATTCCAACGTAATCGGCTGATCCATAAAGTAAAATAAAATATGTCGACCTCGGTGTGAAATCAATGGATTAATCACTACAATCGCTATACCGATCAGCAGATAAAAAGGCAACATACGCACGATAGTACCTGCATGCTTTTGTATACTAATTAACACAATCAGCAAGATGATACCTGTCAGCAAAAAGACAGGATGAAATAACAACATCCCGCTCAATAACAATCCTCCATAAAACAAAAACAATGTGATGGGATGCAGAGCACGAAATCCGCTGTTCAATTTTTGGCTCCTACATCTTTTCCAAGATCAGTCGTATACAACCAGTCAATCTGATCTCCCGCTTGCACTTTGTATGCGCCTGCGCTCATATTTGGAAAATTGCCATTAACTTTGAACATCCATCCACTGGTAGGCCCTTCGTCAAATTCATACAGATTATCGATTCCTTCTACATAAGCGAACCCACTAGACCCTTGATACTCCATAGGTATTCCTTTGCTACGGGTTACACGCTTCAGTAAATCCAGCGCGCTTTCTCCTGCTTCTACTGGCACAGAGGTAGATCCCAGTATGTTACTGTCGCCTGTAATAGATAATGTAACTGTAGACGCTTGAGGTTGTGGCTTAGGTGCTGATGGTGTTGTAGGCGTTGCTGTTGTACCTGAATCTTTAGCTGTATTGCTAGATGGTTTGGATGTACTGGTTGATGGTTTGGAATCTTTTATTGTTGTTTTGGTGTTGTCTTTGGTGCTCTTTGTAGATGTATCTTTGGTAATGCTTTTAGACTGATCTTCAGAAGTTGCTGTTGATTTTTGAGATAATTGAGTATCTGAATCACTAGATGTCGAACTGGATTTTTCTTTGGTGTTACTGGTCGATGGTGTGCTAGTTGAAGTCGATGATTGGTCTTTGTTGGTATCTGTCTTCGTTGAAGCACCATCAGGCGTGTTCTCTTTGGGATCAGCCGTCTTTTGTGTGTCTTTCGTTGTCTGCTGGTCTGCTTCTTTTGCCCCGGTAGAAGCTTGAGAATCGGTAGCTGGTGTGGTGTCTTTATCTGTTGGTGCTGTCGCAGAATTGGATTGATCTTTAGTTACAATCTTATCTGGAGAAGCAACTTCATCCGAAGTTGTCGGTGACTCTGTGATCGTAGCTGTTGAAGAATCGGTAGCCGATGATTGATTAGTCGGTGCAGTAGAAGAACAACCACTGATCAATAACAACGTCAACAACATTGCTATGATAGCTACTGGCAAGTGTGAATATTTGCCTGAATGCTGAGCAGAAGTTGGTGTTAGCACAGTATGATGATGTTGTTGCTGACAATCTCTACGTGGATGTTGATTGCTCATCTTGATCGATACCCTCCTTACATACACAAAACGGAACGCTGGACACTATGATCCCCGTTCCGCTATTTGTGTAATCTATTATTTCTTTTAGTTTACCGTAAAATTAGTTCGCTTGTGCCATCTTCTGTACATTGATCGCTACGACAGCTGCCATTTCACGTGTTACTTTGGCTTGAGGATCAAATTTGTTATTGGCACCCACCATAATTCCATTATTCACTACAGCGCTAACTGCGCTACGTGCATAACTACCGATTTTCGCTTGATCTGCAAAAGAAGCAGTCGATGTGCCTTGAAGTGCAAATGCACGAGTTAACATCACAGCCATATCTTGACGGGATACCGGCTGATTCGGTTGGAATGATGTTGCGCTAATACCTGTGATAATGCCTTTATTTTGGGCAGTCATAATTGCATTATAATACCACTGATTAGCCGATACGTCTTTAAATGTCGATTTACTAGTAGAAGTATTTCCTGACTCGGTTGCTCCGGTCAAACGAACTACTAATGCAGCAAATTGAGCACGTGTTAATTGTTGTTTAGGAGCAAATACAAGTTCCTGATCACTCACACCTAACATCAACCCTGCATCGTAAGCACGATGTACAGAATCAGAAGCCCATGTTGAAATGGTATTTTCATCTGCAAATGTAACTGTTGTACTTGTACCTGTATCTACAGGCTTAGTAGCAGTACTTGCTAAATTATAAATCGTATTTCCACTGTTCATATACTGCTGATATGCAACCAGAGCAAGTAATGCTTGTTCTGTAGCGATATTGTCGCTTGCACCGCCTACCGTATGGCTATAATTTCCATTTGCTTGACGGAACTGGCTTAGACGCGTAATTAGGTCACCATTGGACTTGGTAAAACGTGCGTCTTTTGGATTGATACCTGCTGATGTTAGTGCAACGATTACTTGAGAGACACTTTCGCTACTATCATCGTTATAAGCAGAATATCCTCCGTTAGCTTGCTGTTGTGCAGATAGATATTGAACAGCTTGGTCGATCGCTGTTTGGACTTTGGCCTGTGTGCGTTCAGGTGCAAGTGCAGCAACTGCCATTGCTGTCATATCTACACTGCTCGCTTCGCCTGTTGCCAGTGGGAATCCACCATCGCTATTTTGCGCACTTAACAACCATGTCACTAGCTTGTCTTGGTTCCATGTAGCTGTTGAAGGCATTGTATACTTATCGCTATTTAGCGCAATCAAAGCAAAGATAGGTCCATTGGTTCCTTGAGCTGTCATTTTCTCATGGTTGACCATTTTGTCGATTAAGTTCACACCGCTCACAGATGTTGGATCGCCACCTGCTGCTTTGATCCCTAGAATCAATCGTTCCAGATCAGTCACTTTGCGGAATGTACCTGCTGATTGTTTGACTTGAGCTGTTGCATTAGTTAGGTAACTGGCTGGCAAAGTTCCACCTGCACGTACGATTCCTACTGCTTCCCATTCGGTTAACGGGTTATGAGAAAGCACATTTTTAACTGTTGCATTGATATCTGTTGTTATTTGTTGCTGGTCTGCTGAGCTTGCTAATACATCTTTGTTGATCACCGCATATTGGGTAAAGTGAGAGACTGCTCCGGTGATAATACCAGTTTTGGCATCCAAAGCTGTTGGAACAGGAACCCATTGCTTAGTTTCTTCATTTAGCCACGCAATCGTCAGGCTAGACATTGTATTAGCATAGACTGGGATTTTGAATGAAAGGTATACAGGCTTTTCAAACTGTTGTCCTTTTGGCGTAAATTCATACAGACTGGATACAAGCTCTGGACGACTAGCCATTTCTTCTTCAATTCCAATCGTAGTGTTACTCTTCACACTATTGGCTGGCACAATAAATTGTACTTTACCTGCTGGATCAGCAAGTGTCGCTTTCTGATCAGCAGTCACTTCTGCACTGACACTTACTTTTGCCGCAGATGCTAAAGCTTTAGCAATTGAATTGGCTGTACTAGCAGTCATTGGAGAACCCGAGTTGAGTACTGTACTCGACTGCCCTGCTTCGTTCACAGCCAGTTGATTGTTGGATTTGATTTTCAGTTGAGACAATTCACTTTCTACTTGAGAAGGAATGATTGTCGGGAAAGGAACTCCCAGACTGTTATTCGCACTTCCTCCACCGCCACCAGAAACAGTAGCTGTACCATCGCTATAGCGCCATGCTAGATTGTCTCCAGCTTTTAACGTATAGGCTCCGGCTCCTGTGTTCGGTTGTTGTCCGTTGACTGTGTACACCCAACCGCTTAATGGCCCTTTATCAAATTCACTTAATCCATCAATAGCTGTTACATAAGCAGTAGCACCACTACCTCTGTAACTTACACGACTAGAACCTAACTGACGTAACAATACGCTAAAAGCAGTATCTCTATTTTGCAATGTAATCGAAGTCGTAGGCAGAATCGTACTATCACCTGTGACGGACATCGTAATTGTATTGGCAGTAGGTGTAGTTGTACTGCCACCTGTACTGTTATCGTTCGCCACAATTAATGTAGAAGTACTGCGTACAATCGAAGGTACACTGTTATTCTGGTATCCTGTCACTGCTACAGTATAGGAACCTGAACTCATTTTATTAAATGAAGCTACACCCTGTGCATTGGTTGTTACTGTTTGGTTACCGACTTGTACTTGTACATTTGCCGCAGGACTGACTACTTTGTCGCTAGTAAATGTATCGTTATTCCATATCCAATCGGCTTTTTGTACCGTAATATCGAAGCCACTGCTTGCTTTTGGCACCGCAGGCGATGTCGTTACAGACTCTACTAATGAGATTCCATAAGCTCCGAAATACACATACACTTGATCCGAAGGTTGTAATACAAAGGCATCCATACCTACATCCGGTGATATCCATTGACCATTACGTTTTACCGCGAATAACCAACCACTAGATGGATCAAGATCACCACTATTGATGCCTGCGATCCCTGTTACATATTTACCAAATGAAGCAGATGCAATCGTTAGCTTTACTCCATGTTGTGAAGCAACATTTTGTAATGCGTCTAATGCATAGACAGCTTCAGTCACGCCTGTAGTTACAGGAGCAGAAGGGCCTTCTACGATAACACTTGCTTGTACTTTGGTGCCCTGCCCCGGTTCAGGAGTAGGCGTTGGTTCTGGCTCAGGCTGTGGTGCTACAGGAGGATTAGGATTGGTATACAGCACTCCTGCATTTTTTGTATACAGATCATACGCTACTAATGCTCGTAATGCTTGATCTGTTGAAAAAGCTTTGTCCGATGCACTTGCAGCTAATTCATGACGGAAACCACCATCACTATTTTGAAAAGCAAGTAAACGGTCGATTAACGATTTGCCATTTTTCTCAAATTGTACATCGGTTGGATCGATTCCAAATGAAGCTAATCCAATAATCTCCTGTGCAATCGATTCACTGCTTGAATCGTCTGATTTTTGGAGCAACCAATTCACTGCTTTTTGCCCTGCTGTCTGTACATCTGCACGATCTTTGTACGGAGCTAGAGCACTAAGTGCCATTCCATAATAATCTGTCGACATTTGCGGGCCATTAATCGCTGCAACTACACTATCGATCAGTGTATCGCGTCCTTGCTTGGCATCATTAGGCACTTGATATGTACCAGAATCTAATGCGATCAATGCAAACATCGGTCCATTAACACCTTGTTGATTGATATTCGCATGATTGTATAATTTTTCGATCAAATTACAATCGGAAATATTCGTAGCATTTAAACCTACCGATGCGCCTGCAATCGCCATTCGTGCTAGTTCGGTTACCGAAGGCTTCGCTTGAGCACACAGATTTTTTACTTCTGTTCTTAAACTACTGTAGTAGCTAGCAGGAATGGCTTTGCCTGTACGTGCATAGCTGACTGCAATCCAATCGCCATCGACTCCACCATTAGCGTCGATATATTGCATCGCTTGCGTGATAGCCTGACCATATACAGATTGGGTGACGTTCGTATTGACGATTGAATCGTTAGTAGAAGAATCATTCGAAGTGTAGACCGCTTGAGATACAGTGGTTGTCGTAGGATTCGGTTCATCTGCTGCATACGCAGAAGCAGAGAATACACCGGACGGTACTAATGTAGCGATCGTAAGCACCAGTGTTAAGATCGTAGCGATCCACTGACGGGATAGAGATGATTTCATAGGAGACCTTCTTTCTTGGTTTAGTAAAATAGACATAACGACAGTACAACATAAAAAAGCCACTTCAACGGAAGTGACTTCAAAGGCATAACAGCACAACCATTCACCACCTGTGACGATACAGGCTTAGAATGCTAGGACTGTTTCTCCTCTTTGCTCCGAAGATGATAGAAACGATTGCTCGCAAGGCAGGTCTCCTGGCTATGCTTCATCACATCCTCCTACCTTCCCATCGCTTCATGCAACAGTGGCTCGATTCAGGAGTTGTTCAGCATTTACAGTGGCGGGACCGCGCCGGAATACACCGGACTTCCCTTTTAAGCGGATACAAAATCATATTCGTATCTGCACCTTGGACAATAAATTATATAGATTTGTAGTATTTATCATAGCGATAGCACCGGGCTTTGTCTACGAATTCTAGCAAATTACTTATCGGAAACATGTGAAAAAATAAAAGCGCATCCTGATCACAGGACACGCTCATAAATAACGATACGATTTAGCTTACGCTTTAACTTCTAACGTCCAACCAAATGGATCTTCGGCTACACCTTTTTGAATACCGGTCAATGTCTCATACAATTTGGCAGACAATTCGCCTGTTTTACCTTCGTTGATAACCATTTTCTCACCTTGCCAGTTCAATTCGCCCATAGGAGAAATAACGGCTGCGGTACCGGTACCGAAAGCTTCTTCTAACTTGCCTTCTTTGTGCGCTTCTTCCAATTCATCAATCGAAAGAATACGTTCTTCCACAGGAATATCCCAGTGCTTCAGCAATTGGATAATCGAATCACGCGTAATCCCGCTTAGAATACTGCCGTTGAGTGCAGGTGTTACGACGATACCGTTAATTTTGAAAAAGACGTTCATACTACCGACTTCTTCAATATATTTACGGTGTACACCATCTAACCACAGTACTTGAGAATAACCCAATTCTGTAGCGCCTTCTTGTGCTTTGAGTCCAGCAGCATAGTTACCTGCTGTTTTTGCCATTCCTACGCCGCCGGGAACAGCACGTACATATTTGGATTCTACGAAAATTTTAACCGGATTGATGCCTTCTGCATAATAAGCACCTACAGGTGAAAGGATAATCATAAATTTATATTGACGTGAAGGTGATACGCCTAGTGTTGGTTCTGTTGCAATAACAAACGGACGTACATAGAGTGAATTACCTTCACCTTCTGGAATCCATTCACGATCGGTAAGAATCAACTGACGCAAGGCTTCAAGCGCCAATTCAGGATCCACTTCTGGAATACTCATACGCTCGTTAGAGATATTAAGACGCTCTATATTTTTAGTAGGACGGAACATAAGCACACGTCCATCTTCTGTTGCATATGCTTTGAGTCCTTCAAAAATCGTTTGTCCATAATGGAATACTTTAGCTGCCGGATCCATCATAATCGGTTGATACGGAACGATACGTGCATCATGCCAACCTTGTCCAGCATCATAATCCAAAATAAACATATGATCTGTAAATTGTGTACCAAATACTACCCCATCCATGGATGCCGGTTTCTCTTTTTTATTCGTTGAGTGTTCGATCTTGATCTCTATAGTCATGGTTTATGTCTCCTTAAACAATTATTCCTTAAATCATATCACTTCTTATCCCAAATCGAAAATACTTAAAAACAATAAGTTGATAGGCAATATGTCAATAGACATACTATAGTTTAATTTATGTACCATATATAATGTAAAAAAACTCTATAAAAAAACTAAGAGCGGTCGCTGACAGCGACCGCTCGTACAAACCACAAAAGTGATTTTTTCCTTAGACTTATTTTAAGCTTAGTCTACAATAAAATCAACCAGTTTATGAATGTAATCAAAAATACTTTGTAGTAATTGATTTTTATTATAATAATGAATATTTTTCTTGATTCTCTGCATAATTAATTGTAATTCATCATTTCGTTTTTTCCTAACTCCGCTACTGAGCACATATGTTGAGTGACAATATAACAAAGCTGATAGATCATGTATTCTTTGATTTTCTAATCTTTTCTTCCTTGTATGTTTGCTAATATTCGGGACTTTTCCAACAAATAATTTAATATACTTTGATTGTCTATCATGTGTTAAAGTTTGCTCATTTAATTTTATTAAAATAGGGCTGCTGTGAGCACATATATTTCTAATATTCTTTACGTATCTTATAATAGAGGCAATTTCTATATATTCATTTTGATGCTCATGTTCGTAATAAAACTCCACAAATCTAACAAATTCTCCAAAAGTTATAATTTCAAATAATACCCATATCGATAAATCGTTTTTTCTTTTTAGATAAAGATCATAATTATAATGTCTACTTGCGTATCTAATATGATCAAAAAAAGATTCTGAACTTTTACCTATTTTTTGCGAAAACCTATCTATAATGGTGTATCCATCTTCCTGACTCTTAGTAATATCAGCTAATATTTTCGTTTTTAAAAAGTGTTCAATATCAAGCGTCATTTGAAGAAGAGTATATCTAAGTTGCATATCAATACTTGCTAAATCAACAAGATGTTGAAAATCTAAATGAATATATTTTCCTTTATTATCCTTAGGAAAATTACTTCGATAAGCAGATAACTTATAATAGTAATTTGAGTGTTCCAGAATATGCTCTGGTGTTTCTAAAGAAGGAAGATTAAACTGAATTCCTTTATCCTTCATATGAACTATTAACTCTGAAAAATCAAGCTTTTTCTTGCTCCCAATAATGCTCAGTCCTCCTTTCGATATAAATCATATATAGCCCTTATTCTTTAATATATTATACGACTTTTATAAGTGCAAAAAATTATTTTTGCATATTATTTCTATTTTCCCTGTAGAGCTGTTTCTTTCTCCTTTATAATAGAACAAAGTACATTCAAACAAGGAGGCAATATCTGTTATGACTATTCCTGAAAATAATTCTATCAACAATATCGAACGATTTTCCGGTTTTGAAGATGTGTATGATCAGTATCGTCCGACGGCGCCTAGTCTTGTGGTAGATATTCTTTCGAACTATTTGCAAAAGAAACCTGGATTGGTCGTGGATGTAGGCTGTGGCACAGGGTTATCTTCGTTTATTTGGCGGGATCGAGCAGATCGTATTATTGGGGTAGAACCCAATCAAGATATGTTAAATAAAGCACGTTATAAATTAAGTCTGACGACTCAAGCAGATCACCTTTCGTTTGAACAAGGATATTCCAATCAACTTTCGCTGGATTCCAATAGTACAGATATCGTTACTTGTTCGCAGTCTTTTCACTGGATGGAACCGAAAAGCACATTGAAAGAAATTGCTCGTGTACTGGTACCCGGCGGAATTTTTGCTGCTTATGATTGTGATTGGCCACCAACTGTGAACTGGCAATTGGAGCGCGAATATATCCATCTATTAGCGATCTCGGAACGGATTATTGCAGAGCAAGCGAACCCCGAGCAAGTCGCTCGTAAGCGAGATAAAGACAACCATCTACAACAGATTGAGCAAAGCGGACATTTTCGGTTTACTAAAGAAATTGTATTCCATCATATTGAACCCTGTAGTGCAGAACGGTATGTAGGTATTTTGCTTAGTCAGGGCGGGATTCAAGCCGCATTGAAGTTGAACTCCGATTATTTAAAGTCTGAAATTCAGATTTTCCAAGCGATGGCAGATGATTACTTCCGTGGTGGAGTCACCAATGTAATGTTCAGCTATCGACTAAGACTTGGCATACATTGATCTTATTCTGGTAAACTTCAAGCAGAAAATGATAGTTGTAATAGAACAAAAAAAGCACTGAACATATGTTCAGTGCTTTTTCGATTCAAAAATGAGAGTATACTCCAGCTCATCTTCAATTCAGTTGAAGTTTGATTTATACGCCTTTTTCACGCAAATTGATATGATCTAGCTCTGTACTACTGTTGAAAATAAATTCTAACTGATACGCTCCGCGAACATACGTCACTTTGGTTTGTTTCAGTTTACCGTTTTTGATCGTAGTAGTAGATGTTGGTGTATACCAGTTTTTGAGCAACATTTTCATGGTAATCCCGCCAATATTCGTCTGGCGTTCCACACTTGTGCCCATATAACGCATTTCACGAATTTTTGTTAATTTGTAATTGAATGCATAACCAGGGTTACCCATCTCTGCATGATACACATCAAATCCATCAGAGTCTTTCATGGCTTGATCAGGCTTACCGAAAGCTTTGACTACTTCATTTCTTGTCGTTTTACCTACAGTAAATGCACTGGCATTGCCCGGGAATTGACCTTTCAATGCTGGCTTGTAAAAGCTATTCAATGTTTTCAAAGCCATTTGACTATCGCTAGCAGTGACTTTACTCGTTGTAGCAGCAGATGCTGTCTGTACCGAAGATATTCCACTGGTTACTCCAAGTGTACCCACAGCTAATACTCCTGTCAGTGTTGCTGTACATATCATTTGTTTGATCGATTTCTGAGTGTTCATGTTCTTTTCCTCCTTGTAGATAAGGTATTTCAAGTGCTCATACTTGCCTAATTCTAATACATTCCAGTTCTACTTATTGTCTCTTTATTCAAATACTAACATAATAAAGTATCGCATTTCAAAAGTATAAGCGCTTATACTTAACGATTTTGAGTATACTTTTTAACGTGTTATTTTGTCAATCAAATAGGACTTTGGTCGCTGTATCAATCTATTAACATGAGGTTGAAGTGCTACGAAAAAGGGTATGTAAAAGCTACAGACTTTTAAATGAACAGGGGTGTGGAGACAATGGATATGGAGACAACTGCAAGCGAAGAAACGACTATACAACACCGTCCTAAAATTGCCTTAACAGGAGCAAGTGGTTATATCGGGCACAATTTACTGAAGCGGTTAACAGATGAGTATGATGTGATTGCATTATCCAGACATGGCGATGACAAAGAAAATAGTGAGCATGTTGAATGGCGTTCTTGTGAGCTATTCTCGATATCTGATGCAGAAAAGGCACTCAAAGGTGCAGATTATGCTATTTATCTTGTGCATTCTATGATGCCTACTGCGAAGTTGACCCAGGCTCATTTTGAAGATATGGACGTGATTTTAGCAGACCATTTTGCCAGAGCAGCCAAAAAGAATGGTATCAAACAAATTGTGTATTTAAGCGGTATTATCCCTGAAGGTGTACCACGGGAAAATTTATCGCGTCATTTACGCAGTCGTCTAGAAGTAGAGCAAATTCTAGGTTCTTATGGAGTACCTGTGACAACGATTCGGGCTGGATTGATTGTGGGACCGCAAGGTTCTTCGTTCCCGATTCTAGCGAAGTTGGTTCAGCGTCTGCCGATTATGACACTACCAACATGGACACGTACTGAGACGCATCCGATTGCACTATCTGATGTATTGCAAGCTTTGAAAAAGAGTATCGGCAGTAATGAGTTATACGATCGGGCAATCGATGTTGGTGGCCCTGATATTATGACCTACAAACAAATGATGATGAAAACCGCAGAAGTGATGGAGAAAAAGCGTTCGTTCCATGATGTTCCTTTTCTAACGATCCATCTTTCTCGTCTCTGGGTGACATTGGTTACCGGTATGCCTAAAGAAATGGTCTATCCTTTGGTAGAAAGTCTAGCGCATCCGATGGTCGCTAATCCTGAACGCAAAGTAGAAGGCATTAGCGATGGACAGATTACTTTTGAAGAGTCTGCCAAATCTGCACTTGAAGAAGAAGAGAAGGAAAAAGAAAAAGCACAAGAGAAAAAGGAACAATCTGGTTCTTCTCCTGAACACAAAACCGAATCGGTATCTGATGTGCGTTCGATTCAACGTGTTGTTTTGCCGGATGGTAAAAATGCCGATTGGGCTGGTAAATACTATATGAAATGGCTGGGTGGAATCGCCAAATGGTTGATTCGCACCGAGTACGATGGTAGCAGTATTTATCGTGTCTATATCCGCCCTTCCAGTCAACCTATTTTGGAGTTAACATATTCTCCTGAATTGAGTAGCGAAGATAGTGCCGTCTACCATATTACAGGTGGTGCATTTACCAAAACAAAAGAAAATCATGAAGGACGATTGGAATTTCTACAAGTTCCCGGCACACAGGATTGTGTTATTGCTATTCATGATTATCTTCCATCATTACCATGGTTTATTTACAAATTCACACAAGCCAAAGTCCATCTATGGGTTATGTATGCATTCCGCCGTCATTTAAAACGGATGATCAAAAGTGGTAAGCAACATGAATTCCCAGAAGGTCATCAATCTCAAGATTCACAACATCCGGCTACTCATACGATGAGCAGTTCACATAGTACGCCGTAATTCGATAATCTATTCAACTGTAAAATATATAATGTTATCTAGCAGGTCTGAACGCTCTTCATCTTCGTGATGAATAGCTTCAGACCTTTTTAGGTATAGCCTATTTCGATATCAACATAGTTGGAATCTCAATCTCCTTTTGGGATGATCCGCCAATTCATGATAAAATGAATACATACGATTGATACCACAAGCCGAAGGGAGCTTTTTATACTGTGAAAAACGAACTGATTGATCGCTTAACTTCTTATGTGCAAATAGATACACAATCCAATGAGGATAGTGAGACATGCCCTTCTACACCCGGACAATGGACGCTTCTTCATCAATTGGTAGAAGAATTAGAACAGATCGGTATGGAAGATGTCACATTAGATGGTAACGGTTATGTGATGGCGACTTTACCTTCAAATACAGATCAACCAGCACCTGTTATCGGCTTTTTAGCTCATGTGGATACAGCGACTGATTTTACAGGGAAAAATGTAAAACCTCAACTGCTTGAAAATTACAACGGTGGCGATATTCTACTTAACCAGAATGAAGGGATTGTATTATCCCCAAAAGACTTCCCTGAATTGGAGCAATATAAAGGTCATACATTGATCACTACTGATGGCACTACACTTCTTGGTGCAGATAACAAAGCAGGGATTGCTGAGATTATGACAGCGATGCACTATTTGATCGATCATCCAGAGATTAAGCATGGCAAGATCAGAGTCGCTTTTACACCGGATGAAGAGATTGGTAGAGGTCCTCATTTGTTCGATGTAGCTAAGTTTGGTGCCGAATATGCGTATACGGTAGATGGTGGCCCTCTTGGAGAACTGGAGTACGAGACATTTAATGCCGCAGCAGCCAAAATCACGTGCAAAGGCAGTAATGTGCATCCAGGTACTGCCAAAAATAAAATGGTAAATGCTGCGAAAATCGCGATGGAATTGCATCGTCGTCTACCCGCAGGAGAAGCGCCTGAATTTACAGAAGGCTATGAAGGATTTTTCCATCTGTCTTCGATCAATGGTGATGTGGAAGAAACGCAATTGTCTTATATTATTCGTGACTTCAAACGGGAAGACTTTGATCATAAGAAAAATCTTCTGAATAGCATTGTCGAAGAATTCAGACAAACCTATGGCGAGAACAATATCTTGATCGATATGAAAGATCAGTACTATAATATGCGTGAAAAAATCGAACCTGTAAAACATATTGTTGATATTGCAGGACAAGCGATGAAAAACGTAGGGGTTGAACCTCATATTACACCGGTTCGCGGTGGTACAGATGGTGCTCAATTATCGTATATGGGTCTGCCTACACCTAATATTTTTACAGGTGGCGAAAATTATCATGGCAAATACGAGTATGTATCTGTCAACAATATGGTGAAAGCTACAGAAGTGATTGTAGAAATCACTCAATTGTTTGCTAAGCCCAATCAGGCGTAAACCTATCCTACGTTTTGATATTTTAACGTTCTTACATTATATAGAAAGCAGGTAATGATACGATGACATTTTCGACTTCTCTTCAACGCACAGTAGCGCCTTTTCGCGCAGATCAAGTAGGCAGTCTATTACGCACAGATAAGATCAAGCAAGCTCGTCTGGACTTGACTAACGGTACACTGGATGCAGAACAACTACGCATGATAGAAAATGAAGAAATTCGCCGCATTGTTGCCAAACAAGAAGAAATCGGTCTATTGTCGATAACAGATGGTGAATTTCGCCGGGCTTGGTGGCACTTTGACTTTCTAGAACGTTTGGATGGTGTAGAAGGCTATGATACCGAAGGTGGTATTCAATTCCACAATACAACGACCAAAGCACATGGTGTCAAAGTGACAGGCAAAATCGACTTTACTACTCACTCTCATCTAGAAGATTACAAATTTCTTCATAGTGTCGTGAGTACAGGTCATACAGCCAAAATGACGATTCCAAGTCCAAATATGTTGTTATTCCGCGGACAAATTCAGACCGATCTGTATCGTGATCCTGAAGTGTTATTACATGATCTAGCTGAAGCATACAAAAAAGCGATTCGTGCTTTTTACGATGCAGGTTGTCGTTATCTGCAATTGGATGATACGTCTTGGGCTGCATTCTTTTCAGAAGAAGCCAAAGCCAAATTACGCAGTGATGGCAAAGACCCTGATCAAATGCTTGCTGATGCCGCTAAATTAATCAACCAATCAGTAGCCGATCGCCCGGCGGATATGACGATTACAATGCATATTTGCCGTGGGAACTTCCGCTCGACATGGGCAGCATCCGGTGGTTATGATGGTGCCGCCGAAACGATTTTGGATGGACTGGATCTGGATGGATTATTTATGGAATACGATGATGAGCGTTCAGGATCATTCGATGCGTTGCGCTTTGTGAAGCGTCCGAACTTACAGATTGTTCTTGGTCTGGTCACTTCTAAATATGGTGAATTAGAGAATCCTGATGATATCAAGCGCCGGATTGATGCTGCATCCAAATTCGTTAATTTAGATCAATTGTGCTTGAGTCCACAATGCGGATTTGCTTCAACTGAAGAAGGTAATTTGCTGACAGAAGAGCAACAATGGGATAAGTTACGTCATGTCATCCATATTGCTCAGGATGTATGGAAATAATTATAGTGTAGTGTATTAAATATTGGAGTGAATTATTATGGAATGTCGGGTTGGCTGTGCCGCCTGTTGTATAGCAATCTCTATCTCTTCCCCAATCCCCGGTATGCCGGAAGGCAAGCCTGCTGGAGTTCCTTGTCCACAATTGACCGCAGAACGTCGTTGCGGATTGTTCGGTCGACCAGAACGTCCAGATGTCTGTGGAGGGTTGCCGGCTTCATTGGAAATGTGTGGCACTACCAATGAAGAAGCTTTTGCTTATTTAGAAGCGTTGGAGCAAGCTACTGCTCCAACAAAGCGTTCTCATTAACAACGCTAATGTGTTTACGTTAAGATCGAATAGAATCCCTTGCATTCATTAAGAGTGTAAAGACATCTTTTATAGATGGATTTGCTCTTACAATATGAAAGGGATTTTTTTCTATGCTATTTTCTAATCGCTTCTAAATAAGGAAATCTACCGAAACATCTACATTTGTATTGTCCAAACAATTATATTACTTCTATTTATGTAAATAAATTTCTTTTACTATATAGAAAAGTTAAAATTTAAAATATAATTATGTATTTATTGCTATTTTATCTGTTTTTCCGAGCAATTACCCTTAATTTCAACATTTAAACGTCCGATAATATAGGAGTATGATGACTATAAAAATGAGATTAAAGGGTGATTGACACATGAGTATGCTTGATTCTTTTTTACTATTTGTGCCGTACATTGGAAAAATTTTGAGAGAAAGAGCCACAGTATGTTTGTACGACAAGACACATATGCTTTACTATGAACAGTTAGATGGTATCGATCTTGGTTTCAAAACAGGTGATGTTCTTCCAGCCGGATTCGATAATTTCTCTTCCCTCCCCGACAAAGTCAATCCTTCTATTAGTCATTATCCCAAAGAAATGTTCGGTGTGCCGTTAGAAGGAATCAATGTTCCTATCTATGATGGTAATACACTATTTGCTGTACTTTCTGTTAATTATGATAAGAGTACAAAAGAAAACCTGGATTCTGTGTTACAAGAAAATGTATCTGCTGCTGATGGTCTTGTTGATATGGTGCAACATGTTGCCGCTCATGCACAGCAACTACAAGCAACGAGCGAACAAATTTTGCAAAATAGCAAAATAACAGTTGAGAAATCAGGCAAAATTAATGAAGTCGCTACATTGATCAAAGATATCTCTGAACAAACGAATTTGCTGGGTCTAAATGCCGCTATTGAAGCTGCTCGTGTAGGTGAATTGGGTGCAGGATTTGGTGTGGTTGCGACTGAAGTTCGTAAATTGTCAGTGAATGCCAAACAAGCGACTGGAGATATCGAAACGGCTCTTCGTGATGTACAACAATCGATTCGCCATATGGAAAATGAAATTGCTCAAATTACAGCCTCTTCTCAAGAACAATCTTCTCTTGTTGGTTCATTTACAGACGTGATTGAACGCTTGCAATCCGCAAGTACAGAAATGAAATCGATCACCAACAATCTATACCGCTACAGCGTCCCTCTTAACAAATAATCTCAGCCTATCTACTTCCCTTATCACACTAGAGCCTATTCTGAATAAAAAGCTCTAATGTATGTTAGAGTTTTTTATTTTTACAATTTGTTATCTTCTATACCACATTAACTCAAAAGATTAGTCTTTATTATAAGGCTCTTCTGTCCGATAGTAATACATATAGATACTATCAAAAATTGAGTAAGAAAAGGATGATTAGAACTATGCCAGTAATGCAAGCACTTTTAACCGCTTTGCCATACATCGGAAAACTTTTGCGCGAGCGCGCTACCATTTGCTTATATGATCATGAAAAGATCCTCTATTATGAACAATTTGGAGGTATTGATCTAGGATTTGTAGCAGACGGTCCTTTAGCTCCTGGCTTTGAAAACTTTGCTGGAATTGCGGATAAAGTGAACCCATCCATTACTCCTTTTCCTAAAGAAATGTTTGGTGTTTCTCTTGAAGGAATCAATGTGCCGATCCATGAAAATGGTCAAATCGTAGGCGTTATGACGATTAGCTATGATCAAAGAACACAAGAAGATCTTGAAGGTGTTATGACAGAAAACGTATCTGTATCTGAAAATCTTGTAGATATGGTGCAACATATTGCGGCTCATGCACAGCAACTACAAGCAACCAGCGAGCAAATTTTGCAAAACACGAAAACAACGGTTGAAAAATCAAGTAAGATCAATGAAGTAGCAATCCTAATCAAAGATATCTCTGAACAGACCAATTTGCTTGGTCTTAATGCTGCGATTGAAGCTGCTCGTGTAGGAGAATTGGGCGCAGGATTTGGTGTAGTTGCGACTGAAGTTCGTAAATTGTCTGTTAACTCCAAAAAAGCTACAGGCGATATTGAAACAGCACTTCGTGATGTACAAGAATCTATCCGTCAAATGGAAAATGAGATCACTCAAATTACCACTTCTTCTCAAGAACAAGCGACACTTGTCGGTTCATTTACAGAAGTAATCGACCGTCTTCAAGCTACAGGCGAAGCGATGAAAGATATCACTAAAAATATCTACTACTATAACAGTCAACCCAATAAATAAGCAGATTCATTTTTCTATATTCCAAAAAGCTCTACAACCACATTCAGTGATTGTAGAGCTTTTTTTCAATAGATAACCATATCACTCTTAGCCGCTCTCTTCTTGCACCATTACCAGACTCCGTGCTGTACGATTACGACCTGCATATTTGGCTTCATATAATGCTCGATCGCTGTGTTGATATAACATACTAAGCTGCGTCTCTTTGGTAGCAGATACTGTGACCACTCCTACACTAATCGTATACGACAACGGCAAAGCATGAAACCGATGATGCTCAATCGTAGAACGTAGTTGTTCAGCGATTTGACTGGATCGTTGTTCATCCGTATCAGGTAGCAGAATAGCAAATTCATCACCACCATATCTTCCAAATATCGCTTGTTCCTCTAACTGCTCTGTCACAAGTATCGCCATATCACGCAATACCCGATCGCCAATATGATGACCATATGTATCGTTGATCGCTTTATAATGATCGATATCAAATAAAAGGTACGATACGGATTGCTGCTTTTTGGCTAATTCATAGATACAATTTTTACTTTCGATCATAAATGTCCGCCGATTCAATATACCTGTCAGATCGTCATAGCTGGCAATACGCAGTAGATCGACATCTGCTTGCTCTTTGGATAACAGCACAAAACCGGTATTGCCCAAAATCATAATCAAATACAGCGACAGAAACGTAAACGTCTGATACATCCCTGTTGTAAATAATCCAACAACAGCACCAAAATACATAGCAAACACAGCTCTAAACCATAGACTAATCACAACAATACTATACAAATAACCCATCAAATGCTGAAGTGAAGATGCTTGTCGATCTGAGATCATGCGGTAGGCGGGATAAAGGATAAACAAAGAGGTGGCGATAGAAGCATAAATAATACGAGTCGTTTCTGTTACACCTAAGAAGTAAATTGATACAAAACCAATAATCGTTATCGTAGTATAGCCCATATACAGATTGCGAATTTGTTTAGAAAACGCTTTTTGTAACACTAGAAACGAAGCTGTCTCCAAAGCGGCACCGATAAATAAAAAAGAATTAGCAACTGCAATCGAGAAAAAATCAGGAGCAGTATTGCGAAAAATCAACATAAACCATGCGATAGCCTGTACCCATTTGGAAAGGTAAAACATGTTAACAGCACGATCTTTCATATAATTCTGACGATATGCACGGATCAAGATGACAGTAAAAATGTGTCCAAATACAAGGGAAATGAACACTGTTTTCATATCCAGATTGAAATCCATCTGTTTTATTCACACACCTTAACCAATGAAATGTAATTACCTATCAGTATAACAAGTTTTGAGCGACGTAAATAGTCAAATAATTCCCCAAATTGAAATAAATAAACAGTAGTATGACAGGTATTTCTCTAATTGATATGTAACTAATAATATTTCTTTTCTATCTGCGTCTTTTCAGGTACAATGCTTGAGGTATGTCTGACGACAGTGAGGGATACCTAACAATTATTGGAGGCTAAATTCCTTATGCAAACTTCTTCGCAAACTCATGTTAAGATCATCAATGCTGATCCTAGCGCACTCGGCCTGTTCGGTCTGGCTATTGTTACTCTGGTAGCTTCTTCTCAAAAGCTAGGTCTAACGACAGGACTCAGCTATGCTATTCCCTGGGCGATCTTTCTGGGCGCTTGCGCTCAATTATTCGCTTGTATTCAAGATTCCAAGCGAAACAATACATTTGGTACGACGGCATTTGGAGCATTTGCTTTCTTCTGGTTCGCGATGGCAGGCAACTGGATGATCAAAATGGGCGTATTCGGCACTGCTCTAGCCAATGATGTAGATGGTAAGCAACTAGGCTTTGCTTTTGCCGGTTATCTTGTTTTTGTACTCTTTATGACGATCGGTGCCATGGAGACACACAAAGTATTATTTATTATTTTCTGCTTGATCGATCTGTTATTCCTCGGACTCACCTTTGATGCGTTTGGTGTGGCTCCTCATATTTTCCATACACTTGCTGCTTATGCAGAGATGGGTATTGGGATTATGTCTTTATACGGTACAGGTGCATTGGTATTGAATACTCATTTTGGCAAAACATTTTTACCTATTGGTAAGCCATTTGGTATTTTCAAAGACCATAACTAAGTATTGTTCTCTATAACCAAGCACCCATTAAGCACCAATCAACACATGCGATTATTCTATTGCATGTGTTTTTTTATATCTATAGTGCGAGACTTTATCTGCGAGAAAGTACAATAACTATACGCCTACTTTATAAATATAAATTTTGGTACGGTGAATATCCACACATTGTACAATCTTTTCAGGTGTCCAATCGGGCAATGCAAAATAGACACTAATAATATATGTATACGCTACAGCACGTTCACGCAAAATCGTACTCAATTGCTTCATCGCTCCCGGAAACAAATAACACACAATAATATTTGCTTCTTCATAAGGGTATTGATACATATCTCCACGGATAAATGTAAGTGGCACTTTCTCAAACTTGGCCCACCATTTAGAAATCCAAAAAGGCACTACCGAATTTTCGATACCGATCACATGATAATTCGGGATATGTTTGGCTAAAAATATCGCTAATGTTCCCCAGCCTGAACCGGTTTCTACAATAGTTTTTTGACGTGCTTGGTATTCCATATGTTGTTGGATAATCGAATATTGTTGCGCAGGATCATCTGTTTCTAATTTGAAAAGCGGATGATCTAATTCTTGTACTTTAGACAAACGCAACACTTCTTCTGCTACTTTACTTCGCAACAACAATGATGCTGGTAATGGGGAGATGCCATTACGCCAGCTATAATACACAATCGACAATACAGCCAGTAGTGCAATAACAAGCAATACCGTCGATATAATCAATGATCCTGTATCCATACACTTCCCACCTTTTTGTAACATGTAGTCTATTCATGATACAATTCTAAGCCAATAAATTCCAGTTGCTTCTCTACTATTCAACAAATACATAAAAGACCGCTCCTCCTATATCGAAGAGCGGTCTTTTATTATCGTCTTTTGGACTAAACACCTTATTATCCTTTGATCGATCCACCCAATAGACCACGTACAAAGTACTTCTGTAATGCAAAGAATACAGCAAGTGGTGTTAGCATAGAGACAAATGCTGCTGCTGTTAACAGATGCCAGTCACTACCACGCGAACCAACCATATTCGCAATATTCATTGACAATACCTGTACTTCCGGTTGAGAACCGAGGAAGATAAGCGATACCAGATAATCATTCCATACCCATAAGAACTGGAAGATACTAATCGAAGCCAGTGCAGGTACAGATAATGGAAGAATTAATTTAGAGAAAATGGTAAAGTTAGTTGCTCCATCCATATAAGCCGATTCGAATAGATCACGAGGAAGCTGACTAATCGAATTGTACATAAAGTACGTAATTAGCGGCAGACCAAATGCCGTATGTGCTAACCATATACCGAAGTACGTTCCATTGAGTCCAAGTGCTGTGTAATCTCGCAAAATCGGAATCAAAGCCACTTGTAAAGGTACAACCAGTAGTGCAATCACGATTACAAAAAAGACGCGTCGTCCTTTGAACTTGAGCCATGCAAAAGCATATGCGGCAAAAGAAGCAATAAAGATTGGGATGACTGTCGATGGAATAACAACAGCGATTGTATTCCAGAACGATCTTCCCATCCCGCTACCTTGCTCGGTTTTGACGGTGCCATCAGGTTGCGTGATTTTGTACTGTTTACCGCCTAGCACTGTTTCATAGTTCAGCGTTGTAAAATCAAGTGTGAATCCACTCCATTTTTTATCCTGCACATCTACAGTACGTGAACGGCGATTTTCCCAGACCAGACGTTTATCACCTTGCATTACACCTGATTTGAGTTGATCATCGCTAAATGTCTGTCCATTAACGGTGATCGGCTGACGAAGATCAGTATCTTTGGGAAGTTTCACTTGTTCTTCAGTTGCCCACTGGCGATGAGGGAATACCGTCCACCAACCAGTCTGCAAAATATCTGCTGCCGGACGCACTGATGAGATCAACAGCCCCAGTGTAGGAATAAACCAGATAATACAGATAATCGCTAGAATCGTATTAACCAACCAATTCGCTTTGCGTTTGGGTGCTTTATTTTTTCGTTTAGCCATCAGAAGCTTCCCTCCTTCTGAAGCTGGCGCAGATTCAGGATAATAACCGGAATAACTGCAATCAGCAACACAATCGCAAGCGTCGAACCGTAGCCTGCATTTTGATACATAAATAATTGACGGTAGAATTCAGTTGCAACTACTTCTGTTCCGTACTGTCCACCGGTCATAATCATAACGACATCGAATATTTTCAGTGTAAATACGATAATCGTTGTGGTAACTGCAAGTACTGTACTAGAGATCACAGGCAACATAATTTTGAAAAAGATACGTACTTCACCTGCGCCATCCATCCGCGCGGCTTCCAACATATCTTCCGGTATACCTTTGATCGAAGCGGAAAAGATAACCATAGCAAACCCGGTCTGCATCCAGACCAATATGACAATCAAGAAGAGGTTATTCCAGGGTTGCACCATACTGAGCCAGCCCTGCGGCTGGAGTCCTAACTGCACCATAATAGCGTTAAGTAGACCGATCTGGTCATCGCCTGGTTGGTAGTAATAGATGAATTTCCAGATAACCCCTGCGGCTACGAACGAAATCGCCATCGGCATAAACACAATCGCTTTGGCAAGACGTTCAAAGCTACTGCGGTCAGCCAGTACAGCGACTAACATCCCTAAAATAACGCATGCTAAGGTTCCGAATACTACCCACAGCAAGTTATTCCGTAGCGCTGTTAACAATAGTCTGTCTGTAAAAACAGCTCCAAAGTTAGCTAGCCCTACAAATCGGGTCGAATCGGCATTGAAAAAACTAAGATATAACGTACGTAATGTTGGTAAAAACAGCAACCAGCCTAGCAATAATACAGCCGGTCCTACAAATACATAAGGAATGACGCGTTCTTTCCATTTATCCGAATATTGCTCAACTACCCAGTTCAATGAAAAATAAATAGAATAGATCCCAAATATTCCCCAGATCACAGCAAGCAAAGCATTCAAGACCGGTGGAAGATCCGAGCTTCTAAAAAATAAAAAGATCGAGAAATGCAAGCCTACGTTTAAAGCAGGAACAAGTATTGATAACAAAATCAACTTCAACATAGACCCTTGATTGGCTCGCACGTCCATCGGCTTTCCCCCTTAATCAAGCCAAAATCGGACCGATAGCATCGGCCCGTTCTGACTCATGTCAATGTATACCTGCTATCTACATGCATAGTATCTATCGTGCGATACTATTGTTTTTTGAAGCCTGATTGAATCTCAGCCATCGCTTCATCTAGATTAGCTGTACCACTCACATAATCCGTCATACCTTTCCAGAACGTTCCTGCGCCTACAGCACTTGGCATCAAGTCAGAACCGTCAAAGCGGATTGTTTTGGCTTCTTGTACAAACTGAGACATACGACGTTCTTGATCATTAGCGAACCAATCATCAGGAGTACCGTTCATTGGAGGTGTTACACCACCGGATTGAATCCAGCTTTGTAGAGATTCTGCTGTTGTAAAGAATTCCATGACTGCACGTACTTCTGGACGATCATTGAACATCGCATAGATATCACCAGAGATCATCGCAGGTGTACCATATTGCTCATCGATCGATGGGAACGGGAACCAGTCATACTCGTCTGCTGTTACACCTTCAGGAATAAAGGATACGATAAATCCAGCTTGACGGTTTAACCATGCTTTTGGAGGATCTGTAAACAACGGTTGGATGGAATCCCCGAAGTTCGTTGTTACGATTGAACTACGTCCACCGTATACATAATCTTTGTTGAACCAAATATCAGACATTTTTTTAACTGCATTTTTAACAATAGGATCTGTAAATGGCAAGTCGCCTTTTACCCATTTGTCATAGTTTTCAGGAGTAGTTGTACGAAGCATAATATCTTCGATCCAGTCTGTTGCAGGCCAGCCTGTTGCTGTACCACTTTCAATACCGATACTCCAAGCAGGATCGCCATCTTTAGCGATTTGCTCTGTTAATGCCATCATTTCATCCCAAGTCTTAGGTACTTCATAACCAGCATCTGCGAATGCTTTTTTGTTGTACCATACTAAGCTTTTCACACTACTACGTGCCCATACGCCCGCAGTAATTTCTTTGCCGCCTTCACCTTTCATCTTCGCCATATCTAGCCAGCTATCTTTGTATTGCTCTTTCAGATAGTTAGCATCCATAAAGCTAGATACATCAACCACTTTACCAGAGTTAGCGAATCCTTCTAACAATCCTGGTTGTGGGAAGTCAGCGATATCCGGTGCATTACCACCGTTAACACGTACATTGATAGTAGCTTCAAATTCTTTGGAACCTTCATAAGCAATATCAATACCGGTTTGATCTTCGAATGCTTTGATACTTGCATTGAATTTCTGCTCATCCGCGTCTACGAATGGACCGTACATCGTTACTTTGGTTCCTTTATATTCACCTTTTAAGGCTTTTTCTAATTCAGATCCAGCTGGAACTTTCGCTGTCTTGATCATATCTGTACCTGTTGTTGTCGTTGCTGTTGTATCTGTTCCGGTTGCAGCGGGTTCTGTTGATGCTGTATTACTTGTTGTTCCTCCACATGCACTCATGACGACTGAAAATAGCAAAACCATCATCAGTGACATTGTGCTGCTTTTTTTCAACTTACGCTTCATGTACTCAGCCCCTTTTTTTTAATTACACCTTGAATCAAGAACAACAAAAGAACATAAATAACATAATTAGATATTTTTTACTTCTTACCCATTTTCTTATGTAATGAGCAAAAAGTAAATAGGAATTTGATAACGCTATCAAAAAATCTTCAAACTCCTGTTATACAGTAGAAAAATAGCATTTACAAAAGAGAGGGATTACATCTATACATGTACTCACAACACTCTTTGCAAACGCTTGCATTCATCTGCAACCTCATTTTAGGACATGATTGACTCATAAGCAAGAGTTATTTTCATCGATGAAAATAATTTAAATTTACCCTTATCTGTGCTATATATCGCCATTAATCATTAATAGATATGTAATGGATAAAAATGGTAAAATCATGATCTTAATAAATGTTCAGAAATTGTTCAGTCTGATTCGATATAGTAAAACAAGATTCACAGATTTAAAAAGCAAAGGGGATATTTATAGCATGAAAAAATGGATGATTTTATGCTTAGCTGTATTGATTGCATTGCCGGGGACAGCAACGACAAATGTTTTTGCTGAGGACAATACAACCAATACAACAACTAGCAACGAATCAAGCTCGGTTACCAATGACACTTACTCTTCTGGCACTCCTGTCACTCATGTCGAAAGTACAAATACTGGTGTTTCTTCGAATCAAACAAACAGTAAACCTGTGATTACGTTGATTGGAGATGCACAGATTCAAATTAAAGTAGGTAGTACCTTTTCTGATCCAGGTGTAACCGTACAAGACGATGTATACCCTGATCTCAAAACAGCTAATATCACTTACGATTATAATGGTTCTCCTACATCAGGTATTGATACAAATAAAATAGGAGTCTTTACTATCCATTACAATGTAACGAATGGTGATCATGCAGTTGCAGATGAAGTGACACGTTCTGTTGTTGTTACATCTACTCAAAACTATGTTGATCTTTCTAAAATTTCTATACCTAATGCATATGGCATGGCTTACTACGGCGATTATGTATATGTAGCACAAAGGGACACAGGAATTTCTCGTGTTAACCTCTATACAGGTAAAGTAACACCTGTTGTAGAAAGCGATACTTCCTTCATGTCAGTCGCTTTAAATTCAGCTGGCGATTTATTTTATACTATCGATAGCGACAAAAATATTTACAAATTATCGCATACTGAGTTAGACCAACTCCCACTGACAGCGACAGACTTTTCTGATAAAAGTACTGTAATTTTCTCTAATACGTATAAACGTATATATGGATTAGCTTTTGATGCTAATGATAAGCTTTATTTTTTTGATAGAGGTAATAACGCAATACTAAGACTTCAACCCGGTTCAATTACGCCAGAAACGGTAATTAGTGATTTTCAAACTACTTATTTCGTAAGCTTCTCATTTGATTTAGCAGGGAATCTTTATGCAGGTGGAGACAATTCACGTATTTATCGTATTTCTTCACAAGATCTAAAAAGTATTCCAACGGATGAAAGTAGGCTTGTTGATTTAAAAACTGATTCTTTTGATAGTGTTTACGGTATGGTCTTCCTTCCTAATGGCGATTCTTATATTGGAAATAGTGATAATATGCAGAAATCACCTATAGCATCCAGTCGCCCAGTTATTAATCTTATTGGTTCTTCTGAGATCACGTTAAATGAAAAAGATACTTTTACAGATCCTGGTACAACTGTTACAGATAGTAACTATAATAATCTAGTAGCAAAAGTAACTTTTACATTCAATGGACATTCTGTCGCTAACATAGACACTTCTATCGCAGGCACATATATAATCCATTACAATGTGATCAATCCTGCAAATTCGTACGCTGATGAAGTGACTCGTACTGTTATTGTTAAGCCATTTAATGGTTATTTTGATCTTAGTAAAGTAAAGGTTCTAAACCCATTTGATATGGAATATCACAATGGATATGTATATGTAGCCTCCTATGGAAACGGGATTGATCGTATATCTGTAACTACAGGTGAAGTAGAACATGTCGTTAAATCATCAGGTTCTTTTTTAGGCGTTGCTTTAAATAAAGCAGGCGATCTATTTTATACCAAAAACGGAGATAAAAATGTTTACAAATTATCTGCAAGTTATCTACAAGATCTTCCGTTAGATTCAGCAACTCTTAATAACAAATCAAACGTTTTCGATTCATACAATACTAACAGTGATTCTAATACCACTATGTATTCATTGGCTATTGATAACAATGACAATATGTATATCGGAAACTACAATTTCGGTTACGATCTTGACGGTATACTTATCAAAGTAAACCTGACAACGAAAGCAAGACAAAAGGTACTCACAAGTACTACAAGTTCTAATTATAATGGTATTTTGGGACTCACTATAGACACCAAAGGAAATTTATTTTATAGCCCTAACGGAAACATTATGGGACTTAAAAAGATAAGTTATGATCATTTACAAAACTTACCTGTGGATGATTCATTCATTGAGTCTTACCAAAGTGATTTCAATTCTGCTTTTGGACTGGTTATCCTACCGAATGGTAAAGGATATTATAGTAATGGTGCTTCTATTCAACCATTTAAAACAGCCGCTCCTCCTGTTATCAAATTGAATGGTGATTACTCTGTACGACTAACTCAAGGTGATGCTTATGTTGATGCAGGCGTTGCTATTACAGATGCTGTAGATAGCAATCTTCAACCAACGGTAACTTATACGTTGAATGGTGAGCCTGTGAATGCTATTGATACCTCTGTTGTAGGTACCTATATTATTCATTACAATGCAACAAACAGTTCTGGTTTGAGTGCACAAGAAGTGACTCGTTATGTATCTGTCAAAGCTATTCCGACTGACCTTACTAATGTTGAACTGAATTACCCACTTGAATTAGCTTATTTCGATGGTGATGTTTATTATTCTAGCTATAAAGGAATTTACAAAGTATCTGCCACTACTTTAAAAACAACTCAAATCGCTAAAAGCGAAAGTAATATAACTGCTGTGACGGTAAGTAAAGCAGGCGATATCTACTACTCTCAAAGAGGCGATTCTAAAGTATGGGTATTAAAACAAAAGTATCTACAAAACAGTGAATTATTGCCTTATAGCGCATCAGATTTAGAAGATTATAGTACTCTTTATTACAGCGCACCTACTCAAACATTGAACCCTTCAAGTACGTCTAGTAATGAAGTTTCAATCCAAACTCCTGTAAATAGCACTTACATTACTGGATTGGCTATGGATCAACAAAATCGATTGTATGTAGCTACAACTACAAATAATTACTTTGAAGAAATTACGACTTCTACTATTGTTCGTGTATCTGGTGCTGAACTTAATTCTGAATTGGTAGCATCCTATCCAACAAGAATTAGTGGTATTACGATTAGTCAGCTTGGAAATCTGTATGTAAATATTGATTCTGTTGGTTTGTATAAAGCTAAAGCTTCCCTACTTCAAAATCTTCCTGTTGGAGCACAAAATTTTGAAATGATGGGTAGCAAAGAATATGCTTATGGTGTTACATTCTTACCTGATCGTACAGGTTATATAAGTTTTGAAAAATCTAATGTCTTAACTAAACTAGACTTCTTGGATGAAGCAGAAGTGATTCCAGTAACTGGCATTACTTTAGACAAAGCAACATTAGATTTCAAGAAAAAAGGCGCTGCTCAAACATTAAAAGCAACTGTTACTCCTGATAATGCTACAGATTCCACTGTATTATGGATCAGCAGCAACCCAAGTGTAGCTACAGTTACCGATGGAGTAGTTACTCCAATAGGTAAAGGTACAGCAGTTATTAGCGCTTACTCTGTAACTCAAAAAGAAATTTTTGCAAGTGCAACTGTAACAGTCAAAGAATCCGATGATAAAACATCTTCTTCAGGTGGTTCACAAAAGATCACACTTGATGTAGATGATGGTAAAGGCAAAACAACGATTCCTGCTACAGCAGTGGTTAACCGTACGACTCAATCTAATGGTCAAAAACAAGATCAGATCACATTCTCAACTGATAAAGTGATCGAAGCGATTACGAAGCTAAAAGATGCTGCTCAACAAACGGTTCGTCTAGTTGTTCCAGATGCTAGCGATGAAGTATCTCAAACCGATATCACTTTACCGTTAACAGCAGCGAAAGATTTGAAAAATGCAGCAATGAATTTAGAAATTAGCACTAACGATGCGAAATTGTCTGTTGCTTCTACTTCATTGAACAATATTACAAACGATCTTTATTTCCACTTTGTACCACTCAAAACAGTAGCACAACAAAATGCAGTAGCAAATCGTGCAAAACAAGAACAGATCGTAAAACAAGCTCTAGGCAATGGTGATATCTCTGTAGTGGGTCGTCCAATGACGATTGAAACGAATTTGCAAAATCAACCGGTTCAATTGGTAATGCCGATCGACAACAGTTCGATTCCACAAGATGCAACAGCCAAACAACAATGGTTAAATCAATTGCGTATCTTTATCGAGCATAGTGATGGCGATCGTGAATTGGTACAACCAAGCGTAGTGGATTATGGTAATGGTCAGACAGGTCTACAATTTACAGTTAACAAATTCAGTACATTTACGATTGTAGATATGCAGAACCTGGCATCTGCTCCAACGAATAATTCAACAACAGATAATAACAATGTCAATACAGATACAACGGCTGGCGTAGTCAAACCTGCTTATATCCAGGGTTACCCGGATCAAACATTCCGTCCAAACAACAGCATTACTCGTGCGGAAATGGCTTCCCTATTGTATCGTTTACAAGCAACTGCACCAAAAGCATCTGCTAGTGGTAACGGAAGTTATTCTGATGTATCTGCTACGTTCTGGGCACATCAAGCCATTGCTTCTATGCAATCCACTGGGCTGATGAAAGGTCTAACAAACGGTAAGTTCGCTCCAGCTCAACCGATCACTCGTGCAGAGATGGCTGCTATTGTAAGCCGCTGGCAAGGTCTTAGCGGTACAGGAAGCTCCTTTGCGAATGATATCAACGGACACTGGGCAGCAAACGATATCAAGCGTGTAACAACGGCTGGATTGATGCAAGGTGTATCACCTTCTAGCTTCCAACCAGATCAACCGTTAACTCGTGCTCAAGCCGTAACAATTTTGAACAAAATTTTAGAAAAAACAGCTAACTTAACAGCTGGCAACAAAGCATGGAAAGATGTTCCTGCTAGTCACTGGGCTTATGCAGATATCATGGAAGCTTCTAACTCCTACACTTTGAAATAAGTAGCGATTAAGAAGACAAATGAGCATAGTATCATTCAAAGGGCAACCTCCTATTCGTAGGAAGTTGCCCTTTTTGATTTGTCTTACGAATTGTATTGTGAGTCGTCTTGTGAATGATCATTTTAATAGTAGAACATTGTTAATTTTCTAAACTCACATTATAATTTAGCGATTTTTTTCATCTAGTTTTATATTCATTTTCTAGTGCCCTATTACTCGTTTGCCATAAAAGAATTTATTCCAATCTCCATCACTATGACGTAACGCTAGATAAATATACAGCGACGTGGAGAAGTTACCCAGACAGATACATAACAAGATCCACAGAAGCAATTGCCAACCCGATTCTTTGCGAAAAATCATCCAAGAAATAAATAAAATCATCCCCACATAAAAATCGACCAGCACCAACCGACCCCATAACAATGACAACAACATTTGCCCTTCTACCAACACATCCCCAAATACAGCTCCATACACATTGCTACAAATCATCACAATAAATAAAACCAAACTCAACACCTTAGCCGTTTTCATTGATGCTCTTCTCCTACCTTCCCTCACGTACATATTCATTCCCTACACTGACCCAATCCTATAGAACATATCTGATAACTATCTTCTTGCCATCTATTTTCTTGCCATCTATTTTCTTCCAATCTATTCATCCAACTACCCTATACATCCTCTTACTCCACACCATTCATAACTACACTAACTCCTAATTATATACTCTTTCCCTTCCTGCCCCTCCTCTTCAAGGAGAGGAATCATTCACACTTGTTTTAAATTACCCACCCCCATGCCTCCTCGCACAGAGCGGAAGAAAATAATTTATTCTGAAAGTCGCCTTTGAAGTCCAATCCCGACTGCTTGCCAGTCATTCAAGGGATTAGACTTCACCAGCGACGGCAAGAACAAATTATTTTCTGGAGCGTATTCCCACCAAGCATAAAATTCCGAATTCAAAACCCAATTATTCCGATATTTTAACTCCACATGATATTCTGTTAAAATAGAAGAGAATCAAGTAAAGAGATCAAAGGAGCTGAATGAATCATGACTGAAAAACAACAATTAGGTAAAAGCGATCTATGGGTAAATCCAATCGGACTGGGTACGAATGCGGTTGGTGGACATAATATTTATCCTAATTTGGATGAAGAAGTCGGTAAAGAAATGATCCGTACTGCACTAGCAGAAGGAATAGATTTTCTAGATACTGCATTCATTTATGGACCTAAGCGCTCTGAAGAATTGATTGGTGAAGTGCTTCAAGAAACAGGTAAGCGTAAAGACGTTATTATCGCTACCAAAGGTGCTCATAAATTTACAGATAGCGGCGAAGTGGTGATTGATAACTCACCTGCATTTCTACGTGCAAGTGTAGAAGAAAGTCTACAACGCCTACAAACCGATTATATCGATTTATTTTATATTCATTTCCCTGATGAACATACACCAAAAGATCAAGCTGTAGCCGAGCTGAAAAAGTTGAAAGACGAAGGTAAAATTCGGGCGATCGGTGTATCTAACTTCTCGTTGGAACAGTTAAAAGAAGCGAACAAAAACGGCGATGTCGATGTTCTTCAATCTCATTACAATCTGTTCCATCGAGATGCTGAACAAGATCTATTACCGTATACCGCTGAAAATGGAATTACATTTATTCCTTATTTCCCGCTTGCTTCAGGATTACTAGGTGGTAAATATACCAAAGATACCAAGTTCGATGATATTCGTGCAAATAACCCACTCTTTACAGGTGAAGCGTTTATCAATAATTTAGAAAAAGTAGATAAACTTCGCCCGATTGCACAAGCCAAAGGTGTCGATATTGCTCATATTGTATTAGCATGGTATCTTACACGCGATTCGATTGATGCTGTTATTCCAGGTGCGAAGCGTGCTGAGCAAGTGAAAGACAATCTTCAAACGCTACATGTACAATTAACACCACAAGAAATTGCACAGATTGATACCATTTTTAGCTAATTGATTATCTGTATTCTAAATAGCAAAGCCGAGCGTCTACATGATCTGTAGTGCTCGGTTTTTTGGTATGGTTTCAATTTTTATCGTATCTATTTGGAGTGATCGAGGTATGTTGCAACAAAAAAAGCCGCTCTGTAGAGAGCGACTTCAGGCTATATTTTATATCATTTCGATACACATCATAAGTTGATAAGTATCATATTCGCTATCGACTAGATACGCATATGATCGGCGCGCCAGTTCGTAATCGCATTTTCGATATCTGAACTAGATAGATTCTCATTGGCTGCACGTTCGGATAATGCAGGAAATTCTGCATCACTTGCATAACGAAGTGCAATAATTTGAGCTTTGGATAGACGAGGGTCTAATTCTTTACCGGTTAAACGGAAATAACGGAACTGTTCTTCGATACGCACAATACGATCTTGCGTTTTGGTCGCATAGACTCGAATCCGTGGAATCGCAAAAAATAAACAAACCATTAATATTAACAGTAACCATGATAACAATACATGCTCATCATAACGAATCGCTTCGATCCAATAGATCACAGTTAGCACAAACGTTACTAATAAAAGAGGCAAAGCCACAAAATGATACGGCCAATCATAACGAATCGATTTCTTCTTCGGTGGTGTTGCCATGATTACACATCCTTTTTCTACTGTAAATGTAGTTCCCATGTATTATTACACCAATCCCTGGAAATACTACCATGATCACAAAGAAAGAAAAGAGATCGACGGCTCATAGCAGAACACTTTCGCTTATAAAGAAGAAATAATACTCAACTCAATCATACAAAGACCTGATGTATACGTTAAGCAGGATATCCGCCGCCCGGTGGTGGCCATGCGCCAAACAGACGACGTAACAATACGATTTCGCCTAAATGATACGTATTATGCGAAGCGATATTACGCAACAATCCAGCAGCTGTTTCTCCCGGGAAATGCACTAATGGTTGCTCCAGATTCATCGTACGTGCTAACTCACAAGCGTAATCGATCCCTTGCAAAAAGCGATCCAATACATCTTGCCATGTCGCTTCATCGACAGCTTGGACTTCTGTAGGCCAACTTTCGCTAACATTCGCTGGCAATTGAGGCTTTTCACCACGTAAATGAGTCAACATAAAATCTTGCCAGTAACTCATATGACTAATCAGTTGGTAAATTGTATAAGGAGAATGTTCTAGCACACGACCGGACAATTCTAGATCGATATCCGACAACGCGCGCGCGATAGGTAAATGCCCTCTTTCTCCGATCAAAGACTGTACTAATGCTTTGGAAAAAGCTTCTTGAGAAGAAATAGTCATGAGAGTGCTCCTTTGATTGTTGTATTCAGTTTATTCTGGTTGGATAATACCTACCGAATATAAGAAAATCAGAATAATTAAGATTGGTGCCACATAACGTAGAATAAACATCCATGTGTTGTACCAGAAGCCAGATATTCCTGCTTCTTCTCCTGCACGTTTCCATGCATATCCTGTAAAGATCGTGACAATAAATCCGCCCACAGGCATCAAAATATAAGAAGTGACAAAGTCGAATACATCAAAAATACTTTTGCCATCCAATGTGATAAAGCTAAGAACACCCCCGACAGATAACGCGGCAGGAACACCGAGTATGAAAGAGAAAATACAGACAATACTCGCTGCTTTTTTACGAGTCCAATTCCATTGTCCCATCGCATACGCTACAGGTACTTCGAGAATAGAGAAGCATGAAGTAATCGCCGCAATCGCTAGCAATAAGAAGAATAGACCGCCAAAAAAAGCACCTAAAGGCATTTGCGCAAATGCCGCAGGCAACGCCATAAATGCTAGCCCCACCCCTTGATCCGGTTTGAGTCCATAAGAGAATACTGTAGGGAAAATAATCAGTCCTGCTAATAGTGCATAGAACAAGTCTCCTGCTCCAATAGCAAGCGCTGCTTTACCTAGTGATTGCTCTTTACGTACATAAGAACCGTACGTTAACATACAACCCATTCCAAGTGACAGCGAGAAGAACGCATGTCCTAGCGCTGTTAAGATCGAAGCACGACTTAATTTAGAAAAATCAGGTGCTAAGAAAAATTCTACCCCTGCCGCTGCTCCAGGCAACGTCAATGAACGGAACATCAATATTAGCAAAATAACCAAAAATCCTGGAATCAGAATCTTATTGTACTTCTCAATTCCGCCAGATACCCCTTTAGCTATAACGATACCTGTAATTAGCATTACAACCGCTTGCCAAAACAATGGTGCATAACCACCAGCAAAATTCGTAAATGCTGCTGTAAAATCAGTATTAACATCAGACAGACTACCGCTAAAAGACAATACCGTATAATGCAGTGTCCATCCTGCTACCACACCGTAATAACACATAATCAAGAAAGAAGTCACTACTGGAATCGTACCGATCCATTTCCAATGCTTCTTCCCTGTAATGTTGAAAAGCGAAGCCGCAGCATTACCCCGTCCACTTCGACCAATCGCCATTTCTGCCAATAGAATCGGTAGACCTACTACGATCAGACAAATAATAAACATTAAGAAAAAGGCAGCCCCACCGTATTTACCGGTGATATAAGGGAACTTCCACATATTCCCCAGACCTACTGAACTACCAATCGCTGCCAAAATAAACCCGCTTGTTGAAAACCGTTCGATCTTACCACTGCCTGTACTTGCTGAATCTGAACCTTCTTTTTGTGCCATAGGTATACTCCTTATCAATAAAGTGAATTATGCCTATGTTACACAAAACGTTATATATTGTCCATGAAAAGAAAGTAACAAACTGAAAAAAATCATGATTATTCGTTTTTTTGCTGATTATTAAAGCAATACGAGAGCAATTGTTGCTGATCTTCATCTGTTATTTCGCGCTTACTGTACTGATCCTCTGTATATTGTGACAATATATTGTTCCAGAACGATTGAGTATGATGATTTCGTGAGGAAGCATTGGTCTGTAGTTCCCAATCGCCTCGATATTGGTCAAATACGTGAATAGCCGCTTGCTGAGCGACTCCTTGTCCACGAAATGGACGCATAACAAAAAACTCGTTTAAGTAATATTGTGCATGAGAACCATCAGGGATATAAGGAGGAGTCGCTATCAAAGCAAATCCAGCAGGCACGCCGTTCACACGAATAATCCACGGATATAGAACCCCTGGATGTCGCCACCAGATCAGAAACGCATCGCTTTGCTGGTGAAGCGTAGCATATTGTTCTTCATCAAATATGCCTTGTGAATTCGGCTGACGCTCCCATATCTCTGACAGATCGTACAAGTAATATGGATACATATTGCATATGATATGAGCTTCTTCTTCCCGGCACAGAGTTACCTGAATATGGTTGTTCGTATCGTGATTCATCTTATTCTCCTGTCTGCATCATCTGCCGGATTCCATTTCCATTCTATAATGACATAATCGCTATATTCACGCCGTATCGTGGCTCCGCAACGCTCAATATACGTATGATGTAATTTGGCATACGAGCGTTCATTTTTGAAAATATGTGCAGCCAGTAGACGATATCCTTCAGCCGATAATGTATCTCGTAACAGCGTAATTACAGGTACAGCTAATTTGAGATCTTGATAATTGAAATAGATTTGAAAATCACTGATATAGACCGCATCCAGCCCGCACCCTTTTTCAGAAGGATCATCTTCTGACTCGGTAGGCTTAACAGCTTGTGAATATGTGACCTTGAGATACCCGATCAACAACATCGAAGCAGGCGGAATGGTAGATTGATCATCCGATACAATCGTAGAACTATCTGTAGATACTTCGAGCGCTGGTTCTGGTCTGTGCATATAGATATTTAGACTATGGGAGTGCGGTTCAAATGCAATATAAAAATCGCCAATTACACGACTGCACAGTGGAATATACCCGTCTGGCATAGAGCACTCCTGCCTGTCATTCATTATTTTTGTAGAAATTGGATCGTAAATTGAATCGCTTCTAATGCTTCTTGCACAAATGCTTTATTTTCTTTTTCCCATTCATTCGGATCGTCCATAAATGAATCATCTAACCAATCTTCAAGTCCAGCCACGATTTTGCGACGTTCATTAGGTGCAGGTGCTTTTCCACGTAATGCTTGAATAGCACTGCGCATCACTTTGCAAGAAGATTGGATAAAAGGATAATCGTCTTTATCCCATGCTTTGGCATTATCCATATCGTAAAAAGCAATCCATTTTTCGATAATTGAAGCAGCTTGCTTTGGTTCTAACTGAGGCATATTGATATTCTCCATTTCTATAATTAAAAATTGAACTATAACCTACTATGATCTCGCTGATTTGCTCATTGAAGCGGAGCGACTCTGGGACTCGTCTGCGATTCGTTGCAATTGATCTGACATATATATGTGAGTACCTGACTTGGAGGTCTGAGCGATCCGATACATCGCTCGTGCAACGTCACTTGCTTCGATACCTCGATATTTGCGGAGAGGACCTATCATTAGAAATGATAGTGCTTGAGAGACTACAGCACCGAATTGCTCTCCTGCGCGGCTATTTTTGCGTTTGCCTAGCAATAAAGAGGGGCGAACAATCGATAATGAAGAATAACCAACTTGTTGTAACCGTTGCTCCATATCTCCTTTGGTACGTGTATAAAAAATACTGGATTTGGGATCAGCGCCCATCGAGCTGATCACGATAAACTGCTTGGCTCCTTGTTTGTACGCCACCATAGCGACAGACACAGGATACAATACATCAATCTCGATCATCTGCGCTTGCGTTCCTGCTTGCTTAATCGTTGTACCGAGACAGCAAAAAACATCATCTGCTTTCATCTCTGCTCGATAATCTTCTAATCTATGATAATCCACTACGATCTGTTGCAACTTCAGATGTTGTAGTTGTTGCACAGGTTCGCGGACAAGAGCAATCACTCGTGTATATTCTGTGCTATCTAATAACTGACGCAACAACTTTTTGCCCACAAGACCTGTTGCTCCAGCGACGAGTGCTGTTTTACCGATCACAACGATCATCTCCATTCTGCGCATCATCTTGGTTCTCTATCTTCTTTATTATCAAGATATCACCGACAAATTGCAAAATAAAATGATCGTTGGATCAGCAGTCTTTTTTTATAATAAAAACGAAGCGCTACTTCCATTGGTATGAATAATATAATCTGCACCCAAACCACGATAAATTAAGCGTGATTGGCTGCCTTCTGTAATGACATATAGCTTATCAGATGTCCATGCACGACAGATCTGGATATAACGACAACATAACGGTAGACTACGTTCAAATAAATAGATTTTGCCAATATTCAATTGCGGGATACGCCATAAGTCTTGTCGCTGAGTATCTATTACTAGAATATGCTCAATACCTATCTTTTCAAATCGAATCTGATCTGCCTGACTGTTCACTATAATAGCAAACGGTATTTTTTTAACTTTGAGTAATTGAATAAATTGCTCCCCTGCTACTGTAGCAGGCGATACCAGTACAAATTCCTGTTCGTACTCCATGCGTGTTCGCGCTCCTCCACTCATTGTAGACAACAAAAAAAAGCCGTTAGAAGAGGACCTCTTCATCAGCTTCTAAGACAGGAGCAAAAAAGCCCCTGATAATGGCATAGATGACTGTTGTCGTCTCTCTTATTGCAGCTTACGAGGTTAGCTGACGGATTCGGAAGTAAGAGTCTCCCTACAGATAGATCAGCCTGAGCTGTCATCTCTGATTCACCCCTGAATAGATCTTGTAATACCCTGTCTATTCGTATGGTTCCCCCGCTTTCTGAAAGGTCTAGATTTAGCCTTTCAGTCATTAAGCTGTAATGAACTTGAATGAAATCATACGCCCGCCTTTTTCGTTTGTAAAGCAGTCTGACTCTTCATAAGGAGTGAATTTGAATCAATTCCTTTATCTTTTGAGCAGTATGCTCTTATTTGCATCATTCCATCCTTTTTTTCTGCTGTTTGCGCAGTATTTATATAAAAGGTTGCATCAGCGAGCATGATAGCCATTAGAACGTGATTGAGTCCAATGAATCCGATTACATCGTTATTTTCAAGCATATAACGCCTATTAAAAGCTTAGATTTGATTTTACTTCTACCCTTAACGGTACTATGATTGCTAACAATATCTGACATCAAAAAAGTGTGCCGGCTACTGATTTATCTGGTTTTACTATGTATAGAGATAGCGATTTTATTTGAAGGAGTGTAGATTTGAGATGAGTTTAATTTCGCCGATAGCGCCTGCTAGCAACACTGTATCCACGGTGGATCTGGCTATACATCATATTCATTCGATTGAAGTGTTCCAGTATGATAATCATCTGCTCGCGTTACCTGATATGGATGGGTATCTGCATTGTGGGCTGTTAAAAATAGCAAGTCATGGGATTACCGGTTGGGCGGAATATTCGTTTACCGATCAGGTTCAACATTTAGACCTGGTGAAATGGTGCCGGGTATTCTCTACGCTGAAAAAATGCTCGTTACAGCAAGCACAATCTCATATCGCTCAACATCATGCTAGCTGGGGAGATGTACGTAGTCAGGTGATGGTAGAGGCTTTAACTGATCTATGCAATCGACTACAAGATCCGCCCGATGTATGGGCATCTTCTGATATACTGGTGAATCATGCTTTTTTGTTAGATTATACAATCGCTTATTATTCCTTTTAAATAATTATGGTTAATGGATCATAACTACCTCAATAAAGGAGTGTATCTAGCTTGAATTCTGAAAAGATTATGGTCTGTGTGTATTATGGACCCAATGGAGAACGATTGATCAGGCGTGGTATTCATTTATCTCAACTTATTCAGTCTCCACTTTGTGTATTAAGTGTAATCGATCAACCTCTCGATGAAATGGATCAACAACAAGAGAACTATGTAGCGTTATGGCGTAAATTAACAGAAGAAGCTGGCGGTCATTTTGTGCTTTTAGAAAGTAACGGACAAGAAGCGGCTGATATTATTACTTCTACCGCTCAACAACATGATATTACACAACTTATTATTGGACAATCGGCTCAGACTCGCTGGCAAGAAATTATAAAAGGTTCGATCGTAAACGACCTACTGGAAAAGCTGGGAGCGATCGATCTACATATTGTAGCGGTACAGCGTATGCAAGCCCATCTCGAAGAAACCCATGAACAAGGTGTAGATGTAGACGTGATTCAGACTTCGCGCGGATACGAAATTGCGTATGAGACGCATGGTCGACCGATCATTACAGAAGGTATCTTTTTCAAAGATATGCATACAGACTTCGATAACGGGTTGCTCAAATTATGTATCGACGGGCAATATCAATATCTGAAAGTATTCAAAGGCAAGTTGATTGATGAATTGGTATTGGAACCTCATTCGGTGTAATATAGCACATGTAAAAAAGACACTCACTCTTAGCCTGCAATTTCTTCATCTATCAAAGGGTTGCAGGTAATTTGCTATGCGATCAGGGAAATCAATTGGAATATATTTTGATTATCAAAAATTTATATTCAAAAATGTTGTTAACTATAATCTTTCTCACTGTGCTCCTTACCTAGACATGATAATGTGAAGTTGTTCCCTTCCACTATCTCATATCAATAAA
This sequence comes from Paenibacillus sp. PsM32, assembly GCF_030433815.1. Lineage (NCBI taxonomy): Bacteria > Bacillati > Bacillota > Bacilli > Caryophanales > Paenibacillaceae > Paenibacillus > Paenibacillus sp. PsM32. The sequence goes on along the minus strand of NZ_JARUWY010000004.1, from coordinate 225,086 downwards.
GGAGTTTATTGAATTATGAAAACAGGATTTGTTGTGATTACAGGCGCGTCGTCAAGTATAGGAGAAGCTACTGCCAAACTTTTTATCGCTAAAGGACATAATGTATTGTTACTTTCTCGTCGTGAAGATCGGTTAAAAGCATTTGCTGGTCGTCAGGTGATGAAAGCGATTATTGATATTACAGATCGACCTGCTCTGGATCAAGCGATTGCAGAAGCAGAAGAACATTTCGGTCCGGTCAAAGGAATTGTGAACAATGCAGGTCGAATGTTGCTTGGTGATATTACGACTCAAGATCCAGCAGAATGGCAAGAGATGTATAATACCAATGTCATTGGACTTCTCAATGGAATGCAAGCTGTACTTCCATCAATGATTGAGCAAAAGTCAGGTACTATTATCAATATCAGCTCGATTGCAGGCAAAAAAACATTTGCCGATCATGTCGCTTATGGTGGAACCAAATTTGCTGTTCATTCAATCAGCGAAAATGTACGTGAAGAAGTAGCTCCGCACAACGTACGGGTCGTTACGATCTCTCCTGGATTAACTGAGACCGAGTGGAACGATCAGACGACCGGAGAAAAAGCTAAACTCAACTTAATGCCACAAACGATTGCAGATACGATTTACTTTGCATTCAGTCAGCCTCAAAGTATCAATATTCGTGAGATTGCTCTAGCTCCAACGCAACAACAAAGTTAAGTGTATTGACTATAGATATAAGATCAATGATGGCTCTAGCATAGAACAAACACCATAGACTATATAAAAAAGCCCTCCTTTGATATGGAGAGCTTTTTGCGTTATATATTAATGAGTTTCCCCTACAATCGTCACATCGGCTACATAAGAACCTGCCCATAATAAAAATGTAAATCCTTCTTCTAACGGATCATCGGGATCGGTCAGAAATTGAACTTCTGCATACGTATTCCAAGAATCTGGCAAAGATTCTGTAATTCGAATCCGGATATTCCATCCTTCCTCTGTAGGGTCAACGGTAGAAGAATACAAGTCTACATTGAGTTGTTGATCTGTTAACCATTTCTGCTGTGGCAACGAAGTGGGATCTATATTCCATTCGATCAATGCTTGAGTTACCATCATATTTCGCTCCTTTGGTGCTGTAAGATAATATGCTTTTCGATCCAAATTAAGAAGATCCATCGCTACGAAGCGCTCGTATTGCGCGGTAATCTGCCCAGTTAATCGACTGCCAGGATTGTTCTTTTTCAAATAAATAAGCTTTATCCTGACGGAAATAATGCTGAGATGCAGGTAATAGTGTCGCACTTCGCTGTAACAATACAGGAATCGCATCACTGGACAAATTGTTGAGATAATCGAAATCAATCTGTCCTGTCTGTTCATATCGATCTAAATTCTGCACAGCGATAATTCGATCCATCCCTACATAATTCACAACCACATAAGCGGTAAGCGCAAGCACGATATAACATTTGACAAGTGGTACCTTTTTCCAATAGATACGCAAGCCTGCGACCAGTAATAATACCCCGAGAAAGATCATAAACGCATGCACAAGAAAACGGGTATACGTATATCCATAAGCTTGTTCATATAAGATAAGACGGGCAAATGCTGAATATAACATCACACCAGAGCAAATCAGTAAAATATACAACATACTATTGTTGATACGGCGCAAGATCAGATTGCTGTCTGCCATATACAAAAGTACACATACCATAATCAGAAAGTTCAATGAAGTCACCATGACCAGTTCAACAAATCCACTGCGAGCATATTCTGCATAAGAATGTCCATCTGGAATCTGCCCTTGTCCTGCACCAAATAAGTAAGAGAATTGCACCACTACAAAGAGCACATACACAATATTAATCAAGATCAGTATCGTCGCCATAATAATAGGATCAATGCGTACCGGATGACGCTTGGCAACAGGAGACGCTAATAGCGGTTGCGGTCCATAGACAGGCGGAACAGGTGAAGATAGACCGACTCCAGAGACAGAAGAAGCTGAACGCGGTAACGGTTGTTGTCTATAATCAACGACTGGCGGATAGATATAGGGTTGTACAAATCCCCACAAATATCCGAAAAAAATCAGTCCTCCAATCACAATCCATAGCACGCGAAAACTACCTTCTCCAAACGACAGTCCATCAATCCAGTTCGGCAATGTAGATAATAAATTTCCAAATATGCGATCAGCCGATGTTAGCAGACTGATAATAATCAATAGTAGCGGAAAAGAAATTACCAGACCGATCAATATTTTGGTTACGATTTTCTTTTTTTCCTGTTCCATTTTGCCTGTAGCAGCATTTTTGAGTATACGAAAAGGAGTAACCCAATGTCGTACTGCTTGTGGAATCATATGATCCAGTGCGTCGATCAACAGCTTAGGACGATGCCAAGCTAACCTGCGATGGCTTAACATATAAGCAAGATGCAAAAAGATCAGACAAGGCACAAACAAAGCATTCAGTACCATAAAAATCGGATTGGTGAACAGTCCATATGTGAGTGACAGTAAAATAATAACGGTCATCGCAAAACGGCTAAACCATGATCCTGCACGTAGCTTGTCCCCTGCATAAGTGTACATATATAAGTAGAATAAAAGAATAAATACCGGATACGAAATCCCCAGGCTATGCCCGTAAAATAAATACTGATGAACAGTCGCCAATCCCAACGCGCCAAGCAAAGCAATCCACGTCCGATGCTTAGCCACGATCAATTTCTCGTACATTTTCGATCTCCTTTTTTTGGAATTGCATCATTGTAGTAACCTATTTAGCTAACAGATCCTATTTTTCTTATCATCACGCTTACCATCTGTTAGGTTTGTTGTTATTTTTATTGTAGATGATAAAATAAGAAGATAAAGAGAAGAATTATTTTATTAAATTTCCTATTTTAACAAATCAATTTTAATAAAGATATAATTACATATTCACTCAACTTTATTTACTGTCTCAATACATCTTTATAATTCAACTATAACTTACAAACGTAACCTGTATATTTTTTATAAAATCAAATTCTCTAAAATCTACTTTTACGCTTTTTTAAACCTGCCCGCCCCACATTACAATCATTGAGGTGTCTCCATGCTCGGAGCGGAGGGAAAGAAATCGTCCGTAAGAAGCGAAGCGTTCTCCTTTGTAGCCGGATTTTGACCGCTACAGCGGTTATCCAAAAAATCCGGCTACAACAGCGATCGACAGGACGATTCCTTGCCCGAAGCGGTCCCCAGCATGTAACCCAAGGAGTATAATCCCTATGAAATTACATCATCAGTTTTTGTTATTACATTCACAGTATGGTCAGCATAGCGAAGTGCAGATTACATTAGATGAGTTAGCGACTACATTTGAGTGTACCCATCGTAACGCTCTGAATTTAATCACACGAATGACAGAACAAGGATGGATCAAGTGGAGTTCACAACGTGGACGTGGACGGCGATCGACACTGACTTTTAGTATTCAGCCTGAAGAAATCGCTATTGAGTCGATGATGCAGACGATTCAGCGCAAAGACATTCAGCAGACGTTAACCGAGATTCGGCAATATGCTCAATCCTCTACATTAGAAAATAGGGTACAAGATTGGCTTTTTGGCTACTTCGGCCCCCATTCCGAAATACAACGCAATCGACAGGTCGATACGCTACGATTACCGATTCGTCAGCAGATTCATACTGTCGATCCGCTATATATGAATTTGCTAGCCGAATCGTTTGTATCCAGTCATATTTTTGATGGATTGGTACGACAAGCTTCACATTCACAGCAGATTATTCCTCATCTTGCACATGCCTGGGAAGTGAATGAACAACGTACAGTGTGGACATTTTTTCTACGAAAAGAAGTCATGTTCCATCACGGGCAAATGATGACAGCAGACGATATTGTGTATACATTTCAGCGATTAATGGAGACTTCGCAACCGATGTTATATCGCTTTATCGCCAAACAAATACAGTCTGTACACGCGCTCAACAACAATACAGTGCAGATCATATTGAAACAACCGAGTGAATTGTTTTTGCCTTTTTTGTGTACCAGTCGAGCGGCAATAGTACCGAACGGATTGAACCGAAGAGGAGAAGAATTATTCGGAGTGAAGCCTAGCGGTACAGGCCCTTTTCGGATGGTTGAAATGAGTAAAGATAACTGTGTGCTGGAAGTTTTTAAGCCTCATTTTCAAGGACGAGCACATCTGGATCAGGTGGAGATTATTCATATCCCATGGAATGTAGCACCCGATCAGCTAGAACAGCCTGATCGTCAATCTCCTTTTCATATGATGCATCAGCATACCTCGGGTTCGGCATCAGAACAAGGCGCTTGGAGCCAGATGCATTCCCCTGTAACGGTACGCAAATTCGTCACCTATAATACGCGCAAAGAAGGATTACTACGTGATCCGCATATTCGCGCTCATATCAGTCGGTGCCTGCAATATGCGCGTGAAGCAGAGTCTTTAGCGATAACCAGCACTATCTTCGAAAATAGTTCCGATCACATCGAAAATTATACAGAAAACAATTCTACTACGAATAACAATACTTCTTCTGCATCTCATGATTCTTTGGATATGAATAGCCGTTCTAACTACAGTTATCCTAAAAAGCTTCATCCTGAACTGGATCAAGCAACGATAGCACAGATCGCCGAGACACCGCTTCGAATCCTCACGATTCCACAATATCGCAAAGATGCACACTGGATTGCAGATACGCTACAGCAAGCAGGGTATCAGTGTAATGTGGTATCTACGCCTGTAGAGCAATTTAAAGGCAGTGTGCGGATGGAATCCGATCTCATCGTCTTTTCACTGACAAGAGATCAAGATGAGCAACTACGATTATTCGATCTCTATCGCACATTAGCCGGTCATGTGGAGCATCATACGGTGATCGATATTGAGCATTTGTTAGAACAGATTCAGCGGCAACCTGATCCGCTGATCCGTACTCAATATTTTCAGCAGATCGAAGATCGATTACTGGCAGAATATCAATTGCATATTTTATATGAAAAGCCTTTTCAGACGACATATCTTCCTTCTGTACGCGGAGTTACTTTTAACAGTCAGGGCTGGGTCGATCTGCGTCATATCTGGTTCCCACCTAAATTATAAAATGTGACTCTATCTAACTTTGACAAAAAAGATGTAGCGGTATATGAAAAACCCTGCTTCCTTAGTGATTCAGGAGCAGGGTTTCATTTAGTATAGCTTCACTTGTATTCCAGTGTATGATCTAGTATTTCAATGTAACGACTGGACGATTACCTTCTTTATCGAATCGGCATCGTAATCTCATCGACATAATTGGTCGCCATCATTCGCTCTACTTCAGCTGGATGGTCTGTCTGACCAAGCACCCACATCATTTTGGTTGTTAGTGCTTCGGTAGTCATATCGTAGCAAGGGATAACACCTTTTTCGAGTACCTTTTGCCCGACTTCATAGATCGTCAGATCGCCACCTTCATATAGACACTGAGTAGTGACTACAATGCTGATGCCGCTTTTAACCAACTCTTCGATCTTATCGATTAGATTGATTTCTTTGAAAGGTACACCACCCATACCGAATCCTTCAACGATAATTCCTTTATATCCTAACGCTTTGACCGCATCGAAAATATCAGGTTGCATACCAGGAATCAATTTGAGTAGAAATACATTAGGCGAATAATGATCATTGTATACATGCCCTGCTGGACGCTGAGTATGTGGAATGTCATTATAGACAATCGAATCTTCTTCCAAATAACCGATATACGGATGATTAATACTTTCAAATGCATTGTAGCTTTTGGTTCTGACTTTAGAAGCACGTGCTCCATTAATGATTTTGCCATTAAAAACAACGAATACGCCGGATAATTCAGTGGATGCTGTACGGAACGCATCTTTGATATTAATACGTGAATCACTATGCTCTGCCAGTACGGATACTTGAGAACCTGTAATGACCACAGGCTTATCCAGTGCACCTAACATAAAGCTAAGTGCGCTTGCTGTATATGCCATCGTATCTGTTCCATGAGCAATAACAATGCCATCGTAATGAGGCAAATGTTCATGGACGGTCTGAGCAATCGTCACCCATTCTTCCGGCTGAATATTGGTGCTGTCTACACTCATCAAAGTCATCGCTTCAATATTACAAATATCTTTGAGTTCTGGCACAGCGGCAACAATATGTTCTGCGGATTGAGTAGGAGTAAGTCCTCCACCTTGCTCGCCAGAAGAAGAAATAGTACCGCCTGTATTGATAAACAAAATATTTTTCATTAGTGTAAGTCCCTCCGCTGTTCTTTTACCGCTATACTAGCCTTGCTTGCTCATTTCAGTATATCACTCAAAGTGCCTTTTTTCCTCTTCTATTCTGGATATAATACGCCAGATAACACAGCACCATAAAGGCAATTCCACAATAAAAAGCAAGACTTTGATTGGGATCAAAAGCAATCCCGATACAAGAAGCAAAACAAAGTACAAATGCAGCAATCGGCACAATCGGATACAGTGGTGTCCGGTACTTCAGCTCGCTAAGATGATGCCCATCACGCACAAATTGACGACGGAACATGTATTGAGAAGCCGCAATTCCCATCCAGACGACCACGACAGCGAACCCTGATACCGATACTAAGAAAATATAGATCGTGTCCGGCGCAACAACACTAGATAACAGCGATAATCCACCACCAACCATACTGATAATCATCGCGTTCAGTGGAATACCTGATGAAGTCAGACGTGAAAATACAGAAGGCAACATTTTTTCTTTAGATAACGACCATAACATCCGTGAAGAAGCATATAGCCCTGAATTCGCCGCAGACAATAACGCTGTAATAATCACAAAGTTCATAATATCTGCTGCATATGGAATCCCAATTCGATCAAATACAACAACAAATGGACTTTCGATCACCCCTGCATCTCGCCACGGAATCAACGCAGACAGAACAAAAATCGTACCGACAAAAAAGATGATCAATCTTCCGACTGTTGCTTTGATCGCGCGCGGAATCGTTTTGTCTGGATCTACACTTTCCCCTGCCGCTATCCCGATTAATTCTGTACCGGAAAACGCAAAATTCACTGATAACATCGCCATAAAGATCGGCAAAATCCCGTTCGGAAATAGCCCGCCATCACTTGTGAAATTACTAAATAACGGTGCACCCGCTCCTGCTTCTCGCATCGGAATAACACCAAACACAGCAGCTCCACCTAATATAATAAACAGTAAAATAATAGCGACTTTGATCCCTGAAAACCAGAACTCGGCTTCTGCAAAAAAACGCACTGAAAAAGCATTTAACAGAAACACAAGTAAAGCAAATACGCCACTCCACATCCAGACCGATGTGTCCGGGAACCAGCGCTGCATCAACAACCCTGCTGCGGTAAATTCAGAACCGAGCGCTACTGTCCATGTTAACCAGTACATCCATGCCACCATATAACCTGTACCCGGCCCGATAAACTTGGCAGCATACGCATGAAAAGCTCCTGTAACCGGCATATGCACCGATAGCTCTCCTAGACATAACATCACTAAATACACAATCACAGCGCCCACTAGATAAGCAAGAATCGTTCCAAGTGGCCCTGCTTGATTGATCGTATAACCAGAACTTAGAAATAACCCTGTGCCGATAACTCCACCCAAAGACAACATCACTAGATGTCGGCTTTTCATTTTCCGCTGAAAAGTACCTTCTTCTGTACCTGTTGCTTCAACTTGCTCTTGCTCTAATGCCATCGTCCCCCGACCTTTCCTAGCTTATCTTCAAAAATAGCAAACCTTTGACAGAATCTATTTCGTTAGTTCATAATTTCTTTAATTTGAGCAATATCTTGGGGTGTCGTACGACAACAACCGCCGATAAGACGCGCGCCTTTGTTATACCATTGATGTGCTTGTTGCCCGTAATGTTGATCACAAGAGTTACCATGCCATGTTTTGGTCACCGGATCATATTGTTCACCCGAGTTCGGATAGACAACAATAGGCTTATCGGTGCTTGTAGCGATCTGCTCGATCAGTGATGGAATATATTCAAGCGCTGTACAGTTAATACCCACTGCCGCTACTTGCTCATGAGTGTGTAACCATTTTGCACAATCGGCTATACGTTCTCCATTGCTAATATGCTGTTGGTCTTTGGCACTGAAGCTAATCCATGCATAGGAACCTGGGAACTCTTCCAGCACTTTGACGATCGCACGTGCTTCGACCAGACAAGGAATCGTTTCACAAGCTAAAATATCTGCTCCAGCTTCGATTAATAATTGAATCCGTGGACGGTGAAAATCGATCAATTGCTGTTCAGTGAGATCATAGTCTCCTCGATATTCAGAACCATCTGCTAAGAAAGCTCCATAAGGCCCAACAGAAGCAGCAACAAGTGGCTTAGGACGATCATATTGATCGTTTGGTTGGAGTGTATCCGCTGATCCTTCGATCGGTTGCTCTGTACGATATTTTTGCACATAGGTTGCCCAGAACTGGTCTCTAGCTTCTACAGCGATTTGCACTGATTTTTGTATTAAATGAATAGCTTCTTGTTCTGTGTATCCTCTAGCAACAAAGCCTTCGATAGTCGCTTGATAGCTAGCCGTTATCGCACAATCTGCGCCTACTTCAAAATATTGACGATGCACATCTGCGATCAATTCAGGATTTTCAATTAATAATTTGGCAGACCAGAGACTATCATTCAGATCAGCGCCCTGACGCTCTAATTCGGTTGCCATTGCTCCATCCAACACCATAAGCGGAAAGTGTTGCAAAATATATTGTATAGGGTTCATGGTTTACTCCTTTTATGCGGTAATGTGAATGAGTCTGAACGTATTCTAGATGATTATACATCCTTTGTAAACCTTCATCCTACTCTTCAAATACATCTTTTTTAAAAGACCGATGAAAGAGGAAATCAATATCATATACCATTTTAGATATAGATGCTGTAAAAATTATTGTTGTAAGCCTTTTCCTAAATGATGTAGAATAATGTTATTAATTGGTTTATTTATGTGTATTAAGGTTCTTATGGGTTCAAATGGTTATCTAAAAACTATTGAGATTACAACGAAAGGAGGAAAATGTTAACGTTAACAATTAAGGTATAATAGAGGTAAAGAGGAGTTACATATGATAGTCATTATAAAGCGAGGTGCCATTCACAATGGAACGAACGATTAAGACACGTCATACACTTGCTTATGGGAGCGGTAACATCTTAGGAAGTGGTGCACTGGCTGTTAGTGGAGCATGGTTATTATACTTTTATACTACTTTTTGCGGACTATCTCCTGTTCAAGCAGCATTAATCTTTTCGATTGCGAGTATTGTTGATGCAGTCAGTAATCCTATTATGGGTTTTGTCAGCGACAATTTCCACCGGACACGACTCGGGCGACGGTTTGGACGACGTAAATTTTTTATTATGCTAGGTATTCCTTTAATGCTAGTCTATCCGTTAATGTGGATGGATGGTTTTGGATTCTGGTATTACTTATCTACCTACGTACTATTTGAATTGATTTATACATCGGTAATGGTTCCTTATGAAGCACTTGCATCAGAGATGACACGTGATTTTGGAGCACGTTCACGTCTCACAGGCTGGAAAGCGATGTTTGGTAAAATGGCGAACTTTGCGGCTGCTTTTATTCCCGGACGCTTTATCGCTGAATATGGCAAAGATTCACCGTTACCGTTCTTTTATACAGGCTTGGTGTTTGCCGGATTATTGATTGTAGCATTGATCTTTCTGTATAAAAACACATGGGAACGTCCATCTGAAGAATTGCAAAAAGAATTGGCAGATGAAGCTCCACTGTCATTTATCGATTCAATGAAAAAACTGTTTATCGATATTTCTTCAACGTTTCGGGTCAAAACGTTCCGTCATCATTTGGGGATGTATCTAGGTGGATTTTCAGCAGAATGGTTATTCACATCTGCATTTACGTATTTTATTGTATTTTCTTTATTTCAAAGTTCAGAACAAGTATCCAATCTTAACAGCTTTAACTCGGTTATTCAGTTGATCTCTACCTACTTTTTTATCCAATTCTGTGTACGTAAAGGATTCAAAATGCCATTTATTATGGCACTTACGATTGTCTGCTTCAGTGTCGCAGGATACGGTATTCTGTATCTGACCGGTGCTTCTAATATGATGGTCTGGTTGTATGTGATCACTTTATTTATGGGTCTGGGTACAGGCGGTGTCTATTATATTCCATGGAATCAATATACATTTCTAGCCGATGTCGATGAAGCGCTCACCGGACGCAGACGAGAAGGCATCTACGCAGGGATGATGACATTTGCAGGTAAAATGGTTCGAGCTGTCGTTGTATTTATTCTCGGCTGGGTATTACAGTACTTTGGCTTTGTCTCCAAAGCATTAACACAACCGGTCAGCGCGCAACATGCTATTTTCGGGGTACTCGTATTTGGAACGATTATTTTAGCGATTGTCGGTATTTTGGCTACACTTGTAATGAAATTGACGATTGATAATCACAAAAAAATGATTGCCGAGATTGATCGACTCAAAGCAGGCGGTTCTATGCAAGACGCTACACCTGAGACACGTACTATTTTTGAACAACTGACTGGATTTGCTTATGAACGCTGTTGGGGACACAATAATGTAGGTTACAAAAACGTTCCTCGCGATCAAAGTATTCCTGTCAAAACATAATAAAAGCGCTTTGGAAAGTATGTACTTCTGTTATCTACACTCAATGCAGTGTACAATAGTGACAGTAAGCAATATCCGCTTAACTAGTCGTTATTTCAACTTTTTCCGCTTTATTATGTAAGCACTTCTATTTACTTATATTCCAATAACAAGTAAATAAAATGCAACACAAATTAATGATTGAGGTGAATAGTGTAATGACAAGTACAGTATATGATGTAGACACGATTCAAAATTGGGCTGCACGAATGAGCGATTCTGTGATGCAACGTACTCCTGAATTAAAGCACAAATGGGAATACGACAACGGTGTTATTTTCAAAGGAATGGAACTGGTCTACGAGTTAACGCAAGATCACAAATACTTAGATTATATTCGTACTAATATGGACTTTTTTATTGAAGAAGCAGGCAGTATTCGTGGTTATACGGTTGACGAATACAATATTGATCACGTGAACAATGGTAAATTATTATTCCCTCTGTATCGTGCAACCGGTGAAGAGCGGTATCGTATCGCCGCAGATCTGCTACGTCAGCAATTGATGAATCATCCACGTACCAGTGAAGGCGCATTCTGGCATAAGCAAATTTATCCGTACCAAATCTGGTTAGATGGGCTGTATATGGGTGCTCCATTCTACGCCGAATACATTCGTGAATTTGCCGATATCAAAGACTATAGCGATGTGACGCAACAATTCAAATTATGCTATCAACATACACGTGATCCACAGACAGGACTGCTCTATCACGCATGGGATGAGAAAAAAGAGCAACCGTGGTGTGATCCTGAAACAGGGCTATCCAAAAATTTCTGGGGACGTTCAATCGGCTGGTTTGTGATGGCATTGGTCGATGTATTGGATATTTTGCCAGAAGATCATGAAGATCGGGATGCTATTATTCAGATGCTTACAGAAACGATGGAAGCATTGATGAAAGTACAAGATCAAGAGAGTGGTGTGTTTTATCAAGTTCTGAATTTGCCAGATGCGAAAGGCAATTATCTAGAATCGTCCGCTTCTTGTATGATTCTGTATGCTGTTACCAAAGGACTGCGTAAAGGTTATCTACCCGAACGCTATCGTGTCAAAATGGAGCAGATTCGCAACGGAATTATTGAGGAATTTATCACGATCACCGAAGAAGGTCTGATCAATCTGAATAAAACTTGTCAGGTTGCTGGGCTTGGTGGTAAAGACAAACGCGATGGCACCTATGCTTACTATATTAGCGAACCGATTATCTGTAACGATCCCAAAGGAATCGGTGCTTTTATTCTAGCGATGGCTGAAGTGGAACTGTTGAACCAACCCGTTAAGTAAATAGAATTAGCAGATAGAACACCCATACGATCTACTTTCGGATCTATAAAAGATAGTCCTATCGAACAAGCGCTGTGAAGCTGTAACGATTCTGTTATCGCTTCACAACGCTTGTTTTTGTTTTATGATGAGAAGAGCAATGATCTCAAAGGAGGTACCATTTCTATGAAATTGATCGATACTACACCGCTCATCTCTCAACTGACTGAGCGAGAATTATATAGTTGTCTGATCGTCCAACAGGGCGTGCAAATTTTAGATTATTATCGTGAGCCTGATCAAAAAGAGATTCCACTCAAAATCAATTCCTGTACCAAAAGTATATTGTCTAGCTTGGTGAGTATAGCGATTGATCAAGGCATTATGCCTGCGCCAGATACAGCGATCTCTACTTTTTTTCCACAGCTTCATCAAGATCCTGATCCACGTAAAGCTCAAATTACAATCGAGCAGTTACTTACGATGTCTGCTGGATTCAACTGGACTGAATTTGGAGGACAACATTCATTTCCTACAATGAGCAAAACGTCCAATTGGATTGAATTTGTACTGTCGCAACCGCTTGTTCATGAGCCTGGCACCGTGATGGAATACAATTCAGGTTGTTCGCAGTTGTTAGCAACGATTCTAGCACGCACGTCAGGGCAATCGGTAGCTTCTTTTGCTGAACAGCATCTATTTGCACCATTGGGTATTACTCATTATATCTGGGAGACTGATCCGCAAGGTGTACATACAGGTGGATTTGGACTGCAACTACCTCCAGCAGCGATGCTACAATTTGGATTGTTGTATTTACATGAAGGTCAAGTGAACGGGCACCCATTGATTCAATCATCTACTGTACGACATGCTACAAGCCCGCTAATCGCTGTAGATAGTCCGCAAAAAGCACACTACGGTTGGCACTGGTGGCATTCTTCTTTTACATTGGACAGCCAGCCCAAAGTCGATATTCCCTATTATTATGCGCTAGGATTCGGCGGACAGTATATTGTCGTTGTGCCTTCTTACGAGCTAGTCGTTACAGTATCAGCAGACCGATTCAAACGCAAGCGTACACCGCTTGATGTATTTCGTGATTTTGTAGTGCCTTTGCTAGAAGAACAAGACGTATAATCATGGCACTTAGCGTATACATGTGATAAATAAAATATACAAAAACACGACTACGATTATAGGCAGTCGTGTTTTTGCTATTTCGATATTATTAAACTTGTTATACTGTCATTCCCAAAAATTGATCTAATCGATTTTTTTGAAGCCAGTGATGACGGTAATGCATATCAATAATCGTAAACCATTCCTGAGCGTTTAAATGCCCAAAGCGTGGATGAGCCACTGTATATTGTGGATTCACTGTCGCTAAAAGAGGCTCTATATTCTGCATACGTGCACGTACTTGTTCTAATCCTTCTAGCAATTCGGCTTTGGTAGAAGGTTGTGTAGGTGTATAAAATGGAGAAGCTGGAACCTGTACACGAATAGGTGGAAAATTGCCTAATTCCAGTATTGCTTCCCCTGCATAGGTTTTGTAGTTCACTTCGGTAATCTCTTCTTCTGCTTGCTGACGCTTGATACAGGTATCAATATTGGCAAGATGCATCTGTTGCGCCGATTGTATCAAATGATTGTACATTTGACCGAGTGACCATTGTTCTGCCTCAGGTTGTAACGTTAACTGTTCAATACTATACGGTTCCAACGCTTGAATATACTGATCGACTTCCTGTTCAAATTGTTGCAGTACCTTTTTCGTATCCATCGATATCTCTCCTTGGGCGCTTCACGATCTGAAGTAGCGATCTGAGCGGTTGATTTGTATTTACTATACAAAAACGCTACTGACAACATTATGTCAGTAGCGTTTTAACATATTATTTATTTTTTCAATCATTTGTAATCGCAACGATGTCGGGTCTAACACAGTCACCTGATCTCCCCAACTCAATATCCAGAAAAGCACATCTTCTACCTGCCGTACACGTAGCGTAACGATCGTAGCAGATGGTTCTTCTTCTATTTTTTCGATATAAAAATTGCCTACTTCTTGAATACGTTCGGTCATATGAGGATCAAATTGTAAACGTATCACCATGTTCCGATCATCAGGCGGGCGGTACTCGGACAATTTGAAATGCTCGGGTAACACAAAGCTATCCGTTAATTCCACCAGATCAGAAATACGTGACAACCGAAAATGCCGAATATCTTGCCGTAATTCACAATAAGCTACCAGTACCCAATGATTCGTATTAAAGGCTAGACCGTATGGACAGACTGTTCGTGTAATAGCAGAGTGATGTGGCTTACTATATCCAAATTGTAATTTGCGTTTTTGGACAATCGCTTGTCCGATCGGTTCAATATATTGCCTGTCGTCTACTGTCGCTGGTGTTCTTTTTTGAGCCAATAAGCGAATCCCTTCACGCATTGGATTCGATTGTTCACGTACGATAGCTGGCAAAATAGATTCGATTTTGCGCCTTGCCACTTCTGCATTACGGCGATAATGTTGTCCGAATTGCTGTTCTACAAAATCGGTACCGATTAACAAAGATACTGCTTCAGAGGCTGTAAAATGAACCGGTGGCAAAAAGTACCCTTCCATTAACGAATACCCTTGCCCGGGAGAACCAAGCAATGGCACACCTGCTTCACTGAGTGCCTGCATATCGCGGTAGATCGTTCGTACGCTGATCTCAAAGGTACTCGCTAAATCTTCTGCACGTACCCACGATTTGCGCTGAAGCTCCAGTACAATCGCTAACATGCGCTCTGTTTTGTTCATTGCTTCACCTCATCCGCTCCCACAATCACTATTTAAAAAATACTATACTGTTATTTACTTTATTTGACCAACTTTTTACGGATAGCTATCTATAATCCACACTCATGACTGGGTAGCACAAAAAAGCCGTTACTGCATAGTTTACAGTAACGGCTTAGTAGATATGAATTTGTACAAATATTACGTGGTTTGCGAAGAAATCCCTGTCTTCACCTGTGTGCTATCTCCAGCATCAGATGCCATAGCACTTGAATTTTCATTGTCCTCTGGATTGTCGAACATTTCACCTTTACGCGATAAAATAATATTTAACAAGACCGCTGTAATCGAACCGGTCACGATCCCGTTTTGCAAAAGAGTCTGAGCAAAGCTTGGCAATTGACCGAACATATCTGGCAATACCGCAGAACCTAATCCAACAGCAATACTACATGCTACGATCATCAGATTGCGATCATTACGCAAATTCACTTCTGACAGGATCGAGATACCCGATGCCGCTACCGATCCGAACATCACGATCATCGCTCCGCCTAATACTGCATTTGGAATCACAGTCGTAAGAGCTGCTAATTTCGGCAATAAACCCAGTACAATCATAATGCCGGATGCTGCAAAAATGACATTACGTGTTTTGACTTTGGTAAGCGAGATTAGCCCGACATTTTGAGAGAACGCTGTATACGGAAAAGCATTGAAAAATCCACCTAACATAATCGCTAGACCTTCAGAACGAAGTCCGTTGACGATCTGTTTTTGCTCGACTTTCTGCTCAATCGCTTTCCCGACCGCAATATACACCCCTGTCGATTCAACCATACTCACAATATTAACAATGACCATCGTAACAATGGCGGTTAAGCTAAATTCCGGTATACCGAAGTAAAAAGGCTGTGCTACACGTACCCAAGAAGCTTCCCCAACCGATCCGAAATGCACCATTCCCATACTATACGCCACTACAGTACCAACAAATAATCCGACCAATACCGAGATCGAACGCAAAAATCCTTTAGCCAGACGATTGACTAACAAAATCACTAATAACGTTATTAGGGCAAGCATAAGATTACGAGGTGCGCCAAAATCACTACTGCCTTGTCCGCCTGCTACATTGTTCATTGCAACTGGAATCAAAGATAAACCTATAATCGTTACTACCGAACCGGTAACGATTTTCGGGAAAAAGCGAAGCAGTCGACCATATAATGGCGCGATCAAGACGACGAATAATCCAGATAAAATAATCGCTCCATAGGCAGTGGCGAGATTCGAGGTCGACGCGATGGCAATAATCGGTCCTACAGCAGTAAACGTACATCCCAATACAACCGGCAAACCACTACCAAAATAACGTGTTCCTAGTACTTGTAGCAATGTAGCAATCCCGCAGGTAAATAAATCAGCGGCGATAAGATAAGCCATTTGTTCGGCAGTCAGATGAAGTGCTCCACCAACAATAAGTGGTACAGCAATCGCACCTGCATACATCGCCATCACATGTTGAAGCCCTAGTGTAAATATTTTGCGTCTGCTTAACATGGAGAATCCTCATTTCCAGAAGCTACGGTCACCAGAGAAGGAACCAATGGTGTCTCCTCAATAAAATCAACATGCCCTGGAGACATCGATGAAATGCGTGCCAGCGATTGAATCGGAATCTGGCGTTCTTCCAGTAGTCCGCGTCCCTCCTGGAATGTCTTCTCGATCACACAACCGACACCAACCAATGTTGCTCCTGAAGCTTCTACAATATCTGCTAACCCAACTAGCGCCGCTCCTGTGGCTAAGAAATCATCCACGATCAAGATACGATCTTCTTTATTCAGATAACTTTGGACGATGGTCACTTGATACGTTTCTTGCTTAGTAAATGAATGTACAGAAGCCGCATAGACCACATCACCTTGCGTGATCGCTTTTTTCTTTTTGGCATAGACGAAAGGAACACCCAAAGCAATTCCCGTTGCCATCGCAAATTGAATCCCGCTTGCTTCAATCGTTAACACTTTGGTGATCTTTTCATGGGCGAAAAGTCGGGCGAATTCTTTGCCGATCTCAACCGCTAATCCAGTATCCACCTGATGATTCAGAAATGAGTCCACTTTCAATACCTTTTCGGACAAAATCTGTCCTTCCTGACGAATACGTTCTTGTAATTCTTTCATATGGTCTCTCTCCTTTAGAATAACGATGTAATTTGGGGGGAAATAAAAAAAGACAGACTTCCTTGAGTGATTGCTCTCAAGTGAAGTCTGTCTGTATCGGTCATCTATAATCATCATGTCCAATTATAAAAAATATGATCCGTATCACATAACAAAAGTCTGTATTGATCCCAAGCGAATGTTATCGCTATGCTTCAATACATGCTTCACTCATAGTCAGATCATTACAGTGGTGATCCGGTAGAAACTTTTGGGCCATATTCCCAATATTATATGAGGTTGATTGCCGATTTCTCACGCAATCTGTATAAAATTATATATGTATACTACACGTATTCATGTAACGTTTCAAGAATAATTTTCACATTTTCATAAGAGAATAGCCTTTTATAAGATATTCTCCTTCAACAAACCATTTTTTCAAATTATTTTCTGCTTTAATATAGGATTCAATAAAATAGAGATGAACAAATGAGCTAACCCGATAGCAGAAGCCATAAAAACAATAAATATAAAAGAAAGAACGTATTCTTCATATCCTGCGATAATCATCAGTACTACAAAGTTAAGGATATACATACTACCAATATACGTTTTTACTCTGTTTTGATACGAATTGAAATATAAAAGAACCTGCAAGAGGATAGAGAAAAATAAGATATAAAAAGCAGGCAGAAATATAATCACTGTGGCAAGATTATTAAACAGTAGAAATTCATCTTTCAAAGAACTACTTGGCCAATAAATCATTACTCCGTAGGAAGAAACAATAGTAGAGGCCATAATCCAAATGTAATAAATGTATATCAATGTGCTTCTCCTCCTTTCTACAACTGTACAGATCTTATAACAAAATTAAATATACACAAAAAAAACCGCCAAAGAGTTCTTACTACTATCAGCGGTTTTTATCTACATTTTCTACAATTATTAAATGTTACACTACCGTACTAATAGGCTTTTTTAAAAAGACACCGTAAGAAATAGCGCCCATCACAAGCAATCCTGCTCCAAGCAAAAATACATTATTGAAGCTACCCGTGGTATCCAAAATATATCCGGTGACGACAGGAGCAAGTGCGGCTCCCAAAAATCCACCGAAGTTCTGGATCGCACCGAGTGAAGCGACTTGTTCACTTGGCGCGATATCCGCTGCAAGTGTCCAGATCACACCCGAAGGTAGTTGTGAAGCAAAATAGCCAATCGATAACAATACAATACTCAGTGTCGTATTATCTATAAATGGAATCGGAGCTACGGAAGCGGCTGCTAGAATCGCTCCACCAACGATAGGCACTTTACGCGAAGTTACAGGAGCAACGCCTTTACGAATAAAATAATCTGAAATGAAACCGCCGAGCAACACTCCAATAATCCCTGCCACAAATGGAATCGAAGCAATCCAGCCTGTTTCTTTTAGTGTAAATCCTTGCTCTTTCTCTAAATAACTTGGCAACCACGTTAAATACACCCAGATTGTAAACATGATACCAAAGTTACCTATAATCATAAACCATGTGCTGGGATGCTTGAACAAGCCAGACCATTTGGCTGGCGATGCTTCGGTTGAAGTTGTTACTGGTTCTTGCTCTGGTTCTACAGGTGTATCTGCTTCATTGATCCACTGTTTCTCTGCTAGTGTCGGATCACGATACACTTTGAGCCAGATCAACATAATAATAAATCCAATCACCCCGATAAAAATAAACATGCCTCTCCACGTCATCGTCAACATCAAGATGGTTAATAATGGAGGAGCAATCGCATTCGCAATCTGTGAGCCCGTATTAATAATCGAAGTCGGTAATCCACGTTCATTTTTAGCAAACCATTTGCCTGTTACTTTCAACCCTGATGTGAAAAAAGGAGATTCTGATACGCCGAGCAACATCCGCATCGCATATAGCAATGAATATGAATTCACAAATGCGCTTATAATTGTTGCAGCAGACCATAATCCTGAAGCCCAAGCAAACATCTTTTTCGGACCAAAGCGATCGACTAACCAGCCCGCAGGTAGATTCGCCAGTGCATACGGCCATAGAAAAGCAGATAATAACAGACCCATCTGTGTAGCTGACAATCCAAATTCAGCAGCAATTGTAGTGTTGGCAATACTTAGATTCGACCGATCCAAATAATTCACTACCGCTCCAAGCAATAATAGCAAAATAATCCCCCAGCGTAAGCGAGGTTTTTGGGTAGGGATCGTAGATGTTGCTTGAGAAATAGTACTTAATTTTGCCATAAGAATACACTCTCCTTATTCTTTCCCACTTTTCATATATATCATCTATACGTTGTTAAAAGAATATTAATCTTTTTAAGTTTGTTGCTTATTTGGTGGCATGTATAGAACAGTGATGACTTTATTCATATTTGTATCCGCTTGCAGAAAATGCTTTATTAAAAACTTGTTGTATTGTTCAATTACTGAACGAAAAAGTGGATCTGTCCGGCTATATAGCCGGCATTATCCATAAATACTTTATTTGATAGAAGAACGTGCTTGCGCAACAGCTGCTAAAAATTCTTGAGCTGCCGCAGTGACTTTACTATAGTCTCCATCTTTTTGCGCGGCTTTGGTAATATAACTACCTACACCTACACCGATACATCCAGCTTCTAGCCATTCATGTACATTTTGTGGTGTGACTCCACCTGTTGGGGTGATTGGTGCTTGAGATAATGGCGCTGTTACCGATTTTACATATTGAGGTCCTAATGTTTCGGCAGGGAATAATTTGACGATATCTGCTCCTGCTTCTAATGTTTCTAAAATTTCAGTCGGTGTATACGCTCCGCTCACCGTCACCGCTTGATAACGATTCGCCATTTTGATCATAGCTGGATTCAATTGTGGGCTAACTAACAATTCAGCTCCTGCCAGAATAGCCGCTCTAGCTGTCTCCGCATCTAGAATCGTACCTGCTCCAACCAATACATCAGCACCTTTATACTTTCGGGCTAATGTCCGAATAACATCAAGTGCATTCGGAACACTCATTGTAATTTCTAATGCTTTGATTCCACCTGCTACAGCAGCTTCGGCTACAGCGAGTGCTTCTTGTTCATCATCCAGACGAATAATCAATACAATGCCTGTATCTGCGATCCGGTTGAGATTCTCCAACTTTCTCCACATAATTCTGTCCTCCAATAACGGATATAGCACCTATAGCTATATTAATATGTCTACTTTTATATCTGATTCGGATACAAACGATGACCACTATACCCAAGCTGATTCGATAATTTTAGAGCCGCTTCTTGTACAAGACGAACAATCATTTGCTCGCGTTCAGGATTCATACCGGAATACATACTGGCTACACTAATCGCAGCAACAGGATGATTCCATTGATCATAGATTGCTGAAGCAATACAGTACATCTCCAAGTTATCTTCGCGATCATCAATCGAATATCCACGCTCACGAATCGCTCGCAAATCTTGCAATAAGTCTGGTATCGTAACTTTGGAATATGATGTTCTGGCAGGTAATTCACTATCCCCTAGAATATGTTGAACTTTATCATCAGGCATAGCTGCTAATAACGCTTTGCCCAGTCCAGTTGTATGAATATATCTTCTTGAGCCTAATTTGGCTGTAGGTCGCATCACAGAATAACTTTCTGCTTTGTCTAGATATACGACTTTACCTTTGTCTTCTATACCAAGAAATACAGTACTGCCAGTTTGACGATTCAGTTCTTGTAATAGCGGTCTTGCCAGATGTGGAATGCCAAGGTTGGACACATAAGCCATCCCTGTCTCAAAAATACCTAGCCCCAGACGATACGTTTTCAGGCGCGCATCATCCAACTCAATAAAACCTTTATATAGCAAAGTCTGTACTAACTCAAAAGCACTACTTTTGGGTAGCCCCAGTTCTTTACAGATTTCATTTAACGTCAGAGGCGAACTACTTTTAGATAACAGTACCAAAAGATCGACAACCCGTTCTGCTGATTTGTTCACACGAATTTTATCCATATAGACTCCTTAAAAGCACTATCTTTTAAAGTTCGTATATGTGAACTAGTTTCGCTATTTCGAACTATGACCCCATTATATAGATAACATTTTGGAAATTCAATCATTTTCGACAAAAAAATTATTTTATAATTCTCCTATGAAAAGGACTTGAATTCTAAATGAAAACGTTATACTCTATTTATGTTCATTCGATATTGCGAATCAAGTTCGTATATACGAACTACGAGTGCGATATATTAGTGTTTATTTTGTTTATTTTGTACTTTTGTATATTGAAATCGCTTTATATCTTATTATTTTATCATTCCTGCTTGAGGAGGAACATACTTTGCAACCAACTGTAATTTTTTTGATAGGTTCTGCTGGTTCAGGTAAGTCTACCATCGGTCAATGGATAGCCCAACAATATAATTATTGCTATTTGGATAAAGATACCATTTGTAATACATTTACTGGAGAATTGTTAGAATTGAAAGGGTACTCACGAAACGATCGTGATGGATGTGCTTACTATAGCGAAGTGGTGATGCCGTTAGAGTATCAGGCTTTGCTGAATATTGCGAATGATAATGTGCAATTAGGTCGCTCAGTTGTACTGGATGCTCCATTTCTAAGCTATTTCCCTGATCCACACTATATTACTAACCTTATTGACAAGTATGGATGGCAACAGACACGTGTAAATCTAGTCGTATTACAGATTACCGTAGATGATAAAGTACTGCGTACACGTATGCAAGAACGCAACTTGGAACGGGATCAGTGGAAATTTGATCATTGGGATGCTTTTATCGAAGGGCTACGCAGTAAGCATTGTCTCTGGGAAGGGATTAGTAAAATACAGTTTGATAACAGCTCGGCTACGATTCATACCGAACACTTAAAGGAAGTATTGGATATTCACTCTATCCATGAATAGATCACAAGTAGGGACAGACTGCGGTCTTATTGTGTAGGTGCTGTATTGTCTGTGGCATCACCACGTATCCCTACTTGCTGGAATGTTCTATTGTTTATACGCTTTTCTGATTTGAGAGATCGGTATTTGCGATTGAAGTCAAACAATCCCACGAATCTCGTCTAGCGACTGTACCTTTTCCTTTTCCATCCATGCTGTCAATCCAGATACCAATTCCTCACCTGCATGTAAATTCACAAAATTATACGTCCCGATCTGCACAGCTTCAGCGCCTGCCATAATATATTCAATGATATCTTCTACAGAGCTAATCCCGCCCATCCCGATCACTGGAATAGAGAGTGCTTGAGAGACTTGATGCACCATTCGTAGCGCTATCGGCTTGATCGCAGGGCCAGATAGACCTGCATACGTATTTTGAAAAGCACTACGCCGCTGAGCAATATCGATCTTCATCGCTGAAAAGGTATTCACCAGCGATACTGCATCCGCACCTTCTTGCTCACACATGTACGCCATTGCGACAATATCTTGTGCATTGGGCGATAATTTGACGATTAACGGAATACGAGTAACCTGTCTAACTGCACGTACAATCTGACGAGCCACTTCGGTATCGACTCCGAATTGAATACCGCCTTCTTTGACATTCGGGCATGAAATATTCAGTTCCAGTAGATCAACAGCCTTCTGTCCCAAACGTTGACGGAGATCGCAAGATTGGCTGATCTGCGCCGCACCAGTTACGTATTCTTCCAGATGTGCTCCACCCAAATTGGCAATTACCACCGCCCCACTGGCAACCATATAATCTAATTCATTTTCCAAAAAAGACGTTATTCCTGGATTCTCCAGCCCGACACTGTTCATCATACCCGAAGGAGTCTCCTGCACACGACAACCGGTATTGCCTGAACGTGGATGCAACGTCAGACCTTTACTCGCTATCCCGCCAAGTATACTGAGATCATACAACTCGCCATATTCTCGTCCGAATCCGAATGTTCCAGAAGCCATAATGATAGGATTACGCAGTGCTACGCCTGCTAGATTACATATGAGAGAGGTCATTCCAGTTCACCTCCTCTGCTGTAAATACAGGGCCCTCTTTGCACACACGAGCATTGCCATGCACTGTCCGAATTGAGCAAGTGAGGCAAGCGCCGATACCACATGCCATTCGTTTTTCTGTTGAAATGTATAATAATGTGCGCGCATGGAGTGATTTTATTTTTGTAACCAAAGCTTGTAACATACCCGCAGGGCCACATGCCATAATGACTGAATACAATCTAGGATCTACGATATCAACGATATTGGTGTGTTGCCCCTGAGTGATATGAATCTGCTGGCTGTCCTCTACGATCTGCTCGAAAGACTCGACCGCAAACGAATGATGATTAAATCCTACATAAATATCTGCCTGACGGTAATGTTTAGCCGCTAATAGTAACGGCGCTACTCCCATTCCTCCGCCAACCAAAGCAACCGATTCAGAAGGATCAACGACCGGGAATCCATTTCCAAAAGGGCCGGACAATTGCAATTCCTGTCCTACCGATAAGCTTGCTAATAGAGCTGTTCCTCTACCTGTCACTCTATATAAAAAGGCGATATAATCATCGCCTTGATCATGAATACTCAGCGGACGAGACAGCAAAGGATCGGTTATAGCAATCCCCTGTGTAGCACGATGACGTATCATATAAAATTGTCCCATCGCTCCTGCCCATTGACCTGCTACCTTGATCACATACACGCTTGGAGATACTTCTATATTTGAGATAATCGTTGCCATTCACACTTCCCCCTTTTCACCGCTCACTATCTTACAGGGAAGTGTAGTATTTGGTTGTAACTATTTTCACAGTTGTCTTATCTTTTTGATCATTTATTTAGCGTACTAGATTAATATTTAGCAGACTAAGCCCTATCACTGTTAACAAAATAAAAGCAGTCATCATCACATGTACTTTGCGGTACATTACCAGAATAGCGATATATTCGCGGATAAAAGCATTTGGTAAATAATAAAATGCAGTACGTGAACCTACCCCATCGCCTGTAATCCCTGCTTCTCGTGCATAGATACCTGCGCGGAATAAATGGAAATTGTTCGTCACAAATATACAGGAATATGGATTACCTTCCATCAATGCATCCATTTTTTGTTTGGAAAATTGCATATTTTGTAGTGTATTTACAGATTGATTTTCGACAATAATCTGATCATTAGGGATTCCTTTGGATCGCAGATAATTGCGTATCGCTTCTGCTTCAGCAATCGCTTCGTCACTACCCTGTCCACCTGAAGCAACAAATCGAGGGGGTGATTGTATTTTTTGTTGTCGATAATAAAAAGTAATCGCACGATCAATACGACTTGCCAATAGCGGGGGAACCCGATCTTTAATCAATCCACTGCCTAAAATAATAATAAAATCTTGATTGAGCTTTACTCGGTTGAGGTTGTACAAAGTGGAGGATACCAGATAACAAATAAATAAAAATCCATAATACACAAAGCATAACTGAATAAAGATAATAACAGGTTGCAAAATACCGACCGAAGGCATCAGGAATGTAATAACAGGTAAAGTCGCTATCCCTATGCCTACAAGCAAAGATAGCAAGTTAGGTAATTTCCAGCCTTCTTTGGATAATAACGTACGTCCATTGTAGATCAGTGCAATTCCAATCACTAATAACATGACAGGAGCAAGTAATACTAGAATAAGTACTAATAATAGACCGATATATGGAATAACCCCATCCAGATTACTGATTGCATACACAATCGAACTGAACAAAAGAAGCAATATTCCAATCGTCAGAAAGACTCCATTTCGTACCCGCCGCTGATCGATTGCGTAATTGATAACGAACAAGATAAGAAAAAAGACAGTCAAACTGTATATATAAATCACGTATTTTCCTCCTGTTGTCTATGTTCCATTTTGATCATTCAGACTTCTTTTTTAGCATATCGGGTTGGTACGATAAATCAACTTACAATACTGTAAGGTAGACGTAAGCCAAATCGATAGTACACATAGCTAGTTGGTTAGTAAAGTAGATCGTAACATCTCTACACGAAAGGAACGATCATTATGCGTAACGGAACTAAGCTTTTACTATTTGTACTCACGATAGTTATCTTGCTTGTGATCACATTGGTTAGTCAATTATCTGAGAACGACCTGACCAAACTTAATCCGTTGATTCCTAAGCAAATCTATTATGTACAAGTTCATAATTCGTCTTCTAATACTCCATCCTCACAGGATGCAACTGTCGAATACACATTACCCGCATGGGATGAAAAAGGAAACCCTCAAACGATTACATTTTTCGGTATGCATTCATTACGTGAAGGTGCTTATCTCCAATTAACACTCAAAAATCAACAAGTGCTATCTTATAAGGAAATTTCTTATGACCAGATTCCCACAGTAGTCCAATCCTATTTGCGTCACTAACTATTTATTCTACCGTTGAGAGCTACGTCATCTCATGACAGGTTGCCAGTCTATAAATAATTAGAATACTTCTTTTATGTAAAAAAAGGACTCTCTTTTCTTCGTGTTTGCGATAACATGAAATAGAAAAGAGTTCTTTTTAGGTTAAATAATACCGATGAATTGTAGGTAAGGAGTGAATAATCATGCAGACTATTTTGATTGTCGAAGATGATCGTAAGATTGCTGAATTATTGCAATCGTATATTGTGAAATATGGCTACCATGTTATTGTAACCACAGACTTTGAACATGTGCTACAACAATTTCAACAAGAGCAACCGGATATGGTACTTCTGGATGTGAATCTCCCCAGTTATGACGGGTATTACTGGTGTCGTCAGATTCGTGCCCATTCCATCTGTCCGGTGATCTTTATTTCGGCACGTGCAGGGGAAATGGATCAGATTATGGCTCTGGAAAATGGAGCCGATGACTATATTACCAAACCGTTTGATTATGGTATCGTCATGGCCAAAATTCGCAGTCATCTACGGCGTGCTTACGGAGAATATGCTTCCAAGCATGAAGAGATTATTTTGCATAAAGAAGGATTATCTTTATACCCTGAACGACTAGAACTTCATTACAACCATCAGAGCGTATTATTAACGAAAAAAGAAGCTGATATTATCGAAAGTCTGATCGAACGCCATCCACGTGTAGCTAGCCGGGAAGCGTTACTTGAAAAGTTATGGGACGATCAGACCTATGTCGATGAAAATACACTGAACGTTAATATCACTCGTGTACGCAAAAAGTTTCTTGATCTGGGTCTATTGGATGCGGTAGAAACGGTGCGCGGCATCGGTTACAGACTGCATATTTCGTGGAATCAGGATGATGGATTATGAAGCTTTTTTTGAAAGAACATGCGCTGTTAATCGTTATTCAGATTATTCAATTTAGTGCCGTTATGAGCATTTATTGGTTAGATGGATACCGGAATGTTGGCCCTGCTCTGTATTCGATTATGTTAGGGCTGTTTTTCTTAGGTGGATATTTATGTTATCAGTATTACAGCCGTCGTCATTATTATCGGCGCTTACAGGAGCCTCTACTCTCATTAGATGATTCGGTTCAGCAGTTAGATCAAGCTCCTGTCTCAGAAGCATTAGAACAATTGCTACGCCAGCAGTATCGATACTACCAACAACGCCTTGCTACGATTAATCAACAACAGCAAGAGCATTTAACATTTATGAATCAATGGGTACATCAGATGAAGACACCATTATCTGTGATCGAATTAACAGTACAAGATGTGGATGAACCTGAATTTGCAAGTATTCGTGAAGAACTGGAACGGATGAGTTCAGGGCTAAATACGATTTTATATATGGCACGTTTAAGAACATTTGAACAGGATTTTCATATTCGCTCGATCTCTTTATCTGAAATAATCCGTGAAGTCGTGCAAGAACATAAGCGTCTCTTTATTCGCAATCAAGTGTATCCTGATGTGCAGATCAAAGACGGTGATCTCTGGACAGAATCGGATCAGAAATGGCTCTTTTTTATGGTTTCCCAACTGGTAGTCAATGCGGTCAAATACTCGGCACACACCAACAATAAAGTGATTCTTTCTTCATATATTGTAGATCATCAAGCGGTGATCGAAGTACAAGATTATGGTGTAGGGATTCCAGCTTCGGATATAAAGCGTGTATTTGAACCTTTTTTCACCGGCGAAAATGGTCGGCATTTCCGAGAATCAACAGGTATGGGCTTATACCTAACACACGAAGCAGCTCAGCGACTAGATCATCAGTTGGAGCTAGAATCTACGGTAAATCAAGGTACAACAGTACGTATTCTTTTCCCATCATATCAGCGTTAATGCTATCTTACAGCGCTGTAAGGTGATTGAAAGAGAAATCGATAGTTCCTTTAATCGGTTCTATCTATACTAAACGTATCGAATCAATCACCTAGGGGGATAAGACATGTTACACGTTAATCAGGTTAGCAAAATATATGAGGGCAAAGTCACTTATCAAGCGTTATCCAATATTCAATTTACGATCGAAGATGGTGAGTTTGTCGGTATTATGGGGCCTTCAGGTAGCGGTAAAACAACACTGCTTAATATGATTGCCACTATTGATGAACCGACCACCGGAGAAATTTTGATCAATAATCAGAATATCAATCTTTTGAAAAAAAATGATCTTGCTACATTTCGGCGGCGTGAACTTGGATTTGTTTTTCAAGACTTCAATCTTCTGCATACACTGACAGTCGAAGAAAATATTGTACTTCCTTTGACACTGGATGGGGTAAAAGTCGGTGAAATGAAAGAAAAAGCGGCTATTATCGCTGATAAGCTCGGTATCACAGCAATTATGAATAAGCGTACTTATGAAATTTCTGGTGGACAAGCACAACGTGCCGCTATAGCGCGTGCAATGATTCATACGCCGCATCTTTTATTAGCGGATGAGCCGACAGGTAATTTGGATTCCAAGTCTGCTCGTGATGTGATGGAGCTACTGGAAACGATCAATCAAGAACAACAGACAACAATGATGCTTGTCACTCATGATCCGCTTGCTGCTAGTTATTGTCAGCGTGTGATCTTTATACGCGATGGCAAATTGTATACCGAGATTCATCGCGGGGAACACCGTCAGACTTTTTTCCAAAAGATTATTGATACGTTATCACTGCTAGGGGGTCACGCTAATGACATTTCGTCAATTCGCGTATAACAATATCGCCCGTAATAAGCGTTTGTATGCCGCTTATTTTCTAAGCAGTATGTTTACAGTTATGGTCTTTTTTACGTTTTCGATTTTTGCTTATCATCCAGCGCTCAATCAAGGTACGCTAAATCATGGTGCTGCTACTGGACTATCTGCTTCCAAATGGGTCATTTATGTATTTTCATTCTTTTTCGTGCTTTATTCGATGAGTTCATTTCTACGTTCCAGACAAAAAGAATTTGGATTATTAATGATGCAGGGAATGTCTGTAGGGCAACTACGCAAGATGGTATTTTTAGAAAATATGATGATCGGATTTGCCTCGACACTGGGCGGTATTGGACTTGGACTTGTATTTGCTAAAGTCATTTTGCTCATAGGTGAACGGATGCTTATTCTGGAGGAATCTCTTTCTTTTTATATCCCTTTGCAAGCAATGATCGTAACGTTTATTTCATTTATGATCCTGTTTATGTTGATTTCGTTATTTATTACGTTTGTGCTACGTAATCGGCAATTAATCACTTTAATCAAAAGTAATCAGACTTCCAAAGGTGATCCTAAATCATCCATCTGGTTATCAATGATAGTCGTTTTATTGATCGGGATTAGCTACTTCGTCTCCTTAACTGCTTCCGGAGAAGAAGCGATCTATTTACTATTCCCGGTTATTATTATGGTCAGTATTGGAACATATTTGTTATTTACACAATTAAGTGTCTATATTATTCACCGCTTAAAAGCACGCAAATCATTATTTTGGTACAAAACAAATATGTTGTTATTTTCGGATCTAGCGCATCGGATGAAAGATAATGCTCGTACCTTTTTTCTTGTCGCTATTGTATCAACTGTTTCTTTCTGCGCAATCGGTTCATTGTATGGTCTTCAGTCTGTATTAATGTCGAATACCGTTTCATCTAGTGCTTATCCTATGACTTATTTTTCTACAGAAAAAGATACAGCACGAGCACAACATATTCAAGATATTAATGACGCGTTAAATACACATCATATTGATATGACTCCTGCTGAATTACATCTATTGCGTTATAAAATCAATGATTCTAAAGATACCGTCACAATTGTTAGTCTTGCTGATTATAATCGATTGGCTACTTTGCTAGGTGAACCTACTCTTACTTTACCGAATCAACAAGCCGTCATTCGCAAAACATCTACAATTGGAGAACAATCGAAAAACGATGTGTTACACGGACAAATTACGTTAGAAAAAGGATTGTCTATTCAGATAGCCAATCAATCAGCTATGTCTCAAGTCATTCCAATGGTTAGAGATTATATCGTTGTACCAGATACTTTTTATCAAAAGCTTCAACATCCGTATGCTACCAATCAGATTAATGTATGGAATGGATCTGTAGAGCAATCGACAGCTATACAAGTTGCTTCAGACATTCAGCAGTCTGTTAAGACTAATGAAGCTGATTATCAATTTTTCGCTAAAGACTATGAAATCTATATGCAAAAGAAACAATTTGGTTTGCCTCTGTTTATTAGTTTGTTTATCGGGATTGTGTTTTTTGTCTCGGCAGGGAGTTTCTTATACTTCCGTCTATACAGCGATCTGGATGAAGACAAACAGAAATTCAAAGCTATTTCTAAATTAGGATTAACAACCAAAGAGTTACACAAAGTACTCAACTGGCAGATTGCATTACTGTTTTTCGCTCCGATCGTCGTGGCTTTGGTTCATGGAGCTATAGCGTTAACAACATTATCGAATATGTTTAACTTTTCACTTGTAAAAGAATCCAGTATGGTGTTAGGCATATTTTTATTGATACAGATTATTTATTTCTTTATTGTGCGACACTTTTATGTCGGGCAAGTGAAATCCGCTTTACGCTAATAAATCATAAAAAAGCATCCTGTTTATCTACAAATCTCTGTAGTATAAACAGGATGCTTTTGGTTTTTGGTTATCTGTTATTCCAGTTCTGATCTAGCATGATTATGGAGTGACTACACCTGTTCCACCATATTGAGCAATCGTTGATTGTAATGTACTTCCACTGTCCAGATTGTAGGTGTAAGGTACACTGGTTAAGCTTCCAACTTGTCCGATCATATTATTTCCACTACTTACATATACATTGTTACGCTCTACTACATATCCATCGATTCCTTTTGTTTTGGTCGTCATAATCGGAGTTTTAACATTGTTAAAGTAATTACCTTCTACAAGTACCTGAGCTCCGATACGTGAATTGACGCCTGTTTCTGCATTTTCATAATAATTGTTGTAGATATGCCCTGTTCCAAAGCGTAAAGAAGGTAAGCGAGAATTGGTATTTACAAATGAATTATGATGATACGTCACATGGAACTTACCTGTATCTTCGCTAGCATTGTTATCACTATGCCCTACAAGCGATGTTTTGAAATGATCATGGAATTTGTTCCAGGAAGCAGTAACATAATCTGATCCGTGAGAAATATCAAGTAATCCATCATAATAATCTTTGTCATGAGACAGGTCACTCGATAGATCATTATGATCTACCCATACATGATTAGAAGCTTGTACTGTGATGGCATCGGTTCCGGTTGCTTCAGAAATATTTAAGTTTTGGATAATGACGTTACTAGAGTTTTTAACACGTAATCCGCCACCGGTTAAGCCTGAGCTTTTGCCTACGCCTACTACTGTTTTATTAGACGTGATATCGACTTGTCCGCTTAGATTAATTGTACCGTTGACTTTGATAATATATTTACCTGATGCAGTACCGTAATTTTTTAACGAAGCTAGATCACTTACTGTAACGGTTGTTCCTCCTGCCCCACCTGTTGTCGATCCGCTTACTGTGGCATATCCTTTTATCGCAAAGTCAGGTGCTGCTGAAGCAGGTGCTATTAAAGCTAAAGAAGTGACAACGCCCAGACAAAGTGCCATGATCGATTTCTTGTTCAATACTTTCATTAACTATTTTCCACCTTTCAAATGTGAGATAACAACCTGGCATCAGCATAAGTTTATTTGTAAATAATTACCATATAAAAATAAAGAATATGATAATAATGAAATATAAATGCATCAATATCCCCTTAATGTTAACGTTTACATTTTGAAAGTAGTAATAAAACGAACAAAAAAAGAAGATCCTCTTATCTCAACAGAGTATCTTCTTCCCTTTGATATAGAACTAACTTGAAATATCACTACTGATTACTGATATTACATTACGATTCACTTTGTGGTTGAAATGAAATATTGATTTCGACGATCTCTGAACGTGTACCTATGCGCATCGGTGTTCCCCAGAATCCATAACCTGACGATACGATCGAATGCAGTTGCCCTTTTTGCAAATAGCCCCAATCATTCTCATAGATACGTTTGGTGATCAGATGCGCTGGAGCAACCTGTCCCCGATGCGTGTGACCGGAGACAACAAGATCAGTTCCTAATTTCTGCTCAGCATCTAATTCATACGGTTGGTGATCCATCACAATAATCGGCTTCGAATGATCGACCGATTCTAATAATTTCGCTAATTCTGCACGTGGACGATCACTGTAATCTTGACGACCAACCAGTGTAATCCCATTATCCAGCACTGTCGATTCATCATACAGTATATTCAGATCGCTATCATCTAACACCTGAATCAGATTAATCCCTTTTTCAAAACGATCATGGTTCCCAAGAGACGTATATACAGGAGCTTCGATCCCTTTCAAAATCTGCGGAATATTTGTTTTCACAAAGTACGGCAGATTATCATCGATCACATCACCTGGAAATAGCACCAGATCGGGCTTTAATTCGTTGATCATTTTCACCATTCGTCTAGCATGCGATTCATTGGACAAAACACCAAAGTGAGTATCCGATACCATAATCACTTTCATATCCTGCTTGCCTGTAACTGGCTTATCAATCGTAATATCATAATTACGTACCACCGGACTGTACGCATTGAACATGCCTACACACGCTACAATCACAAATACAAACAGTGTAGTCCATCCCGCCCATACAATTACTAGATGTTGAGATAAAGAGGTGAAACGAGTAATAAGTACACCTAGATTCATGATCGGTAACCATAAGACTAAAATATATAACACCATAAACCAGACAGCACTAATGATTTTAATTGTTATACTTTCACGTACCCAGAAGTTCAAAAAGAATGAATAGGCTAAAACAACCAGCACCGCAACAAAGATGTATCTCACAAAATGATGATCTGGCAAAATCTGTCCAAACCATACCCAACCATTCCATCCCATATACAGCAAGATCAAATTATAAACAATAAAAATAATGATTCCTATTAACAAATAAGTTGACTCCTATCTCTGTTGTATAATGATTACTTTTTGCTTGTAACTATCTCTATATAAGTATATACGATATACAATCATGTACCAAATTATAAAATTAGGATTCCTTTCTTTTTTACTATAAATACTTAAATACGAATAAAATACAGTAAAAACGCTTTATAAAAATCGTAATTAAGATATAATAAACGTAATTACATATTAAAAATTTATTTTTACTACTCTCTTTAGCTATCGGAGGTTCTCACCTGTGTCTGAACTACTTGATCCCAAAAATGATTTTTTATTTAAACGTATTTTTGGTAGTGAAAAAAACAAAGATGTATTGCTTAGACAGTCCATTAGTGAATTGGTTATTATTTCTTAAAGGTACTGATCCATCACACTGGGAGGTGCTATCTATGAATGAACCTGAATTAAAAAAAGCGATGACTACGCTCGAATTCCTAAGTCAAGATCGCGAAGCTCGTATGCGTTACGAAGCGCGCCAGAAATTCCTGCATGATGAAGCTTCACTTGTCGATTCTGCGATGGCAGAAGGCGAACGCCGTGGCGTTGAAGCAGGTTTTCAAAAAGGAATCGAACAAGGTATAGAAAAAGGCTTAGAGCAAGGCATTCAGCAGGGGAAACATCAAGCACTGTTAGACATGGCTCGTAATATGCTTTCTCTTCGATTAGATATTGAAGTGATTGCCAAAGCAACCGGTTTATCTCAAGAAGCTATTCGTTCTCTATCCTGAGTCTACAATTCAAAACTGCATTGTTCTCTATAATTTAGCTTTAGATTCGTAATATAAGTAAAAGCCTATCATCGCGATAGGCTCTTTTTTAACTTTATTTCAACGCTTTGTGCACTTTCAGCAATTTACCTTTAACTGTCGTATCCTTCATCACTTTCAGTACATGAGGGCCTTTGCCATTCAGAATCTCTACATAAGTCACATTATCCTGAATCGTAATAATTCCAATATCTTCAGCCGTTACGCCTTCGATCCGAGCAATTGTGCCTACAAAATCGACTGCACGTAGTTTTTTCTTTTTGCCGCCATTAAAATACAACTTCATGATTTCTTTGTTCAATTGCTCACTTTTGGCAGGTTTGCGTTCTGCACGAATTCCCATTTTTCCCTCAAATGCTTCACGCGCACGATCCACCTCTGTCGCTTCAGGTGCTTCTTTGTGTGGAATCGCAAATCCGATATAGTCTTGAATTTCACGCAAAAATTTATCTTCAAATGGAGTGACAAATGTGATCGCTAGACCGCTTTTACCTGCACGTCCTGTTCGTCCTGTACGATGCACATAGCTTTCTTTTTCCAGCGGTAGATCATAGTTAATCACATGTGTAATATTGTCGATGTCGATTCCGCGAGCAGCCACGTCGGTTGCTACTAAATAACGGAATTGTCCTCGTTTGAAATCTTCCATTACAGCAAAACGATCTTCTTGCAACATCCCGCCATGAATCTTCGCACAGGTATAATCGTTCGCTGTTAATCGTTCACTCACCATGTTTACATTATCTTGAGTACGGCAGAAAATAATACAGCTATCTGGATTCTCAACAACCGTAATATCTTGCAATAGATTAAATTTATCTGCATCTTTCACTTCGTATAATGCATGCTCTATCGTTGCAGTCGTAAGCCCTGTCGCTTGAATCTCAATATGCTCCGGCTGGCGCATATGACGATGGCAAAGACGTTCGATATCTTGTGGCAACGTTGCCGAAAACAGCAATGTAGTCCGATCTTTCGGCAATGCTTTGATAATATTTTCAACTTGTTCTATAAAGCCCATATTTAACATTTCATCGGCTTCATCGATAATTAGAAATTCTATTTTGTCCAAAGCCAGTGTACCGCGCTGAATATGATCCAATACACGTCCAGGTGTACCAACTACAACATGACTTTTTTGCTTCAATTCGAGTGTCTGCTTGGCATAAGGTTGTTTTCCATAGACTGCGGTTGCTTTGATACGCTTAAAGCGTCCGATATTAGTAATGTCTTCTTTTACCTGTGCAGCCAGCTCACGTGTCGGGGTGAGGACTAACGCTTGTGGTTTGTTCTCATTCCAGTCTACTAACTCGCACAACGGAATACCGAATGCAGCCGTTTTACCGCTACCTGTCTGCGATTTCACGACTAGATCTTGACGTTCCAACGCCACAGGAACCACTTTTTGCTGTACTTCTGTAGGCTGGGTGTAGCCCAGTTGTTGCAATGCTTTTAAAATATCTTCACTTAATCCATACTCTTGAAAATTAGACTGACTCATGAAATACCTCTTCTTTTTATAAATTAACATACTTTTCATTTCATTAAGCATGCTGAATAATGAACATAAAATCGCTTCAACAATAGCACAAATAGATCGCTTGCCTGATCGTATACATTTTCACTCACTCTATTCAGTATACGCTATATTGGCAGGTAACATCTGAGAAAATAGCAAAAAAAGACGTAGCTTACTGCTCAAATTCAATAATTTTTATATTTCGTAAAAGTTCTTCTAGTTCATGTGTGACTTTATCCCAGATCACAGTCGCTTCTTGAACCAATACCTGTTCACGTTCATCCTGATGATGCTCTACTTGGACGGATGTACATAGTATTAATGTTCTGTCTGCAAAAGAGCGTAACAGGTCTGCAACTGTAGACATATGATCTGACGAATTAGACAACTCTAATCGGTTAAAGTAATAATCCATCTCTTCGGATAATTTACTACGTATCTTGGTCGTATCTGTTCTAGATAAATCTGCATCTTGAAAAGCTAATTCGATCGCTGTCGTCATCATATATCTTGCTTCATACATATTCAAATTGTAGTGTCGTTGCTGGATATGTAGTAAAACTGCTACTTGCAACGCAGTCAGACGGAACCAGTACAGCTCTGCATATACTGAACCCAATTCCCTTTTAGAAAATAATACAGAAGATGTATTACAGATATGTAGTGATTCTATTTGAGGCCAACGAATAATTGTTCGAGCAACTTGCCGTATCGCTTTGCCCAAATGTATACGACTTGGTGGTTGATCCATAGTAAACACATCTCCTTCCAGCAAGCAAATTAGAGGTAACCTACACCTCCTTACCCATTTCACTGCAAAAGAAAAATAAAATCTAAAGCATCTATATAACAAACGATTTTACAAATAGCAAAAAAATATGTATGATAGATATATCGAATTATCTCGATATATCTATCATACATAAAAAGGAGTGGATTTCTGTGCGAAACATTAGAGTTTATCATGTCGATGCTTTTACAGATCAACCGTTTACAGGAAATACCGCAGGGGTCGTATTGGATGCAGAACAACTAACTGGAGAAGAAATGCAACAGATTGCAAAAGAACTTAATTTATCTGAATCTATCTTTTTACTTCCTTCGGATCAAGCAGGTATCGATTATAAAGTCAGATATTTTACACCGACTGACGAAATTCCTTTTTGCGGACATGCTACTATCGGATTAACCTGGTTATTGGCTACAGAACTTGGATTATCTCAGCAACAAGATGGAGTCGTTCTAGGAACCGGAGCAGGTGCTATTCCAGTCGTCTGGCATCAAGAAGAAGGTCGTGTACAGCGGGTTGAAATGACTCAGATTGCTCCGCAAATCAAATCGTTACCTGTAGACTTACAAGCAATTAGCGAAATGGTAGGCGTTCCTGTCGATGCAATAGATCCTGCTTATCCAATCCAATTATCCCACACCGGTAACTGGCATTTATTCATTCCTGTACATAGCCAGCAAGCTATAGACGAAGCAACACCTGACCTTACAGCACTAAGTAAGCACAATAAAGAACACCAGATTGCCACAACTCATTTATTTACGTTTACTCCTGATGCTGAGGATGATTATGATTTGTACACTCGTGATTTTGCACCCGCTATCGGGATCGCTGAAGATCCTGTAACAGGCGCAGCCAACGGAGCTTTGACCGGATATCTGTATCTCAATCATATGATTCCACAGGATCAGATAACACAGCTCAAAATTGCGCAAGGGCGTGCTATCGGTCGTCCTGGATTTCTATATGTACAAGCGATCCCAAATGGAGATCATCCAATTATCAAAGTAGCAGGTACTGCAACGATTACGATTCGAGGCACATTAGATATCTAATGATATATAGTAAAAAAGCAAAGTCTTTAGCTATTGCTAAGGCTTTGCTTTTTGAATAAATACCTTGTAGATCAATGGGTCAAATCTAACACCATAAATTCCTCATCCCAATACTGACCTTCATATTTTAGTGCATTGCGTTCGAATCCATATACGATAAATCCTAGACTCTGATATAGTTGCTTGGCTGCATTATTATTAGATATAACGGTTAAATGTATCTGCTCTAGCCCTTCAAATAAACGTGCTCTTTGGACTAACTCTGTGATCAAAGCTTTACCTAGCTTTTGACCTCTAGCTTCTGGCGAAACGTACATCGCATAGATATTGCCTTTATGTATCGTTTTGGCATTACTTTCTCTTATAAAAGTCACCATTCCTACAAGCTCGTCCTGATCAAAAGCACCTAATGTGAATCGATTATTAGAATATTGAAGCTTATGTTGTACATCTTCTATCGGTTTGGAGACTTCACTATCATATGTAACTAAAAAAGCTTCGGGATTTTCTTGTAATGACCTTAACCTAAGTTCACGATAGGGTACTGCATCTTCAGAAGTCAAAAGCCTAATATCCATCTTACAACCTCCTATACTTATATAAAAAAACAAAGCCTTTAGAAAATCTTTGGCTTTGCCTTTTGAACTACAATTATACGATTCTAATTTCCAACAGCTTATACTTGAATGTTCCCATAGGCGCTTCAAAAGTAATCGTGTTACCGACTTTTTGTCCGATCAACGCTTTACCTAGTGGGCTTTCATACGATAATTTGTTGTTAATAACGTCTGCTTCAGCAGGTCCGACAATCTGGTATTCGATATCTTCACCGAACTCCAAATCATGTAGGAGTATAGTAGAACCAATACTGACTTTGGAAAGATCCAAGTTATCTGCATTGACCACTTGTGCATTACGTAGCATTTTTTCTAGAATAAGAACGCGTGTCTCCATAAAAGCTTGATCGTCCTTCGCTGAATGGTATTCACTATTCTCTTTCAAATCTCCGTAACTGATAGCAAGCTTCAAACGTTGCGATAACTCTTTACGGCGTGGCCCTTTCAGTTCTTCAAGCTCATCTTCCAGCTTTTTGATACCTTCACGGGTCAAAATAATTTCTTCGTGTTCCTTAGCCATATGCGCTCAACTCCCTCATTTAACAGTATACGCTATATTGGCACACTTTCGTTACTTTAATTGTAAAATAAAGTGATTAAATTTATAAGATATCTAAGTTGTATACAAATAAAACGCATACATTGGTTAAACATCAACTTTCATCCTTATTGTATTGCCCCTGATAAAGACAATGTACCAAAAAAGCTAAATTCTATCTCAACGCTCGAGAAATGAATTTAGCTTTTGGTGAATATCTTTTACTTGCTCGGAATAAACTGTCTGATCCAATTACCGAATCCAGCCGGATTACGAGACTGAATTAGAACAACCCCTTCGCCCCGGAAGCGACACACAATGCCCTCTCCACTGGTTACACTGGATAACCAACCTTTGGATGCTTTTTCAATCTGGTAATTCATATATCCCGGCCATGCCACCAGATGGGCATTATCGACGATTACTTCTTCACCATGAGCTAGATTGATCGCATGAATCGAACCATACGAAGATAAGAAAACAGTTCCTTTACCCCGAATTTCGATAATAAAGAAACCTTCACCTGAAAATAATCCTTTTTTCAGATTTTGCATTTGCGTACCCACTTCAATACCTTCTGTACCTGCTAAAAAGCCATCTTTCTGAACATACAAACTATACGATCCATCTAATTCTACAGCAGTTACATCGCCAATACTGGAAGGTGCTAACAACACTTCCGCAGGGCCACGTGTAGAACGCAACTCTTGAAAAAAGAATTTTTCTCCTGATAACATACGACCCAGACCACCCATCAGTCCGCCGTCCATCGTTCCTTTAATTTCTACATTGGGAGACATCGAGACCATAGCGCCAGATTCAGCTTTGATCGCTTCTCCTTGTTCTATATGTACCTTCAACATGGCAAACGCGCCTTCATACAAAATGTCATATTTCATCTTTGTTCACCTATCCTTTCAATATATTAAGCTTATTTATATTATGACACTTCACCTTTGGCATTGTATATATGCACTACGTTTAATTGTCTTTGTAATTTCTCATTGATGATATGCAAAATATGTTGTATTCTGATGGTTCGATTGCTGAAGTGACGTGTAAATATTTTCGATAGCCCTATATGTTGATATGTAAGTATTTAAGCGTGTAATTCTGTAATGAATCTATTCAAATAAAAGATAGTTAGATCAGGAGGTTCATTTGTGTCAGAAGTGAATAAGCAACAAGTAGTAGACAGCGTACCGCAAAAAGGATTCTTCGGTCATCCTAAAGGATTGTTCACTTTGTTTTTCACTGAATTCTGGGAGCGGTTCTCTTATTATGGAATGAGAGCGATTCTTGTATTCTACATGTACTATGAAGTATCTAAAGGTGGACTTGGATTCGATGAAGCGACAGCGCTTGCGATTATGTCGATTTACGGATCACTTGTCTATATGTCCGGTATTATTGGAGGATGGTTAGCTGACCGCGTGTTTGGCTCATCCCAAGCGATATTCTATGGCGGCGTTTTGATTATGATCGGGCATATTGTGCTCGCTATTCCTAACAGCGTACCGCTATTATTTGTATCGATGGGCTTGATTGTACTCGGTACAGGACTACTCAAACCGAACGTTTCTAATGTAGTTGGTGAATTGTATGGGGAAAAAGACAATCGCCGCGATTCTGGTTTTAGTATTTTCTATATGAGTATCAATCTAGGTGGATTTATCTCTCCTTTGATCGTCGGTGGATTGCAGACCAGTTATGGTTTCCACTGGGGTTTTGCTACAGCAGCGATCGGGATGTTTTTAGGATTGGTTGTATTTGTATTAACGAAAAAGAAAAATCTAGGTCTAGCAGGTACTGTAGTAGGTAATCCACTATCTGCTGATGAGAAGAAAAAAACGATCAAAATTTTTGCAATCAGTGCGGTGATTATTGCGATTATCGTAGTACTGGCAATTATGATGG
Organism: Paenibacillus sp. PsM32; assembly: GCF_030433815.1. NCBI lineage: Bacteria > Bacillati > Bacillota > Bacilli > Caryophanales > Paenibacillaceae > Paenibacillus > Paenibacillus sp. PsM32. The sequence continues at coordinate 185,379 of NZ_JARUWY010000004.1, read as the reverse complement.
GTTGGTTAACGTTAAAATCATTTGTCACTGTAGTGGCTATATTAGGAATTTTGATTCCTATCTGTTACTTCGTTACGATGTATCGTAGTAAAAAAACAACAGATGTCGAACGTTCACGTCTGCTTGCTTATATTCCTTTATTTATAGCGGCTGTGATGTTCTGGTCTATTCAAGAACAGACGTCAACCGTACTGGCAACTTATGCAGACAAACGTACTCAATTGGACTTTATGGGTATTCATATTGCTCCTGCATGGTTCCAATCACTTAATCCGCTATTTATTATTGCGCTATCTCCTGTGTTTGCAGCGATCTGGCTCAAACTTGGAAATCGTCAACCGATCATTCCGCGCAAATTCTCTTTAGGATTGCTGTTTGCAGGGTTGTCGTTCCTTGTTATTCTTATTCCTTCTTACTTCGGTGGTGAGAATTCGCTTGTAAGCCCGCTATGGCTTGTACTGAGCTATTTTATTATTGTAGTTGGAGAGTTATTCCTTTCTCCAGTTGGGCTGTCTGCAACAACCAAGCTCGCTCCTGCGGCTTTCTCTGCGCAAACGATGAGTCTATGGTTTTTATCTAATGCTGCTGCTCAAGCGATCAATGCGATTATCGTTCAATTTTATAGCCCTGATACCGAAATGATCTATTTCGGAGTGATTGGCGGTGTATCTATCGCACTTGGTGTGATCCTGTTCGTGATGGGTCCCAAAATTCAAAGCTTTATGAAGGGTGTACTTTAACCTAGATACGTACATTCAACTGCAAATAAAGCCAGTCTCTTTAAAAAGAGATTGGCTTTATTTGATTTCACTATATAAATCAAGACAGATCGAGATGGATCAAGCGATCTTTAGCCAAAGCGCTTGGTTTTGTACCATTTGCTTTCTCTACCGGTAATCCGATCATACGTAATCGAGAAGAATGCTTTGACCGAGATAATCAGGAATAATTGCGAATACGTAAAGTAAGAGACGCACGATAAAATAAAGTTACGTGTATTACTTTGTCCGATATCTGTTGCCAATGCCATATTAATCTGCAATACATAGATGTAATACATAAGCGCCCAACCAATGACCAGATACACATATACATCTCCAACAAATTGAACAGGAGAAACAACCGCAGGATTAAATAGCTCTATAATCTGATACACAATATTAGCTAGAAAAATAATATCGGAAACAATAATAGCGATCATAAACCAGAAATAACTAGCTGCATAATACATAACATGTAGCTTGATACGCCAGCTTGTTTTATCAAATAAATGATGAATATTGTCCATCACTACACTGTAATTCCCTTTAGACCAGCGTTCCCGTTGCTTCATATACACACTGAGCAGTTCCGGTTCTTGTTGATACGCTTCGGCTTGAGGAGCTAATGCAATCAGCTTACCACGCGTCAAAATTTCAAATGAAATCGCGGTATCTTCTGTTATGGCTTGCGGGTCCCATCCACCGATCTCTTCCATTAAGTCTTTGCGCACAATAAAGTTCGTGCCCGGAATCGTACCCAATCCGAATAACTCCCACATACCTGTATGATGCACGCGCTGAATGGTGACAAGTTCCAAATTGATACAACCGGATAAGAAGTTCTGGCTGCGATTACGTGCTTTGTTGCGACCGAATACAGCGCCGTATTTCTCGGGTTGTTCCATTGCTTTTTGGGTTAGAAAAAGAAGTGCATTTTTCTCGGGCGCGGCATCTGCATCATATACGCATAACCATTCGCCTTTGGAGATCACCATCGCATCATTTAACGCACCGGATTTACCACCACTACCCGTACGCTCCATAATAGTAAAGTCACGATCAGCATAAGCAGGTTGTTCTTTCAAAGCTCGCAAACGAGCAGCCGTATTATCACTACAATTATCAGCTACGATAATAATCTGTACTTTGTCTTGAGGATAATTCAGCTTCAAAATATGCTCGACGGTAGACATAATGACGATCTCTTCATTATGTGCAGGTACAATCACTGTTACATTCGGGAAATGATCCATATTTTCAGGAATCACCATCGGAATTTTATTCTGCTTGAACATAAACCGAATCGCACCCCACATAATTACGATTGATTCGAATACAGCAATCCATATACTCATAATCGAGATGAGCAAAATAGCATCAGACATGATTTTTCCCCCGGTCATACTTTTTATTTACATTTGCACGGAAAACCAATGTCATAATGGTAAGTACAATAATAGCGATACCGAATAAGCTACTAATCACAATACAAAGCGGGATAAACCAGCTCGTATATTCCATCTCTATCAACCTCCTTATGAACAAACATGTATTTAAATATATTCTGCAATCAGATCGGTTTCTGTATTGCGTTCTAGCGCAGAGATAATGCCATCAATATTTTCATAGGTGCTGAATTGTTCTTTTTGAAATACGAATGCTCCTGCGCGAATTACAAATTTCAGCTCTTTGCCTTTTTTATCTAAAAATTTGATATTCATCATAGCGTTTTTGATCCGATCGGTTAGCAATTGCAGATATTGTTGATCGGTCATAGGACACAAAATAATAAAGCGTCCATCTTCAATCGAGAACTTATAATCTTCATACCGAATTTGTTTTTGAATCGTCTCGGACAACTCCAACAGAAATTGCGAATAGAGCTGGCTACCTAACGATTCTTGTACCAGTGCTAGAAATTCAATCTTGAACATCGCCATCGAAAATGTATACTTTTCGGAATAACGTCTAGCCAGGTTAGACTGCTTGATAACAGTAGCTTCTAACGCTTTTTTGTTGCCTAAGGTCGTATACAAATCAATTTCAGGATCACGCTTGCGCAAGTCTTCTAATCGTTCGCTAACTCTTTGATTACGAATCAACGTCGATTTGATAAAAGCAGCAATCAGAATATTAGCTGGTATCAAAAATAGTTCAAAAAAGATCAGTGTATTGACTGGCGCATATGTCACCATCCATACAAAATAGGTCACTATAAATATAAAAATAACTACTACAGCAATGCCCATCGAAACGACAAACCCGAACAACAATGCAACCATTGCCCCTATATTCAAAGCGATCTCTAATAAGCTATAGCCACCATCTGCATAAATATTAAAAAATACAAGCACTTCCTGTGCGATCGCCAGCACAATCAAAATGATATAACCCAAACGCATTTGATTAATAATGCTGGTGTTGGTACTTAATTCTTTACGTTTTCGACTTGTTCTCATTTACTTCGTGTCACTGCCTTTCTGCAAATGTGTCTCTGCTAACAGAGGAAATAAATCATCAAAAATATGGGTATCTCCATCAAATACATAGCCTCCCGGATAAGCTTGATCCCATCCTCTCATCGTTAGCATTTGTGCATATAATTGGTCTGCCCACTGCTGATCTTTCTCCTGTAAAGCTAACAAAATCGCAAGTCCGTACACTGCTGGCGATTCATATGCTACATCTGCGGTCTGATCAGCACGCTTATAGCGTCCGGCTAACTTATGATTCTGCTCAAATTCTTTTTTCATAAAAGTGATCAGTTGATCGGAAGGCTCACCTAATTCACTCCGATGGATCGCTAAAATCAGTTGATCTATCAGATTAATCGTATCGTCATAGTTGTATTTGCCTGTAGCTACGCTGTATGTTCTGGGGTAAAAGACTCCATCATTGGGCGTATTGTGAAGTAGATCGGTGTACTTCGTGTACTCTTGAGTGGTGATGATGTTGGTCTGCTTCATCTGTTCCAAAGCAGGCACATCAATATACGTTAGGCTGAGTACATCTGCGGAATATCCATGTTCAAAATCATGATAATCGACAAGATAACCATGTTGCTGATCTGAAGCAAGCAACGTATCGACAATTTGCTTGGCAGTTGTATGATAACTAGGCTGTTTCCACTGGGTAGATGCTTGTAACAGCGCGCCTACGATACGTAGATCATCTCCAAGTGCGTTGGTATTCACTTTCGATTGTCCGTTCGGCTCTAATTTCCAATAAATATAATGCTTGTCTTTGTCCAAAAAATACTGTTGTAACAACGTATAACTGTGTTCAAAACTTTTGGAGTCATCGGTTAGTAGCGCATATTGCATCCACAATCCTAGCGATTCAGATAATGCTTCTCGGCCAGCTACAATATCAGGATCTGTCGAAGTAGCGGGTAAAAGACGACTCGCTAACGTCCCATTCTCATTGACCATATGGGATGTAATAAACGTTGCTGTAGGGGAGGCTTCTGGTTGAGAACGATATGTATACACTCCGCCTATGATCACAATAACTGCGATACAACCTATCATAAGCAATATCCATTTCTTCGGAAAATGATGTTTCTCTCTTTTCATATCTTTCTCCTATTGCATACATTTCTGCTTTAGAAATATACGTATTCTACTTTATTTATCGGTTACTCTTGAAGATATAGTTACTTTTTTCTATCAAAATTCGACAATATATGCATCTGCTATATTTTGAAAAGCAAAAAACCAGATCATTCGCAGTCATATGCTACGAAATATCTGGTTTTATCATATAATCTCGTTCGATAGCTGTCTAGTTGATTAATACACTTCTATCGATTGTAATGTTGGACAATAACGCGATTCGACAATAGATATTCGAATATACTGTGCACTAATATCTGAAAAACGACAAATATGCTTATATCCGACAATAGAACCATGATAACATTCGATCCATTGTTGATGACAATCCTGATAAGAAATCGTAAAAGATTCGATACGTTGCCCTGACTCAATATGTTCCATTAATACGATTCGATGAAATGTCTGGATTGTTCCCAGATCCAGTTCGATCTCAGCTTGCTCTGTTCCATAGGGAGTACACCAATACGTCTCTTCCGCGAGATCGATAGCGAGAGGAGCAGGATGCTCTGGATCTGAATCAGATGCTTGAATTAGAGCATGTTCAGCTAGATTGTATTGATAATAATTCTTTATCTTCCCCCCTAGTTGTTGCAACTCATACACATCTTGTTCATGAATTAACCCTCTACGATCAGGCGGTATATTTAGCAAAAAGCAAGCATTCCCACCTACTATTCTTTCATATAATTCCATAAGTTCTGTGGATGTTTTGACCTGATTATCTTCAGCCGAATGATAAAACCAGCCCGGGCGAATCGATGTATTAACTTCTGCAGGATACCAGATCAAATGCTCTGTTTCGGCAATCATATGGCGACTACCTAGATCGTCTTGATCCGAACGCACCAATGTAGCAAATTCTCCATTATCTTCAGTTTGTGAGTTGGCTTGTATCTTTTCGTTATCCTGCATGCTTGCAGGTACAACACTCCATTCAGAAGAACGGGTATGCCCTGCTTCATTACCACACCAGCGTACATCGGGGCCACATACTGAAATCACCGCTTGTGGTTGAAGTCTGCGAATAACTGCGTAATAGCGATCCCAATCATACACTTGCTTTTTCCCTTGCTTGCCTTCTCCACAAGCCCCATCAAACCATACGCTAAATAATTCACCATATCCAGTTAACAGTTCTTCAAGCTGATGTACAAAATAATCGTTGTAGGCTTCAGAATCTCCATATGTAGGTTCATAACGATCCCATGGAGAAAGGTAAATCCCGAATTTCAGACCTGCTTTGCGGCAAGCTTCGGATACTTCTTTGACCAGATCTCCTTGTCCATTGCGCCACGGACTACTCTGTACCGAATGGTCTGTATATTGACTGGGCCACAAGCAAAATCCATCATGATGCTTGCACGTTAGAATAAGTCCTTTCATGCCTGCCGCCTGACAAGCATCTACCCATTGCTCTGCATCCAATTGCTCTGGATTAAATAACGCAGGTGACTCATCACCCATTCCCCATTCCCTATCGGTAAATGTATTCATCGAAAAATGAATAAAGCTATAAAATTCTAACTTTTGCCAGGCTAATTGTCTGGCAGATGGATAGATATGAGCCGCTTGTTCAATCGAAATCACCATATGTGGTTCTTCCTTTCGTATCATCAGTATGCTATATCGAATCTGTTATCTTTTTTTACTAGCCTAGATCAGCAGTATCCACCAACTGTACTTGCAATTGCTTGTATCCATGTAATTCGAACAGGATTAACTCATTATCGCCTTGCTTCAACAATGGCGCAGGAATATATAGTGTTTTCTGCGGCCCTACTTGCCAGTATCGACCTAGATTAAATCCATTTAAAAACACTACCCCTTTGACCCAACCATCTACTCTTAGAAATGTATCGACTGGAGATTGTACATGAAATATGCCACGGTAAAAAGCTGGTTGATCAAGTGGGGCTGATAGCGTCTCTGTCTGCGTATAGATAAGGTCGCTGAGCGAATGTAGCGGTAATGGATAGATCGTCCAGTCATATAGAAACGCATTGCCATGCCGTGCACCTTCCGTAATCCCTTTAGGATCGCGTAAGTAAGGGCCATAATTAATACGTCCCATATTTTCGACTAGAATATCTAAACGTATACCTTGTTCCGGTACTTCTAAAGGAAGATTAGACGGGGTCCAGCGCTCGATAATCCCTTGATATGTTTCATCTACATATACGATAGCCCGATCACTTACCTGTTGAAGAATAAGTTCCATTTCGGTTCGTGGCCCTTTGACTATAGTGGAATATAAAATAAAGCCATACGCTTGCCCTAGCTTTTCCATCGGTTCAGGTGAAGAAGAATGAATCGCTGTAGTTAGCACATCTAGATTCTGAAATAAAGGACTATATTCATGTAAAGTTACAGTGCCATAATTAGCAGTCGGGATCGGTACAGGTAATTCCAATGCAGGTAAATCTATATATTCACCAAGCACTTCTCGAACCGCAAAAAATTTGTCTGTTGGCTGTCCCTGTTCATTTAATAAAGCTCCATAATCATAACTTCCTACAGTTGGTTCATACTGCTTAATATGATTGGCTCCATTGTAAAAGCCAAAGTTTGTTCCTCCGTGGAACATATAGAAGTTGAGTGAAGCTTGTTCATATCGCATAATGTCATCAACAGTCTCTGCTGTATCTTGTGCTGAACGGGTCTGATGAGGTTCCATCCAATGATCAAACCAACCATCCCAGAACTCCATCACCATAAGTGGAGCATCCGGTTGATACTGCTTGAGCTTAGCAAAAGCAGACGTTGCATTCGATCCAAAATTAACAGTCGCTAGTACACCAGGAACCATCCCACCCTGCAACATAAAGTCTTCCGGTCCATCTGAAGTGAACAACAATACATCCATTCCCCGTATCACCATTGCTTCTTGAATGTATTGAAGATATGCTGTATCGTTGCCATAACTTCCGTACTCATTTTCGATCTGCATCGCTATAATCGGTCCACCTTTGGTACATAACAAAGGTTGAAGAAGCGGTAATAACACATCATAATAAGCATCTACTTTATCCAGATAAGATACATCATAACTACGTAGTCGCATATTCTGATCAGCAAGCAACCATGCAGGCAATCCTCCAAATTCCCATTCGGCACAAATATAAGGGCTGGGTCTAACAATCACATGCAATCCTAATGATCCGGCTAGTTGAATAAAGGCTACTACATCTGCGATACCTGTAAAATCAAAAACACCTTCTTGTGGTTCATGCAGATTCCATGGAATATACGTCTCCACTGTATTTAAGCCGAGAGCTTTTAACTTGAGCAACCGATCTTCCCAGTATTCAGGCACAATGCGAAAATAATGTATTGCACCAGACAGCAGACGAATCGGCTGACCGTTATAGACAAAGTCATTGCCAACAACTTCAAAAGTGTTCAACAGCGCTTCCTCCCTATGATCTGATCTACTTCGATCAACCTTTGACCCCGCCCATCATCATGCCTTCGGTTAATCTTTTCTGCAATAATGCATAGACAATGACGGTAGGAATCAATACAATTACTAATCCTGCAAACAGAGAACCCCAATCTGTCGCATATTGTTGAATCTGCATCAGATTAGCCAGCCCGATCGGAATCGTTTTTTTCTCATCACTTGTGACTAATGTTAATGCCAGTACATATTCATTCCAGAAGTCAAAAAAGCCGAATACCACCAAAGTGACAATCGCAGGACGTGTAATCGGTAAAATAATACGGAACAAAATATTCATATATCCTGCTCCATCAATCAGCGCCGCTTCTTCAAAATCTTGTGGAATCGACTTCATAAATCCAATCATCAGATAGACAGAAAAAGAAAGGCTACCTGTCGCATAGACTGCACTTAGCCAGAAGCGATTGTCCAGCATATGTAGATTATTCATCAGAATAAATAGCGGTACAATAATATACGCACCTCCGATAAACAACCCTGCCATATACAGATTGGTAATCAATCCTCTGCCTCTAAATTGCATTCTACCTAACGCATAGGCTGTCGGTAAAGCTACCGCTAACAAAATAACCATCGACATCGCAACCACTAATACCGAATTCAGCATATAATCGCCAATACGAGCGGTAGTAAAAGCATTCACATAATTTTCCCAGTTCAATGTCTTTGGTAAGCTCCACGGACTTTCCATCACTTCTGTATTTGTTTTGAACGAAGCTAATACATTCCAGATCAAAGGATAAACGACGATTAATGCCTGTATGATCAAAAAAATACGTAACACGATATGACCTACCCAGCGCAGTGGTGTTTTGGATACACTAACCTTAGGCTTTGTGCTCCCGCTTTCAAAGTTGGCTGTCATCGACATGTTAAGATGCCTCCCTTCGTGTTAAACGGTTGCTTAAAATCGCTAACAAAAACGACATTACAAACACAAATACACCGATCGCCATCGCATAGCCAAAATTCGAATTGGAAAAAGCCTGACTGTACAGATACGTCATAATCACTTCGGAATGACGATTTGGCCCTCCGCCTGTCATGATCGATACGATAATAAAGCTAATTGTAAGCACACCGTTAATACTGAAGATAATCGTAATTCGAATAATTTCCCATAACATCGGAATCGTAATATGGATAAACTGCTGAATTGGGGTAGCTCCATCTATACCTGCCGCTTCATACAAATCAGGAGATATACTATCAATTCCTGCCATATACATCACCATATAATAACCAACCGCTTGCCAGATCATCGTGATTGCTAACGCCCACAATACTGTCCGTTCATCGCCTAACCACGGAAGCGCCCAGCTACTTAATCCGATGAAATCAAGCCCTGAATTGAGAAATCCAATCGTCGGATGATAAATAAACGACCATAGAATAGCAATGACGACAAAAGATAAAATACTGGGAAAGAAAAATAAAGTGCGATAAAGTCCACGTTCTTTCAATTTGGAACGTGTTAGAATCGATGCATTAATCAATGCGATAAATAACGTCAACACAGGTACCACTAACATCAAAAATCCGGTATTGCGTAACGATAACAAAAATACATCATCATTGAATAAGTCGATAAAGTTTTGTAGCCCTACCCATTTCGGCTCATCTCCGATACCTGTCCATAAGTAAAAAGATTTCTGGAATACTTCGACCGTAGGATACAACTTAAACAACGTAAGCAATAAAAGTCCGGGCAACAAACAAAATAATAAAAACCAGCGCCGTCTTGTCTTCATTTTCATAGGATGCGAAGACTCCTTTCGATCAAAGAGGACGATGTTATCGCCCTCCTTAGTTTTTACTTATGGTGTATTATTCGCTAACTCTTGATTCAGTTCAGTATATAATTTGGTCATTTGCGCACTATATTGATCTAATGTCATCTGCTTATTCATCAATGAAGAAATCGGATTATACACTTCTTCGCTTGGATTGTATTTGCTACCTTTAGCTACCGATTTAAACGAACCGTTTATTGCTACCATACCGCTATCGACTGTTTTGTAGACATTGTAAGTCGTATCAGAAATATACTCTTTGACCAGATCGGGTGCTCCTTTAACAGCAAGGATTCCTTTCGATTTTTCAGCATTGAGTTTTACACTTTTATCAGTATACAGATACGATAAAAAGGCTTTAGCTAATTCTGGATTTTTGGCTTTGGCTGGAATAACGATCTGCTCTACACTGGTCATCGCTGTAACCGGATCACCTTTTTTAAAAGCAGGTACGCCTAGAAATCCGAACTCAAATCCTTCTTCACGCGGAGCATCTTTCATTTCATCTTCAAACCATGTGCCATTCGGAATAAACATCGCATGACCTTGCATAAATTCAGTCTGTGCTTGTGTATGATTCAAAGCGACTGTACCTTTCATCAATCCGTTATCTTCGGTAGCGATCTTTTCCAGTACACCCCATACCTGACGGAATGTGTCACTTGTCCAAAATGTAGGATTGTAATCAAAAAAATCAGTTAATCCCTTCTGCTTACTCACACTATAGATCGAAGGTACAATGATTTCTTCCAGATAACCTGGATATAACCCTTGATACGTAAATAGCGCTCTATTATTTTGTTGTGCTGTTGTATTGAGTGCTAATAATTCATCCCATGTTTTTGGAACTTCAATTCCTTTTTGTTTAAAAAGAGTTTTGTTATACCACAATCCCATTACACCAAAGTTAAACGGGGCAGCATACACTTTGCCATCTCCATAAGGAGCCATCGCTCTGGATTCTAAAGCACCGAGTAGAATTTTATTTTTGAGCGGCTGTGTTTCTCCTTTTGGCGTGCTATCAAACACATCGGTTAAATCTAGTAAAGCATGGTCTTTGACCAGACCATCTAGCAACGATGTATTATCACTGCCTGCAATATACATTAAATCTGGCGGATTACCGGCTACAATTTTGGGGCGAATCAATTCAGCGATCTTGGGACTGGCGGTAATATTGATCTTGGTTCCCGGATAATCTTTCATAAAGTCTTCTGCAATCGTATCCCAGTATTCCCGTCCATATCCTCCTTGAAAAACAGCGATATTGAGGTCTGGATCAGCAAATTGGCTATTGGCTGCTTGAGTGCTTTTATCTGTACTGCTTGCATTACCCCCACATCCAGCCAACAACGAAAATGACAATACAACTGCACTTAACATATTTAATGTTTTGATCCCCTTCATACATTCACCCCATTTATATAATGAGCTTCTGGATAGAAGCGACGCTGCATGTATTCAGTATAGAAGGGTTCTGATGATAGTAAAATGTACAATAAAGGTAAACCTTATAGATGATTTTTAGTTTTTTTATATACGATGAACAAAAAACTAGACAATTTTATGATCATACATAAAATCATCTAGTTTTTTTATTTTTATCTATCATGATAAGACAGGTTTTATCTGTTTAGGTGAGATTCCATAACGTTTTTTAAACAAGCGATTGAAATAAAATGGATCATGAATACCTACTTCTAACGCTACCTGTTTGACCAGCCATTGTCCTGAGGATAGCATTTGATACGCATGATTCATTCGAATATCGTTTAGATATGTTAGAATACTTTGTCCTATTTCTACTTTAAATACCTGACACAAATAAGGTTCAGACAGATTCACATAAGCCGCAATTTCAGATAAATGAATACGCTCTGCATAATGAGTCTGCAAATAATCGATCACTTTTTGTACTTCTGGCCGAATCATCACTTTATGATCGGAATGAGATGGACTTAATCTATGGGGTGTTGGCTTTATTGCTAAAGGTAGAGGGGATTCTTCGATATTCAGACAGTACTGGATATGTTGTCTGAGTTCATGCTCATTACTTGCTCCTATCGTATACACAATCTGTAAAGGAATATTGTAATACATGTTGGATAAACTGATCAGCCGTTGCGCTATTGTTTCACTCCAAGAGGATGGATTCGCAGATATTAACGAAGAACTTTTTTCACAAGTTACGCCTACAATAAATTGATGATTGTTCAGTTCAGCTAACATTACATGATGACTATTGGAAAAAAGTTCATCTGACAATCCCGATAAAGCTGATTTTAAGCGTTGAGCTGCATTCAATAGATTGTCGTTAGCATTAGCTTGTTCGATATTGACTGCAAATAAAAAGAGGAGTTGTCGCTCGATATCCAATGGACGATAAGAAGAGTCTGAAGATGTAGATGATTGTGTATTGATCTCTGCACGTTGAAGTAACTGGATAGCGGAATGATCTATACCGCATATCTCCAATAATTGCTGCTGAAAATCACTATATTCTACAGGGTCAGCGATACTGAGAGATGTATTTTTTTGGAGTACGGGTTCTTTTTGATCTATTTTAGCAGCCATTTCTTCAAGCACTTGCATAAAGTTATCTGTCTGCAATGTTAATTTGAGCATATAATCATGTGCACTATGCTTGAGTGCTTCACGTACCAATTCAAAATCATTGTAGTTGCTCAATACTAAGATCTCTCCATGATACTGATCAGCTCGTAATTGCTTAATAAGCGCTATCCCATCCATATCAGGCATCTTGATATCGGTAATCACAATATCAATATCAGTCTGTGCGATAAGTTCAAGCGCAGTACGTCCATTCGAACATGACCCCGCATATTCAAATCGACTGCCTTCCCAATGAATCAGCGTTTTTACAGCATGACGAACAATCAACTCATCATCAACAATCAACACTTTATACATCATTTTTGTCCTCCTTTGTACGATCTCGCTTAGGTAATATAATCTCAGTCGTTGTTCCATAATTAATTCTACTATGTGTGATTAGACCATAAGGTTCTCCATAATGAAGCCTGATTCGTTCATGTACATTTGTAATACCTATTCCAGATAATGAGCGATATAACGCTGTCTGTTGACGTTGTTCAGTCTGGTCAAATCCTTTGCCATTGTCGCAGATAAGAATCTGTATTCCTTGATCAGACAGACTGGCTTCTATTCGAATATTTACTTTAGCATGTTCATCTGCTCCAGCATGCAAGATCGAATTTTCGACAATCGGCTGTAAAATAAATTTGGGTACCATCCATGTAGCGGTGTCTTCGTGTAACTGCACTTCCAGATGAAATGAATCACCATAACGAATACGCTGAATATTTGCATAATGTTGTACATTTTCAATTTCTTTTGCTAACGGGATCATTTCTTCTTTTACTAGAATCGTATTGTGAAGCAGTTCAGATAATGAGCCAATCCCTTGTGTTAGCGAAGCATTGCCACTGAGCATTGCACTCCATTTCAACGAATTTAATGTATTAAATAAAAAGTGAGGATTAATCTGAGCTTGTAGCATTTTGAGTTCTGCTTCCCTTTTCGCTTGCTGTTCGGTCTGGATCTGCACGATCAATTGTTTGAGTCTATCTACCATGTTGTAGATAGTTGATGTTAATTGCTGCATTTCATCTGGATAAGGCCCTTGTTGAGGCATTCCGTCTAACTTCCCACGATCTACCCGTTTGGCAAATAATAAAAGCGAACGCATCGGCGAACTAATACTAAAATATATCCACATAGATACGATAGCAGACAATAGTAACGTCAATAGACATAACGCAATAATATGATTTCGTAATCCGGTAAGTTCTGACACGATAAAAGAATGAGGAATCAAGCCGATAATATGCCAATTTGCCATCTGAATCTCTGCACTGGTCACCAGCATTTTTGTATTCAAAATCGTTGATTCAAATGCTTCAGATTTGCCTTGATGTTGTTCGCTGATCATTTTAGATATGATATCTTTGTGAAAAATATTGCCTTGTACAATCGCTGGATTCAACGAAGAAATCACCATTCCATTATCATTGGTTATGTAGATACTACTACCTTTTCCTAGATTGACAGACTGATATAGATTACGGGCAAAACTTTTTTCATCAAAACAAAGAACAATATAACCTAGAGATGAATTTAGATCATTTTCGGAATAGATTTTGCGGGTGAGGGCTAATGTTGGCGTACCACGATTAGAACGAAGGTAAGACCAATACGCATTACGAGCAACGCCTTCTGTTTGAGTCATCACTTTACTTAATTGATCACCTGGATACCATTGATATCCTAGATCGAAAAAAGCCGCGCCTGTATTGGTCATAATAACGACATTAGAAAGGTTACTAAAGCTGAAAATCTGCTGATCCAGTTGTTTGCGAATCAACGTTTGCAATACATTTTTGTCCAGATCGGTTAACTGATTGTAATTGGCTAGCCCTGTCTGAATCGAAGGGTTAATAATAATATTTTCACTTAATGTCTCGTATTGTTCCAGTTCTCTAGCAATATTGCGAGCTAATTCATCTAGTGTCTGTGTAGACGTCTCGCTGATCTTGGTTGTGGTCGATGTCTCATAGATTTGATTGGAGTAAAAGGCGACAATAACGACAGGTAAAAGAGAAGTAATGAGAAAAGCGATAAGTAAGCGATGCTTGATCGAAAGATGACGAAGTAGGAACGAGGATTTTTTGAACCATTTCAATTTAGCGTTAGAGGGCATACCAGAACACCTTCTTGCATCATTTTTCATACTATAATAGCAGAAATTAGAACGCTTGCAAGATCACATCAAGATGATATATTGCAAAAAAGACTGCCGGAATTCACCGACAGCCTGCTTTATTTCATCTTCATACTTTATCAATTCATTAGAATCATGAACCAACCACAACAGGATTGTCTTCATTTTTCGCTTGTGCTGCTTTTTTAATTTGTTTACTGCGCAATTGTCCGCAAGCTGCATCAATATCTGTTCCATGCTCCAGACGAACTGTACAGTTCACACCATTCTTTTTCAACGTATCGTAGAATGTAATAATCGATTCTTGAGAACTACGTTGATACTGGCTATGCTCATCAACCGGATTGTATGGAATCAGATTCACACTAGCTGACTTGTTCATATGAGCGATTAGATCAGCCAATTGCTGTGCATGTTCTTGATGATCGTTCACATCGCGTAGCAAAATGTATTCTAGCATAATACGGCGATTTGTTTTGGTTAAATAGTACTCTACAGCAGACATCAATTGCTCTAATGGATAAGCACGATTAATTTTCATAATGCGTGTACGCAGTTCATTATTCGGTGCATGTAAAGAAAGAGCTAGATTCACCTGTAGATCACTATCGGCAAATTCTCTGATTTTGTCAGGCAGACCACTTGTAGAGACAGTAATACGTTTGGGCGCAATTACCAGACCTTTGCGATCTTTCACAATATTTAAGAAATCGACCATATTTTCAAAATTATCAAATGGTTCGCCGATTCCCATGACTACGATATGCGTAACCAATTGATCTTGCGCGGCTGCATCCAGATGAAATTGCACTTTCATAATCTGTTCCACAATCTCACCTGCGGTGAGGTCACGACTTTTCTTAATTAGACCACTGGCACAAAAGCTACAGCCGATATTACAGCCTACTTGAGTGGTTACACATACCGATTGACCGTACTTCTGACGCATCAATACCGTTTCGATCAAGTTGCCATCTTCCAAACGGAACAGAAATTTCACTGTGCCATCAGCAGATTCTTGCTTCACATGTTCGGTTAATGTCTGAATTGCAAAATGCTCAGCAAGCAAAGCGGTACAAGCCGGATTCACTTCATTCATTTCATTAAATTCGGTTACACGCTGACGATACAAATAATCCCAGACCTGACCGGCGCGGAATTTCTTGTGTCCACGCTCACCAAGCCATGACGATAATTGATCTAATGTTAATCCATAAATGGATGGTTTATTCATGGTATACCTTCTTTCAAAGCTATTAAATTTGAGGAAAAACAGATTAGAGTAGATCTTTTTCTTCCGTTTGAAGAATAGATGCTAACAATCCAGGAAATTGAGTGTCTAGTTCACTTTGGCAAATACGATAAAAATGTTGTCTGCCATCAATGCGTAATTGGATTAATCCCGTTTCGCGTAATATTTTAACATGATGAGACAAGGTGGATTTGGAAATATGACTCATTTGAAAACCTGCACAACTTTTTTCTCCATGATGTGCAAGACACAGTAGTATTTTCAATCGCACAGGATCACTTAGTGCGCTGAATACATCGACAAGCTTGATCGGTGTCGGTCTGGTAGCTTCTAATATTTTCATACTCTTCAACTTATCATTTATTGGAGCAACTATCAATTGAAAAGTACGATTTTGGTCGAACTATTTATTATGTTAGATGTATGATACACTTTAACAGTTCGAATTTCATCAAACTATTAAATACAATGAGAGCAAGATTGTGTTTTTTTACCAAAAAGGAGCCTTATCAAATGACAACAGCTATCCAAACATTAAACGACTATTTCCGCTTATTCGATGCTTCACGTACTGATCCACAAGCGATGGAACAATTGTTGGATTTATTTATTCCAGATGTAGAGATTGTACTGAACGGAGCTACACGTAACGGGTTCAAAACCTTTATGGATACATTCTATCAATACAATATTGATATCAAACATATGCATGAGCCGTGGGAACTGCAAACCAACGGAACCTACGAATCCCGCTGGGCAGTATGTGGCATGTCGAGTGAAGGAACAGTCTATGCCAAAACAGGAATTGATATTGCTCGCGTGAATGAAGAAGGTAAGATTGTATTTTTGGAAAATGTACAGGAGAATCAAGACGCTTTTAGCAAGTATTAATGCTAAGTATGTAGATTAAGTTCTATGTTTATTGCGATAGGATCTGACTGCTACAATCGTAATCCATGTCAGTACCGCTACGACAGCAATCAGTATTCCCATCGTAATCAACAAATTACTCCATACGATATGCATATCATTCACCTCATTTATATCTGGATTTTATTGGTAATGATAATAAGTGTACATAAGCGATCATCATCATGCAAATGAACAGCATATAGACAAGCAAAGGAGCATCTTCGTTCACAAGATGCTCCTTCTTTTGATCTACTTTTTCAATATAAATGTTATTCCTAGAACGACTATTAACAATAACCCCATATACCAACCATCTCTGCCTGCTAATTGTGGAGTCAGATAATAGGTACGCTGACGTGTGCCTGTGAATCCGCGTGCTTCCATCGCTATCGCTATTCGTTCAGACTTGCGAATACCTTGCGTGAATAGTGGTAGTGCATAACGGATAAAAGATTTCCAGCTATTCTTCTGCTTATACCCTCTAATCTTATGCGCCGATTTCATTTGAGCCAGTTCTGTCTGGAACAAAGGGATAAAGCGAAATCCTGCTAACAGTCCATAAGCCCACTTTGGCGATAATCTACATTGATGAACCAGACTCATAATCATAGCAGTAAGATCGGTGGTCGATGTGAACAGCAGTCCATACGTAACAAATCCAAGCATCCGCAGGGCGATCATTAGACCATTATTCAGACTTTCTTCAGTAATATGGAACCATCCCCATTGCCAGATGGTATGCTCACCTTTACCAAATGCCGCCATCATCCAGAAAATCATTACAAAAAAGATCGTGTACGGCAATAATCGTTTGAGCAAATAAGCAATCCGCCAACCACCCAAAGTCATTCCAATCACCAGTGCTACTAACCAGATCGCTAAAGTGATACGAGGATCAGTGACTGCCATCAATACGCACATCACTAACAAATGAGTCACCAACTTGATCGTCGGATTCAAGGTGGATAACCACGAATGATTGCTTTTCATACAATACTCCGCTCCTTCTGTGGCTGTAGCAACCGGTAATGAAGTGGAGGGATAATCGCATGATCCCCGATCTGTTCTGGATTAGCAAAGAGATGATAAGGCGCTCCATTGTAGATTACTTTGCCCTGATCAAACAAAATCACGGTATCGGCGTATTCATCGACCAGATCCATATCATGAGTGACCATCACAATCGTTGTTCCTTGAGCTTGCCGTTGTTGCAGTCGCTTGATTAATTCAGCCGATGTTTTAGCATCTTGCCCGAATGTAGGTTCATCTAATAGAAGTAACGACTGATCGAATAACAGCATAGTCGCTACACTCAAGCGCCTTTTTTGCCCCAGACTAAGTGTAAATGGATGTTGATCTTGATAAGCTTCTAAGCCGAATTCTTGCAACAATTGTATCGTTTTGGAGGTTACTTCCTCTTCTGACCAATTCCGTTGTCGTCCACCAAAAGCGATCTCGTCAAACACCGTATCGGTTACAAATTGCAGTTCAGGATTTTGAAAAACAAATCCTGCTTGCTCATACAGATCACGATCACTCCATTTTTTTAATAATTTATGGTGAAAAGAAAGCTGACCACTACGAATACGTTCTAACCGAATTAAGCTTTTGAGAAATGTACTTTTCCCACTTCCGTTAGCTCCGACAATCGCTACCCATTTCCCTGACTGAATCGAGATATTCATATCGCTCATAACGGATTTTTGACGATACCCGATCTCCAGTTGTTCGGTAACTATGATATCAGGTGTATGATTGTCTGTTGTATCTGCATGTAGTGTAGCTGTATGGCGTTGTTGTAGTGTGTGTTGCAACTGCTTCGCTAATGGATGAGACGGATGATCTTGTACATCTTCCCATGTATACGGGAATAATTGAGGTTGCCATATGCCAGCTTCTTCCATCTCTGCACGATACCGCTCGATCATCTCTGCTGGCTTGCCTTGAGCCATAATACGCCCTTGTGCATTCATTAAAATGACTGTATCCATCCACTCAATACACCCATCTAATGTATGTTCTACAAATACCATCGTCTGCCCGTACTGATCAGCTAAGCCATGTAGCAATTGAAAGATTTCTTTGCGACTGATCGGATCAAGTTGCGCTGTCGGTTCATCGAAAAAAAGAACTTCCGGTTCAAGCGCTAACAGACACGCTAGCGCTAGCCGTTGCTTCATACCTCCAGATAGTGTCTCAATAGCAGTATGACGATCTATATTCAGACCGACTTGCTTCATCACTGTATCTATCATAGTGTCCATCTGAGCACGCGGAATAGAGCGATTTTCCAAGCTAAAAGCAATCTCTTCATCCACATGAAGCATACAGAACTGCGAATCCGGGTCTTGAAACATCACGCCACATTGAGGAGCTAACTGAATCTCGCCTTCCACTTCAGCTTCTACATGTTCAGGAATAATACCGGACAATGCAGACAATAGCGTCGACTTGCCACTACCACTTGGCCCGAGAATCAATACTTTTTCTCCACGTGAAATCGATAAATGAATATCTGTTAATACATTTTCTTCTCGCTGATAAAAACGTACTGACAGATCTTTACACCCTAGAAGCGATTCCATTCGCATTTCCCTTCTTCCGCCGTACTTTCATAATTTCGTATTGATCCAGTACCCCTGTTTTGCACAAAGCTTCTACAATAATTTTGGCTAACCATCCACCTAAAATCATTCCACTGATCACTTGAATAACTAGAGTAGTCAGCAATACTTGTGTGGTGTAATAGCCGAATCCATTAGCGATAACGTTATACAATACTCCACCTACTGCCGCCAGCGCTCCTGATAACATTAACGTCATCAAGTTATAACGTTTGTAGCCAAATAGAGCAAAAGCAATCTCTGCTCCAATCCCTTGAAAAACACCGATCAATAAAGCAGACAATCCAAAATGACTACCTGTTAACAGCTCTACAGCCGCAGCCGCTACTTCAGCGATCAATGCCGCCCCTGGCTTACGAATAATATAAGCTACAATCGGACTTGCAATAATCCAGATACCGAACATAAATCCTGCACCTACAGGCCCCACTAATGCAGAGATCGGTATCCATAATGTGGACCATCCTAGATAAATAACGCCACAAGCCACCGCCAGAATAACAGTCAACACCACTTCTTTCATTTTCCATGTCATAGAGATCGATGAGGAACTCATACGCGTGCAACCTCCATCGGCACAGGCCAATCTTCCAGAGTGTACGCCATATCCCAGAACATATATTCAAACTGACAACTTAGAAGAAAATGCTCTTTCATACGCGCCCGATGTGCAGGTGTCGTCTGCTCTGCCCATTCATCCAACCGAGCACAGAATTGATGAGTAATCGTATCGGTACGATTGCCATAGAAGTTAATCCAATCATAAAAAGGATGGGAGGCATCAGGCTTCACTTCATCCAATAATTTCACACCAATCTCCCAATACGTCCACGGGCAAGGCAACAATACCGCCAAAATATCGCCTAAACCCCCTTCATGAGCCACAGTTAACATATGACGAATATAATGATGAGAAGAAGGAGAAAGCGCATATCCTTGCAAATCTTCATACTTGACGCCAGCCACCTCGCAAAAGTTATTATGAGGATGAATTTCACTATGAAGCACAAATGAAATCTGCTCGTTAAACATCGCCATATCTTCACGTGTTGGGCATTTCGCAATCGCCGTTCCATAGATACGCATAAAAGAATTCAAATACTCAAAATCTTGCTTTACATAATGGATCAATTGCTCACTACGCAGATCACCTTTGGCAATCCCTTGTACAAATGGATGATTAAAAATCGCTTCAAAAATAGGGTCTGCGGCCTGTCTAATTTCCTGTGAAAAACTCATAACTGTATCCTCCTTAGATTGAAGCATCGATAGCGACGCTTGGTTAATAAAGAAGGACCACTACTGGAATATATGGAAAAATACATGCAAAAAAGCCGCCCCGTGATGGAGCGGCAGAATAGGTGTACGTATATGTACAGGTACCCTTGCACAGTCTCCACTTTCCTACGCTAGTATGAACTAGATCAGGTTCCAAGGGTCCGGGATCTTCCCGTCTCAGCCTACACAAAGGCTCCCCTAGTGGTCATTCGATTCATTTGCATCTTACTGTACACACGATTGAACAGACTGTCAACTGCTATAACCTCAGTAATCTTTCCTTTTTTAACAGTTATAGGGTTATAAAATGGTGTAAAATATAATTATTAGTAAGGATTTGCGCGTAGATTTAACTATCTAAACAGAATTGAGTTGATCTCGATGACACGTAAAGTGGTATTGGCAGGTGGCACAGGATTTATCGGACAGTATTTGGAAAAAAGATTTGCAGCATTGGGTATTGAAGTGCAGATCATTTCCAGACAATCGCCGCATATCGCATGGGATGATCATCAAGGAATTGTTCAAGCTCTCGATGGAGCAGAAATGGTGATTAATCTAGCGGGTAAATCGGTCAATTGTCGTTATAACGAACAAAATAAACGTGAAATTATGAACTCTCGAATCGAAACTACCCAGATTCTTGGAAACGCTATCCTGGCTTGTGAACATCCGCCTGCGCTTTGGATCAATTCCAGCACAGCTACCATTTATCGCCATGCAGAAGATCGCCCTATGACCGAGACCAAAGGCGAAATCGGTAGCGGATTTTCGGTAGATGTTGCCAAAGCGTGGGAAGAAGCTTTTTTCTCTTTTAGCCTTCCCCATACCCGTCAAGCCGCACTACGGATTGCTATCGTATTAGGGCCCGGTGGTGGTGTGATGACCCCTTTCAAAAATCTAGTTCGCTTCGGGCTGGGCGGTCATCAAGGGTCAGGGAAGCAGATGTTTAGCTGGATTCATGTTGAAGATTTATTTCAGATTATTTTATTTATTCAAGAGTGGGAATCGCTTGAAGGAGTATTCAACTGCACGTCTCCTAATCCGGTGACCAATCGTGAACTGATGGCAACGATGCGCAAAGTGATGCATCGTAAAGGCGGTCTACCTGCGTCTACATGGATGCTTAATCTAGGGGCTAGAGTGATTCGGACGGAACCCGAATTGGTGCTTAAAAGCCGTTGGGTGATCCCTAATCGTCTCATCAAAGAAGGATTTATGTTCAAATACGGACGGTTGGAACAAGCACTACACCATATTTTGCATACAAAATCATAACATCATACCGTACAGACGAACATGACTTTTAAAATAAAGCAAAAAAGGGTATCGTAGAGGTAGACTTGAGTAACGGCTTGAATAGCTTACTCAAAAATTAGAGTTAAAGGTGTGCTTATACGTGCGAATTAATAAATATATTAGTGAATCTGGAATTACATCCCGCCGGGGTGCTGATAAATGGATCAATGAAGGTATTGTCACAATCAATGGTGTGGTTGCCGAGCTAGGCAGTCAGGTCGAAGAAGGCGACGATGTGCGGGTCAAAGGCAAACCGATCAAAGTCGAACAAGAAAATGTCTATATTGTGCTCAACAAACCGGTAGGCATTACCAGTACAACCGAGCGTCATATTCGGGGCAATATCGTAGATTTTGTCAATCATCCTCTGCGTATTTTCCATGTCGGACGATTGGATAAAGATTCGGATGGCTTGATTATGCTGACCAATGATGGCGATATCGTTAACGAAATTTTGCGTGCTGAAAATAAGCATGAAAAAGAATATATCGTCACTGTGGATCAACCGATTACACCTTCTTTTCTCAAACAAATGGCTTCCGGTGTAGAAATACTAGATACAGTTACGTTACCTTGTCAGGTCGTTCAACAATCCAAATATGTATTCAAAATCATTTTGACGCAAGGGTTGAATCGCCAGATTCGCCGCATGTGCTCTGCACTGGGCTACGAAGTTCGCGCTCTGCGTCGCACACGCATTATGAATATCCGTCTGGGCAATCTACCAACAGGCAAATGGCGCGACCTGACGACCGATGAACTCAATCGCCTATTCCGCGATCTGGAATATACGCCCAAAAAACGCTAATAGACCAAAAATGTAAAAAAACCTCTTTTATAATCTGTTACCGAATGTAGGGTAGCGGATTAATTAAAAGAGGTCTCTTTCACTTAAATTATTATTTTATTTTTTTAAAACAGTATACCAATCTGGCGGAAATCCTATTAATGTTCGATCTATTTCTGAATACATATCAAGTAAACTTTTAAGTTTTTCTAACCAATCATTCCATACATCTTTGTTTGGGATGAAGTATTTCATAATCAAAATAACAGAAAAAACTTTCTTATCATCTATAATTTTTGGCTTATCTTTTTTAAATAATTGAGGAGGATGTGGAAAATTTCTATTATACACTCGTCCATAATGAGCACATATATTTCTAAGATTACTAATCGAATGTAGCCAACTACTTACATAAAACCCTTTTATACCACCATAATACATATATCCTATGTAGTCTTTATCTTCCTTCTTCAAGTTTTTGAACAATTTAGATATCATTCCAAAAGTAGTAATTTCCATAGCTACCCATACAGGAAACTCACCAGCATATTTCGAATAATAATGCTTAACAAAAACATCTTTAGACAGCTCAAGAGTTCTATTTAATTCTTTGATAAAATTATCATGCTTATCTGAATCCATAAAGTTTTCAGCATATATATAACCAATGCCATCATATTTTTGGGAAAGTGTAAGAGAAATATGTGTACGCATAGATATTTCAATAGCTTCAGTAACTTCCATTACTAAAGATCTTAATTTTAGATCAAACTCATAAAGACGATAAATATTCTCGAACGTGACATTTTTGTTGAATTGATCTCCATTTTTTAGAGATAAAGTATATGCAGTTAAGCGATAGTAACTAACATGGGTAAGTATACTCTTCGCCCATTCTTCATTCCCAATAATTAATCCTCTTGATTTAAAAATATCTAATTGCTCTTCAACAGTTTTGGAAGGCTTAACAGAGTGAGGGATACTTTTCATTGTATGTAAATAACTCCATATAAAAAAATTGTCTCGCCCTGGTGCGCAACCTTGAGGTATGCGTGGCGAGATCTGTTACCTTAATTATAAAGGATTAGCGTATATCTATCAACACTATTTACTTGTAAAATACTTTTTCTACATTGTATTTCGCATGAAGTGTATTGATAATGTACGTCTCGTAAATTTCACGATCCATAGCGTTGTCGATCAAGCAGACTTCAATCTTAGTGACTTCATCACGGTGATCTTTGATCGGTGATACGGTATCTTCGAAATGCTTTTTGATACGAGGTCTAAGCTTACGTGCTTTACCGACAAATAGTAATTCATCTTGTTCGTTATAGAACATAAAGATACCGCCTGTTTCACGCGAAATCAGATGAAAATCGGTAAATCCGTAAATATGGCTAAGCTCAGGGTTAATTTGTTTGGTAATCGTAACATCCGCTGTCGGGATTGTTATAGTAATCAATATGGTCACTTCCTCATTCTATATAGGTGTTCATCCTATCATAATTTACACTGCAAAACTACGAATACTCTCATCTTACCACGTTGCTGATCTGCATCTCTATATGATTTTGCTAGTTATAGATGAGGTATCACTCTATTTCAGCAAATGATTTGTGCAAATGCTATACCTTTTTCCACCACATGCCTAAGGAATGAGGTGCTGTATACGTAAATCCATACTGTGCATACAATTGGTCTGCCGGCGGATCTGCGAATAGTACCGCATGAGATTGAAGAGACATATTCTTTTCCAAGTATGTTGTGATCTCACGCATAATCGCTTTGCCGTAACCTTTGCCTTGATATTCTGGGCGCACACAGATATCGGTAATATGAAAAAATAATCCGCCATCTCCTACGACCCGTCCCATCCCGATTGCTTGTCCTTCTTCTTCCAACACAACAGCAAATAGGGTATTCGGTAATCCTTTACTTGCGCCTTCGACACTCATTTCGCTCAGCCCGGATACTTTACGCAACGTTAAGTACTCTTCGATCGCTGGAATACGATGAACAATCTGCATGTATGTACAACTCCTTTTTTTATCTCACATGATAACAAATAATCCCTATACTGCATACGAATGTATACAAATAAAGTTGACGCTCTCTATTAATGGTTAATATCTTAGTAAAAGAGGAAAAGGTTGGTGACATTACATGGCGGTACATAACCAAAAAGATACTACGGTAGAACCTACAATAATTATTGGAGCAGGACTGGCAGGTCTATGTTGTGCTTTTGAATTAGCCGACCAAGGCAAGTCTGTAATCGTTCTTGAAGCAGCTCCTTATATCGGAGGAAGAACAGCCAACTGGGTCGAAGACGGCATGGCAGTCGAATCTGGATTTCATAAATTTCTAGGTTACTACACTGTCCTGCCTGAAATTTTGAAAAATGCAGGTATTTCGATAAGCGATATGGTGCACTGGGAAGAGACCACCAATATTCGTCATACAGAAGCACAGGGTACATTCGGATTAGACCCTTTCAAAGCTCCTCTCAAAACGATTGCAGGTGCACTTGGGAATAACGATCTTATCTCTCCAGCAGACAAAGCATCGTTGATTCCTTTTTTTGCAGCCGGATTTAAAGATTATGTCAGCAAGCCAGATAAACTCGATCAATCTTCGATTAAAGAATACGCTGAACAGCATGGTGTATCTACCGATGCGATTGAGCGATTGATTCAACCATTATCATCTGGGATTTTCTTTTTACCGATTGAAGAATATTCTGCGTATGCGTTTTTCGGTCTATTTGCTCCAGCTCTGCCACGTATCGCCAAAGTACGTATCGGTGCTTTTAAAGGCGGAATGACTGATGTTATGACAGGCCCTCTTGCCAAAGCGATCGAAGAACGTGGTGGACAGGTGCTAACAAATAAAACGGTAGCTCATTTACTATATGATAATGAAAAAGTCGTTGGTGTGCAGTTGGAAGATAGCTCTCAAATTTATGGCGAACAAGTAGTTGTTGCTACAAATATCCGTCGTGCTCAGATGCTATTATCCGAACATTTCCATGCACATGAGTGGTTCCAAGATTTCTTATCATTAGAATCGATGCCTTATATTACAGCTCAATTTGAAGCAACAGAAAAATTAGCAGCCGTCGATCATACGATGTTTGGCCCGGGTACACAATTAGGTTCGTTCAGCGAACAATCTCGAACTACATTTGAACGTCCAACTGGACGAGCTTCGATCATTCTGGTTGATCCTGATACATTAATTGATCTACCGGATAAAGAAGTATGGGAAATCACCAAAAAATCACTTCACGATGTTGATCTTCCTAATGTAGATACGATGACACAGTATCGAATTATACGGGGCAAAGAAAACTTTTATCGTCTGGCAAAAGGAAATGAACACAAACGTCCGAAGCAGATTACTCCAATTGATGGACTATTTCTTGCAGGTGATTATACTGATCAACCGCTCCTTGCAACTATGGAAGGTGCAGCTATTTCAGGCAGACGAGCAGCAACCGGTATTTTAAAAGGAAGAGTCATTTAAGAATAAAATTAGCAATAAGACCTTGTCATAAGACAAGATCTTATTGCTAATTTTTATATATTCTACTAACACTAATTTTTATAATTATACTTATAGAGCTGTAAAATATTTGGCACTCTCGACCATCGGTGTACAATCGCTGTGATCGCCTACTAGATTAATCTCAAAAATATAATCTTTGCCTTTTACAAAAGGCTTCACCATCTGCCAATCGATCAGACCTTCACCCAGTGGCAAGGAATCATGAACTTGTCCCATACTATCCACCAGATGATAATAGACCGCATATGGAGCAGTACGTTCAAGCACATCACGTAATTTCTGATTATCTCCTCGAAAAGCGATAAAGGTATGGCTTACATCAACATTCAACGGCAAATCTAACGGAATAATAAGATCATCTATTAAGTATGGATTGGAATAACAAAATAGCCCTTCTGTTGAATCTTCCCAGACAATCTGTTCACGTCCATATTCTAAAATAGCAGCAATTTCTTCTCGCAATGCGATTGTACGTTCACGTGAAACTTCTGCATTTTCACTACGTACATAATGTGCATGTAACACACACTTTGCACCTTCTGCTTTACAAATTTGAACCAATTGGCGTGTTGATTCATGATAAAATCGGCGCAGCTCGATATTTGTACTCATAATATCTAAAAATGTATTTTGATATCGGGATGGATGGTGTAAATATACTGTAACTCCTCTATTTTTCAACTCACGTATTCGAGCAACAATCAAGTCGGGTTGTTGCATATCTGTCGCACTCAAATAAAATTCGATAATCTCGGGGTTATACGCAAGTCGGTTATCTAGACTTGATCGATCTAAGCTTCCTTTTAGTCGCATATTATTCACAGTACTCTCTCCTTTTTTCACTCTATCTACTCTATCGTTTTCTATGTATCTATATATTACAATATATGAAATAAACCTTGATGCGTAATTATATGTGTATTTGTAAAATACGAATATAATCAGCCAGGGAGACAGGACGGAATCTATGGAAAGTTCGATACTTCTAAAAACGAAAGTTTCTAAACCGATGATTCGTAACTACACGATTGACCGTCCAGAGTGGATTCATCGTGTAGAACAAGGCATGAATTTTAGAATAAATATGATCTATGCACCAGCAGGAAGTGGTAAAACTACCTTACTAGGACAATGGTTATATGAAAAAAAGCAACCGTACGCATGGCTTTCCCTAGACGAACGTGATAATGATCCTCGTCGATTCTGGCGCTATATGATCTATTCTTTGTCTTGTTATATGATTCCTGATCTAGAAGAGCGATTATTACCTCTGCTGTCCAACTCTTCTATGAGTAGTATCACGTCTTTTATCGATATGTTTATTCATGAATTAGACCAATTAAAAGCACCACTTGCTATGATACTGGATGATTATCAATTTATAGCAAGTTCTGATATTCACAAAGGATTGTGTTATCTGAGCGATTATTTACCACCCCATATTCATCTCTATATTTCGTCTCGCCAAACACTTCCATTTGTACATATTGGAAAATGGTTAGTTCGACAACAATTAAATATTATCGCCGCCGGTGAAATGGCTTTTTCAGAAGAAGAAGTTGCTTTACTTTGTCAGCATACGATAGGTTATTCGCTACCTACTGAGATTATTCATAAGCTTGTTCAACAAACCGAAGGCTGGATTGCAGGGATTCAATTGGCTTTGATTTCATTTCAACAAGATGAAGGACAATACCGTTTTACTTTAGATTTTAATGGCAAGCATCGCAGTATAGCAGATTATTTATTTTATGAAGTATGGAGCGGTTTTGATGAAGAACTACAATCTTTTTTATTACAAACGTCTATTTTGAAGCGTATGAATGCAGAGTTATGTGATGAGCTCACCGGTCTGCAAGACAGTCAGTGCAAATTACATCGTCTACAACAGCTTACTCTATTTCTAATTCCACTGGATGAAGATGGCGAATGGTATCGATATCATCATTTATTTGCAGAATTTGTCCAAAATGTATTACGTCAATCGTCACATACACGATGGATCAGCGGGCATCAGAAAGCGAGCCAAATCTATATCGAGCGACAATGGATCGAAGAAGCAATCGATCATTCTTTGATCGCCCACAACTATGAACAAGCCGCACAATTAATCGATAATCATGTAGAAGAATGGCTAAGTAAAGGTGAACTCGATACGTTACTGCACTGGTTCCAGCTATTCCCTGCTGATTATGAATTTACAATAGCACTCTGTCTGATTCAAGCGTTTATTTTAGGAATTGTGGATCGTTTTGAAGAATCGATTGAATTACTAAAGCGATGTGAGCAACGTATTAAAGCATTATCTTCTTCTGACAAATATTCTAATTATTTAGGCATTTTATTTTTGGTCAAAACTAATATTTTATTTGCATCTCGAGACTTTGATGAATGGTTTGCTTTTATGCGTTCTATTCAACAACAAATCCCTCAAAACTCGGTCTTTTTCCACTTTAATTATAATAAAAACGAACCGTTTGTTAGAAATACAGCTTTTGGCTTAAAAGGGCTTCTAAGTCAGGAAACAGCTCATGTCAGTGCAGAAATGATCCGTATCTTGCATCAGCAACATGGAGAAAATTCGTTATTGGTACAGTATGTTATGCAAGCTGTTGTTGAAGGATCTTATGAACGTAACGATCTCAATACCTGTATCTATTGGGTTCAAAAAATATCGAAAAACGATAACTATCGCATCGTTCCAGGATTGCTTGTTCCTTTCCGCTTAATGACAGTCAAATTAAAATTGAAAGAAAAACAGTATATTACAGCACGTACTATTCTCGAAAATACATTACAACTGCTGGAAGATCCTCAATATCATAACTGGCGCAAACATCTATATGCTTTTATCGCATGGATCGATCTTTTAGAAGGTGATATCGAGAAATCTATCCATGTATTAGATTCGATCTCAATCACTAGCAAGCAACGTATCTCTTTAGATCAATCGCTTGCATTTATGATATTATCTCGTGTACTTATAGCTAATAAAGACTATAATACCGCTCTGGAAATTTTAGCTTCTATTCGCTTTTTTGCAGAAAATGAGCATTCGACCAATATTGAGTGTTCTGTTATTGTTCTTCAATCGATCTGTACTTATCGCAAAGGACAAGTAGATACGGCTATTTTATTGCTCCAACAAGCGATTGAATTAGTCATGCCGTTTGATTATGTACGAACATTTGTAGATGAAGGAATGGTTATCTATATTTTGCTACAAAAATTAAGCCATAAAAAGCATATCGTTAACCATCCTCAGATGCTTAAATATATAACTAAATTACTAAATATATTAGAAGCAGAAGGTAAAACGCCTCTATTATTGTCAGACAATCATCTTATTGAAGCGTTAACACCTAAAGAATTAGACGTGCTCAAATTGATTCGTCAAGGTCATTCTAACCAGCAAATTGCTGATCAATTGGGGCTTACGATCGGTACGATCAAAGTGTATATCAATCGCATTTATAATAAGCTGGGCGTGACTTCTCGTGTTCAAGCATTACTCAAATCGCAGGAATTAGAACTGCTTTCCGGTCTATAAATAAAGGGTTGAACATTATATTTTTTTATTAAAAAAGTATCTCATTTGTAATAAAAATGTATTCAAGTTAACTTTAGTTAATAGATGCGTACGGCTTGGATTTGCTACAATAAAAACAACCCAGATCATGGGAGAATAAATGACATCAAATAGAAAATCTTCTGCTATCATTCGATTTTTCTCTGTGATCTTACCTATCCGAACGGTTTCCTCCAATCATATTTTTGTAGACCTCGATTCGGCAGATATTATCGAGGTCTTTTTTTTTACAGATAATAAATGGTCAAAAAGATGGTTGATACCGATGTACCGTTTAACCAAAAGGAGTTGTTAATGATGAATTATCGTATACAAGCTTGTTCCAATGCGGTGTATCAAGAACAACATATGACATTTGTATTAGAAAATTATGTTCCGCTTCATGTGCCTAATACTTTTTTATTAACACTTGGCTTTACGTCTGCTCCTCTTCTTTTAGAAGAAGAATGTTTTATCACTCTCGATCAACATGATGAAGTGATCGGGGCTTGGAATTATCTGTATGGAACAGAAGAATATGCTTATTACAATACTGAAGTGATCCAGATTCAATCTGTGATTTTGAGCGCTCCTTATCGCAAAACCAGACTATTTGCTCAAGGCCTTCAACATCTGGTTCGACATATTGATCAATCCAGAAGAGGAGTCAAAGAAGTGCGCTTCTGGATTGCTGCTGATCCCAAATTAAAAAGGTTATGTTCCAAATTCGCCAAGCCTACTTCTACTTTATTGACCCCTCAAGGTATTGTAGAAGAATATCGTGTTCCTTTTAACCAACTCTATAATTATGCTAGAGGATTACAAAGCAAACGACATGCCCGATAAATTAAAATAAGCCCGATACGGCTTCTCTTATGCTTACAAAGAGAAGATCGTATCGGGCTTTGTGATGTCTTATAGGCTGCTAGCGTTAAATGTATCTCCACCGGCAATCGTTCCAGATTCAAATCCTTTATAAAACCAGCGTTGACGTTGTTCTGACGTACCATGTGTAAAGCTATCCGGCACGACATACCCTTGTCCTTGCTTTTGCAAGGTATCATCACCGACAGCACTTGCGGCGGTTAATGCTTCTTGTAGATCGCCTTCTTCTAACAGATTGGTTCCTTGGGCATCATGAGCCCAGACACCTGCTAGATAATCGGCTTGTAACTCTAATTTAACCTGCATTTTGTTATATTGCGTTTCGCTCATATTTTGACGGGCAGATTGAATCTTATCCATCGTTCCAAGCAATGTTTGTACATGATGACCTACTTCATGAGCAATCACATAAGCCATCGCAAAATCACCCGGGGCTTTGAATTTCTGTTGAAGCTCATCATAAAAACTCAGATCAATATATAATTTCTGATCACCCGGACAATAAAAAGGCCCTACCGCAGAACTGGCTGTACCACAAGCAGAATCAACACGATCGTTATACAGTACCAGTGTAGGCTTAGTATAGGTTAATCCTTGCTTTTCAAATTGAGCTGTCCAGACATCTTCTGTACTGGCTAATACTACAGATACCATATTCACTAACTCTTGTTCTTCTGCGGTTGCTTGATAAGGTGCAGACGATTCAGTCGTTGTGGATGTTGTCCCATTCAATAATTCACTAGGATTGCCTCCTAATAACGTTACAATCAAAATAATAATAATACCGCCAATTCCGCCACCTATAATTGTTTTTCCACCTTTACCTCTGCGATCTTCTACGTTGGAACTTGTTCGTCTACCCTGTAACTTCATCTTTCTGCCCCCTAATGACTGATCCAAACCGATTTCTTTTACGTATGTATTAGTGATATACCCCAAAAGAATTGTAACATCCCATTTACGTTCTATCTCAAGCCATTTATTTCGTTTTTTACCTATCTACATAGTTCTATCACAACGACAAATTATTGAAACCCTATTTCATATAATTAAGTTAATTTTTTAATATAAGGTTTTTTCTTTAGTAAATATGTTTAATATAGTATCAATCAACTACATCGATAATCATGATACGAATATATACGGTTGTATCATTTATCAAAATAGCATGATCACACACTATAATAACAAACATCAGGAGGCGACAAGAATGGGACGTTACGTACAAGTAGAAGACAATGTAAAGATTTATGTAGAAGATATTGGTGAAGGGATTCCGGTTATTTTCTTACACGGATGGCCAGCAAACAACCTTATGTTTGAATATCAATACTCTATCCTACCTAAAGAAGGCTACCGTTGTATCGGAATCGACTTCCGCGGATTCGGTAAATCAGATGCACCGTGGGAAAGCTATTCATTTGACCGTATGGCAGATGATTTGAAAGCGGTTATCGACGAGCTTGATATCGAAAATGCAGCTTTGATTGGCTTCTCAATGGGTGGAGCAGTGGCTTCTCGGTATATGGCACGTCATCAAGGTAAAGGCATCTCTCATCTTGCATTGATGGGTTCTGCAACACCAGTCTTTACACAGCGTCCTGATTTTGAATATAACATCACGAAGGAAGACCTTAATGAACAATTAATTATTCCTACGTATGAAGATCGTCCAAAAATGCTATCTCAATTCGGTCTTAAATTTACGCATACGAAGTCCAAAGCAGCTATGATGGTATGGTTAGAATCATTGTGCTTCCAAGCTTCTAATCACGGTACAATCAAAGCAGCAGAATCATTACGTGATGAAGACTTGCGTGGAGACTTGCCACATATTAATGTACCGACAGTCATTTTCCAGGGTCAAAAAGATAAAATCTGTGATCCTCAATTAGCTGAATTAACACAACAAAGTATCGCTGGTTCTCGTCTTGTTGAATTTGAACATAGCGGTCATGCTATGATGTTCGACGAGCAAGAGAAGTTTAATTCAGAGTTACTATTATTCCTTAACCAAATGTCTCGTGATAACCATACACCAAGAGCAGCAAGCCGTAATCTATAATATTTCCTATCATCTGATGAAGATTAAAGCTGGCGATCCCAAGTTGTGATCGTCAGCTTTTTTTATGCTTATTTTTTACGAAATAATGACGATATTATACGTAGTATCTGTTATTCCATAGTAACGCAATAATAGATATGTATAGGGAGCATGCACGAAAGGCTAAGTATGTAATCTATGGGAAAGGAGAAGTATACGCTTGAATGTGCTGGAGTCACTAATTCCGATAGCTCTTTATGTTTTACCGATGCTCTTCTTTTTCTATATGGGGATTAATGTGTTATTACGCAATCCCAAAAAAGTAGAACATCGTCTGGTAAGTATCGCGATTGGTTGTTATTTTTTACTTTTTTTAGAAGAGTATGTTCGCTACCAATTACCGCTTGAATATAGTTCTACTCTGTCTTCTTTGTGGTTCGCTAATGTAGGTATTGTGTTACCGAGTTTGAGTTTTCATTTTATTATCAAGCTATCCGGAGCTTATCGCAAAATGCCCAAATGGTTGTATCCGTATATTTTTTATCTTCCTCTCCTGATTATTCCGGTAGGCATTATGAATAACTCAAAATTTATTTCTTCACAACAATTCGTCATGGCGGGCATGTGGAAAGTGCCTGTATATAATACTTCTTATTATGCCGCTCTTACTGTAAGTATTCTAATCAGTGTTGCTTCACTAATCTTTCTTTCCCGTCATCAGGCTTTGAATCGCTCATCTGAACACCAAGCCATCTATCGTATATTGCGACGGGGTATGAGTATTTCTTTAAGCTGGATCGCTTTTTTTGGTTATTTTCATTTCGGTGAATCTTTGCCGCCTTATCCGTATTTGTATGGCGGATTAATCTGGTGCTTTACGTTACAAGTCGCTATGAAAAAATATGATTTTCTCAACTTTGATCATCATCGTTACAAAAAATTGTTTGATATGAATCCAGCGGCGATCCTGTTAGCTAATGTATCAGGCACGATTAAAGAAGCGAATCCCAGTGCCAGACAATTATTTTCTTTTGTTGATTTGGATGATACGAATTTGCATACACTAGCCAGTGAAGACTTGGCTTCTAAATTACAAAGGCATCAAGGCATTATTGATATGGAAACCAAAGTGTGGAATGGTGAACAATGGATCGATATTCTGGTCAAAGGCGACTATGTATTCGTAGAGCATGAAGATCATGTTATTCTTATTATGCGTGATATTACAGTCAAAAAAGAACAACAACGTCAGATTGCTTTTCTCGCTTATCATGATTCTTTAACAGAATTGCCGAATCGTCGTTACTTTTATCAAGAATTAGAGAAGTCGATTGTACAAGCCGAGCAACATCAAGAACAACTTGCCATTATTCTGATTGATCTGGATTATTTCAAAGAAACCAATGATCGGTACGGGCATCAAGCAGGTGATGAGATGCTTCAACATACCGCCAAGCTTATTCAACAATTAGTAGGCTCTACCGGTATGGCGGCACGTCTTGGAGGCGATGAATTTGTGTTATTTATTCATCCTGTCGAACATCAGATTCAAGTCCAGAAGATTGTGAATCAATTGAATGCTGTATTCGCTCAAGCGGAACTGGCATATGGTAATGATACACTTTCGATTCCGATGAGTTGTGGTGCTAGTATCTACCCACAAGACGGTACCGATGTCGATACACTGCTCAATCATGCAGACAAAGCCATGTATCGTAGCAAACGTCAACGTAAATTAAAAATATAAAAACCGTCTATATCACCTGACTGTGGTATAGACGGTTTTTTTATAGAAGAAATCTTATTGAATCGCAATATAAATCTTCACTTCTGCTTGTTCAGGATTAGCCGTCGATTCATACACTTCAAAATCGCCTGTATATGTTCGCACTTCCGAAGCATCCTCGAAATAATTCCAGATCGTGCCCCATGTCTGAGCAACAGTCTCAAATACAGGTCCTTTCGGTGTGGTAAATACCATATAACGACTGGCTGGTACAGTAATCTCTAGTTGTCGCTGTGCTGATTCTGAAGCATTAGCATAATCTTCTGCTTGCTGTCCGATCACCACTGTATAAGCTCCGGTCGCATCACTTTCATAATCGGTATACAGTGCATAGGTTGGAGCATCACTAGAAAATAGATCAGGATGTTGACCTTTGTAATGCAGATAAGATGCCCACAACTGTGGTAAACGTGCATTGGTAACTCCTAATTCGTCTGCATTGGTTGTTCTTGTGCCCATGCCATGTATTACAAAAGCAGGTAACTGTACAATCGTCGGTGTCGCTACAGTAGTCATACATCATCCCTCTTTCTGTTCTTTTATTCAAAGTATACAGAAGGAATATAGACAACTGTCTGTCTAGTTAGAATAGCGGTCGATTATTTTTTGCGCACGCTGTATTAATTCTGGAATAAGGGTTGGCGGCGATTGTATCTGCACCTGATCTCCGAAGCCCAGCACCATACTATAAAACCAATCATCTATAATAAAAGCACCTTGCACATCAATATCTCCATCTGGTTGCACAGTAATCCAAGCAGGGTCAAATATATCGCTTAAACGATGGCGAACTTGCGGACTGAATCGTAATCTTACGTCCTGTCGCTGTTCTTCATTTGTTCCACTATTCCATTGATATTGATCCCAATCTGGAATGTCACGCCGCTCAAATGTATGTGAAGTACATTCTAATTCCAGAATACGAGACAACCGGAACAAACGAAAATCTTGCCGTAATGTGCAATAGGCGTGTAGATACCAGACATATCCTTTCAAAATCAAAGCAGACGGTTCTACGGCTCGTTCACTTTCAACGCCGTTGGTATTGAGATAATGTAAATTCACCTGATAGGTATTGGTGATCGCTTCACGTAATAGATTCACTTTATCACGTGTCGCTGGATTCTGTCCCCAGGGGTTAAAATCAAATACAATACCTGCACTTTGTATCGTAGTCTGCATTCGATCGTGTGGACGAAGTAGCGCTTGTACTTTATCCAGTAATGTAGCAAACATCTGATCATTGAATACGGTTGTCATCCCTTTTACCGCAGAGATCATCGCATCAATCTCACTTAGTGTCAAAAACTGACGGGCAATCGTGTACTGCTCCATAATCTCAAATCCGCCGGTGGTGCCTTGATGAGCGACAATCGGAATACCTGCCTGACTGAGAGTATCAATATCTCGATAAATCGTTTTGGTCGATACTTCAAAGCGTGTCGCCAATTCTTTGGCACTGATCCGTTGGCGATTCAATAACAATACAGTGATCGCAAGTAATCGATCTATTTTCATAATGTCTCCTTAGCTTATGCTCTCTGCTGTATACTCACTTTGCAATAGAGCAAAAATCGCAAGATCCACATACGTTTCTTTTTCATATTCATGTTGTCTTAGTAGACCTTCTTGTACAAATCCCAACTTTTCTATTAGACGAATCGAAGCTTGATTGGCTGGCTCAATTTTGGCTTCAATCTTATTCAATTTCATCTGCTCAAATCCAAACTGAATAATACATAAAGCCACTTCTTTCATAATGCCTTTGCCCCAGTATGCAGAAGATAGATCATATCCTAATTCTGTTCGATGATGTTCCTGCTCATAAGCTAGAAATCCACATGTGCCTATCACTTTGCCTGTCTCACGATCTTCGATCATCCAGCGTAATCCAGATTGTTCGGCAAAAATACGCTCATACCATTTCATCTCATCTAGCGCTTCTTCCACCGAAGTGAACGGAGTAAATGACATATATTGTATAACAGCTTGATCTGCATACAATTGATATAGATCATCTGCATCTGTGAGTTGTGCTTGTCTTAATACAAAACGTGGAGTCTCTAACTGTGGAAATTGCTCAAACGTAAATAAATCGCTCATTGTTGTACTCCTTTAGATTATGTATGGTGCCACACTTCTATCTGTACCGTTACAGTTGGCTGATTTGGAAAGTACCCATCCTACATTATTCTCGTATACTACATATCATACTACTTATCCTAATCTTATCATCATACCTTTAATATAATCGAGGTGCGTATCCATGTACACATTATCTACAACAGAAATTCAAACCTATCTTCAACAACTGGGAGTCGAAGAGATTCAGCCTCCTACTCTAGATTATTTAGTTCAATTGCATCAAGCTCATGTGCGCCGCTTTTCATGGCAAACGGTCGATATTTTTGCAGGGCATCCGACCGGTATCGATATACAGCAATCTATTGCACTGCTTTTAAGCGGGCGTAGCGGTTATTGTTTTCATCTGAATGGAGCGTTTAGCACTTTGCTACGTTCTCTAGGTTATCAAGTGTTCTGGCATCGAGCAGGTGTACAGCCTTTGGGTACAGAACCGCGTATCAATTCGTTTCATTTAGGATTAACAGTTCATCTGGATCATGAAGGAATATCGCAACCATGGATTATTGATGTGGGTCTTGGCGATATGCCTTATACGCCGCTGCCTTTAATAAAAGGGACTTATACTCAATCGCCTTTTCAATATGCAGTAACATCTTCAAGTATTGATCCCAAAGGATGGCGGTTAGAACATGATGCTTATGCTTCTATTGTCGGTGTCGATATCGATCATCAGGTGGTCACTGATCTCCAACCTTTTGAAGATAATCATGAATTTTATAGCCGTTCTCCGCAGTCACCGTGGTTTGATGTCTTTCTTTTGCGCCAACGAGATCAATCCACCAGTCATGAATTACGTGGATGTGTGCTCAAAACGATTGATGATACAGGTGTTCAGTATATCGAAATTGTACACAAACAAGAATGGTTGAATGTGTTACATGATATATTTGGCGAATCTTTTGTTCCATACACTGCTTTAGAAAAAGACGAGTTCTGGCATCGTGTACAGCAAGCTCATGAAGTATGGAAACAGACCCAAT
Organism: Paenibacillus sp. PsM32; assembly: GCF_030433815.1. Taxonomy (NCBI): domain Bacteria; kingdom Bacillati; phylum Bacillota; class Bacilli; order Caryophanales; family Paenibacillaceae; genus Paenibacillus; species Paenibacillus sp. PsM32. The sequence continues at coordinate 147,856 of NZ_JARUWY010000004.1, read as the reverse complement.
CATTGTCCAATCATCCACATTTATAATCACGTATTGCACCTGTGTATCTTATAATTTCAAGTATCCTACATGTAAAATGCTAAAAAGCCACTCCTACGTAGGAGTGGCTTTGCTGATTATATTGAATATCAAGCTGGATTACACATGTAACTGCTGTGCAACGATAGTGAATGTTTTGGGAATCCCTTTATCAAATACTTCTGAAGATTGATTCGGCAATTCTTCCAGTACTTTGATCATCAGACCCGATGTAGCCACAGCAGTAACAATCTCGCCGATTGTCCACTGACGTAAATACACTTTTTGCTCGTCTTTGATCTGTTGATCAGATTCGGCATATTTAGAATAAGAGACGGCTTTTTCTGTTAATGAAGTATCAAAGTAATCTCCTGTTACTTTATGCTTGCGAATATTAGCTGTTGTACCTTTAGAAGTAATCAGCTTGGTCGAGATCGGGTGGAAATCTTGTAATACCAATTGACCACCTGGCGCAAGTAAGCTAGATACTACATGGAATAATGGCTGTAGATCGGTAAAATAATGCAAAATGCCAAATTCCATAAATACGATATCATATTGATTAGCCAGTTCCTGTAAAGGCAGTTGAAGCACATCAGATACGATATACTGCAAAGGCACTCCTGCGGCACGTGCTAAATCTTGAGCATATTGCTCATTTTCAGCAGAGAAATCTACGATCGTCAGTTCAGCCCCGAGCAAAGCTAATGCAACTGCTTTGTTACCATTAGAACCGAGTAAATTGATGATTTTTTTGCCTTGTATATGGTCTTCCATATGTTTGAATGCTGTACCGATCCGTTTTTGCGGATCTTGTTTAATTTTCTCAGCCGCTTCTTCTGGTGTACCAAAGCGATTCACCCATGATTGATAGGTGCCGTTGTTCCAAGCATTTTTGTTCTGTTGTGATGATTCCATAAAAAACCCTCCATAGATAGCGTAACGCGCAAAAATATTATTTTATCTATCGTACCATCTTATGAAGGAATGTAGTTATTTTTATCGTTTTTTATAGCGATTAGATAAATCCACCATTGGCACGTAACGTCTGACCTGTGACCCATTTGGAAGATTCACTTGCTAGAAATAATACAACCCCTGCAATATCATCTGGTTCACCCAAGCGTCCAAATGAATTCATATTGCGAAGACCCTCGATCTGTTGCTCGGTTTTGCCTACTGTGAACAATTCGGTATTAACCGGTCCCGGAGCTACTGCATTGATCGTAATTCCTTTTTTACCAAATTCTTTGGCGAGTTGACGGGTGAATTGCTCGACTGCACCTTTGGTTCCTGCATAGACGCTATAACCAGGGAACATCTGACCTATAACCGATGTTGAAAAGTTAATAATACGACCGTTAGGCTCCATATGTAGAGCCGCTTGCTGACACGCAAAAAATGTTCCTTTGACATTGATCCCAAACTGTTGCTCAAAGTCCTCTTCGGTTACTTCTGTGATCGATTGTGTTTTCATTACACCTGCATTGTTGACTAGAATATCTAATTTGCCATATGTCGATAAAGTAACGTGAAATAATTGTTCAAGTTCAGTCAGTTGACTGATATCGGCTTGAACAGCTGTAGCTTCACCGCCTGCTTGCTTGATCGCTTCCACTACTTCTGCTGCTTTGTCAGGGCTACTTGTATAGTTCACAATCACTTTAGCGCCATGAGCAGCTAATTGTTGTGCAATCTCACGACCGATTCCTCGGGATGCGCCTGTAACTAAAGCCACTTTACCTGCTAATATGGTTTCCATAACATAAACCTCCTCTGTGTACTGTACGATCTATATATTTGATGTGTTGATTATAAATAACTCCTCTCAAATAATCAAGTGACAATTTTTGATATTTGTCATTATAGCTATTTTATTGATTATATGCATAGCAAAAAAACACACTCTCTGTGATGCAGAAAATGTGTTCTGGGACTGATACGTCTATGATGAATGAGCTTGAATACTGGCTAAAACCATATGCCAGACCTGTTCAAATTGTTGATCGATTGCCGGATCTGTCCATTGATAAGCATGAGCAGGATGATGAAAATAAGAAGTCGCTATTATTAATGTTCGGGCTATCTGCTCAGGTTGACCCTGCTTAAATTCGTTATCTTCTATCCCTTGCTGAATAATAAGAGATACTTGCTCCACTAGCAGATCAACATGATTCACTATAGAAGGCAAAGCTTCCATAGTAACCGCTGTATACATTTGGAACATCTCTGGATCTTCCACAGCATATTTTCGCTTAGTCTGTGCCAGTGTCTCTAACCATTGACGTAAACGTTCTGTTGCGGAATGATCATGATCTTGAACGATATGCTGTAAAGGGCTTGAAATCTGTTGTAACCAACGTTCTGTGACTGATTCTCGTAGTGCTGCTTTGCTAGCAAAGTGGCGATAAATCGTGCCATGACTGACTTTTAAAGTGCGGGCAACATCGACGACCGATGTTTTGTCAGGCCCGTACCGACGTAACGCTTGCTCTGCCGCATCCAAAATTTGTTCTTTTGTTAATGGTGCATCATATGCCATCTGTTTCACCTCAATATATGTTTTACGATAGCATAGCAATAATGGGATATCAATTCATGTTTATTGTTATTCTCAAGCAACATAGAACTTCCAGAGCAATTAGCGATATAATAGTCTATAGCTCTACAGCACGTTAGCAACAGGAAAGGACGTGACTTCATCCGTGTCCGATACAACTTCTTACTCATTCTCTCGAAATCAGCTATGCTTTTGTGGAAGCGGGCAAAAGCTTAAACATTGTCATAAAACAGCCGAGCCGGATAGCCGGGCTGCTCATCTATACCAATTGTATCAAGATATCGATCATACGATTGACGATTACCGCGCAACAAGTGTGCAACAGCCTCCTTGTTCAGCAGGTTGCCGGGCTTGTTGTTCGGATTATGTACCTATTTCGCAGGTGGAATTTGAATTGTTGCTGATCTATATGGAGCGCAATTGGAGTACATCTGATATTGAAAATGCTTTTGCCAAAGCGGCTAAAGACTGGGAGACTTTTCGAGTAGAAAATCCACCCATGTATGCTTCTTTAGCACATCCTACCAACACTGATGACGAATTGAATGCGATCCGTCATCACGCTACACGTAATAGCTTTGCTTGTCCATTACTGGATGCTGAAAAAGGAACCTGTCGTGTGTATCCAGTACGTCCTTTTATTTGCCGTACTCATGGAAGTTCTCATACTTTTTATGGAACATGGAAAGAACGTCTTCGCCCTGAAAAGATATGCGAATATATTCCCGGTGGTAAGCCTCATCGTAAAATCACACCTAATATTGCAGATCGTTGGAGTGATTATGAACGTATTGCGGATGTAATGATTGGACCGAAGCGTCGCCCACTCCGTCAATATCCGATTATGTACTGGTTGGTATTGTATGCCAAACATGGTGGCGGAGCTACAACAGCTATCGGTAATCTCGATAACTTCAAGCTTTCTCTTCAAGATCACAATAATAAAATGGCTCAGTATACAGGCAAATAAAAAAAGAGCAGCGATATCGATATCGTTGCTCTTTGTGCTTATTTCTTATGCGTATATTCTTCGTTGGCTTTGTCTAACATCGATTTCCAATCACTGAAGTTTGTCTCACGATTGACATGACGATCAAACAATTCGCCTTCAACATTTTGAATGTCCTCTAGCGTGTCTGCTTGGAAATTACCTTTTTTCAAAAATTCAGCAAAGCTATCCAGACTCGAATACTTGCTCATAAATCCGCGGTTAAACAACATATCCAAAGATACATAGCCTTCACCTTGTGCTTCTTTTTGCCCTTGCAAATCTTTTAACAAATCTTCCATTGACATCGGTTTTTGCTTTTTCAAATGACCACTCCTATATTGTGTTTTGGCAATAGATAACTTTCGTTCGATTGCAAACATCTTGTTATTGTAAGCTATCTCAACAGAAAGCACCATACTTCTACAAGTGAAATAGAATATAGATACTCCCTATGACTTCTTTATATAACATACTTCTACTTATTATAACATTAACCGCTCTAGATACCCAGAAACACCTTGTGATTTCTTTCCCAATTCTTTGCTACATATTTATGGATTGCCGTTACTTGTTAACAAAAAAACCTTCAAGATCATAAGCAACAGAAATCATGCTTATGACTTTGAAGGTTTGGAATTGCTTTATTATTGATTGGCTTCCCATTCTGCAACTTCTGCACGTACCCGTGGTGCAACTTCTTTTCCTAACAATTCAATCCCGTGCATCACCTGATCATGTGGCATGGTACCTACAGGTGCATGTAAAAAGAATCGTGTAATTCCAACTTGTTTGCGCAAATTAATAATTTTACGAGCCACTGTCTCTGGATCACCGACATATAGCGCGCCTTGCTCACTACGAGCAGCATCAAAACTATTGCGTGTATAAGGACCCCAACCACGTTCTTTACCCAGCTTGTTCATACTTTGTTGAGTCGAAGGGAAAAACTGCTCTACGGCAAGTTCAGTCGTATCTGCAATAAAGCCATGGGAATGACAAGCTACAGACAGTGTCGAAGCATCATGCCCTGCGTGAGCCGCTGCTTTGTAATATAGCTGAACCAATGGAGCAAATTGAGCCGGTTGTCCACCAATAATCGCTAATACCAATGGCAAGCCCAGCATACCTGCACGAATCACAGACTCTGTATTTCCTCCACTACCTATCCATACTGGCAATAATTCTTGTACAGGACGCGGGTAGACCCCTAGATTGTGAATCGCTGCGCGGTGTTGTCCTTGCCAGCTTACTTTTTCAGAAGCTCTAATTTTCAAAAGTAAATCTAATTTCTCATCAAATAATTCATTATAATCATCTAGATCGTAGCCGAATAAAGGGAACGATTCGATAAAAGAACCTCGTCCCGCCATAATCTCAGCCCGTCCATTTGAAATACCATCTAATGTTGCAAAATCTTGAAACACACGTACCGGATCAGCCGAAGATAGTACAGTAACAGCACTGGATAAACGAATACGTTCGGTTTGCGAAGCCGCTGCTGCAAGAATAACCGCTGGTGAAGAAGCCGCATAATCTTCTCGATGATGCTCTCCTACTCCATATACATCCAATCCTACTTGATCGGCAAGTACAATCTCTTCAACCACTTCACGAATACGTTGTGCATGACTCATGACTTCACCGGTTTGTGCATCTGGCGAAGTTTCTACAAAGGTGCTTATGCCTATTTCCATCGAAACATTCCCTGCTTTCTTATTCTATATTATTCTTTATCTATATCGCTATAAATTTGTTATTTACTAACTTTACAAGTAATATCTTTATATTGAACCTTTTTGACATGAATATCAAGTCTTTTATAACAAATATAGATAAAAAAAGAATAATTAAGGAATTAACGACTGGCTAAAGCTTGCTGACCTACTTTTTCCAACGTATTCATCACTTGCTGATAAGGTGACGGCCCATAACTTATTCGGGATACTCCCCATGCAGAACATTCGGATACGGAAGGGGTATCTGTAGTAAGCATAATATTGATTGGTAATGGAGAATGAGTGCATAACATTTGAATCGAAGAAGGATCACTCAACCCGGGTACAAAAAATCCATTCGCTCCTGCATGAGCATAGGCGATAGCACGTGTTAAAGCCTGTTCGGTATTCTCCTTTTGCACAGAAGCAGAAGACAGCGGATCGGCTTGTAAAAAAATATCGGTGCGAGCATTAATAAACAAAGGAATACCTAACTGGTCAGCAGCTTGGCGAGCTGCAACAATACGTTCACATTGATCTTCGATCGTATATAATCGTTGTTCACCGATAATCTGATCCTCGATATTGATGCCTACTGCTCCAGCTTCGATAACCATTTTTACAGATTGAGATACTTGTTCAGGAGTATCGCCATATCCACCTTCTATATCAATCGTGACAGGTAACTGTACTTTTTGCGTAATCTTTTTGAGATTGTCGATCACCTGTGTAAAAGGAAATGCTTGTCCATCTTCATAACCATGCGCACTAGCGACAGACCAACTGCCTGTAGCGATCACTTGGGCACCTGTACGTTCGATAACCGCTGCACTTCCTGCATCCCATATATTGACCAACACCAACGGATTTCCTTTTACATGTAGATCATGTAATACTTGTGCTTGCTGAATTTGAGTAGTCATAAGTTATATTCTCCTTGTTCATGTATTAAAGGGGTAGACGATTGAATAGCTTGTAGTGGAGTTCGTTCATGTTGTAATAACCATGTTTTGCGGGTAAGCCCACCGCCATATCCACCCAATTCTCCATTGGAATTAATCACACGGTGGCAAGGGATCACAATCGCTAATTGATTCGCTCCATTGGCTTGAGCAACCGCACGAAAAGCAGACGGCTTCCCTAACGCTGATGCAATCTGAGCATAAGAACGAGTTTCTCCTGCTGGAATCTTCATTAATTGATCCCATACCTGTTGTTGAAAAGGGGAACCTAGTAATTGTAGCGGTGTTGTAAATGTCGTAGATTTTCCTGAAAAATACGCATTCAATTCTTGCTCGATTAAGCGAATCGGTTCAGTCATTCCTGGTATAATCGCCGATTTTGTTTTTATCCGTAATCGTTCAACTTCACGTTCCAATCCTCTACGATCTACAAATTCTAATAGATACAATGCTTCTTCACTTGAGACAGCAATCATCGGACCGAGTGTCGTATCGATCCAGGAAGCTTTGAGCACTCGATCTTCTGTTAACAACGTCGGTGCAGCACCCATAATTCGTGCAAACGCATCTCGAAATCCACTACTCGACTCATATCCTGTTGACAACTGTGTATCAATAACCGTTTGCCCGGAACGGATATGTTTGAGCGCTAGTCCCATTCGGCGAGCACGCGCATATTCGACAAACGTCATGCCAAAGCGCTTTTTAAATTGGCGACGAGCGGTGGACTCATCTACTGATAATTGACGGAAATCTTCTTCACGCCAGCGCTTTTCAGGTTCTTTTTCTACCGCTTCCACCAGTGTACGTACAACATCCGATACATGATTCGGATGGGACAATGGACGACAACGTTGGCAGGGGCGATAAGAAGCGAGTAAAGCTTCTTGCGCAGTTGCATAAAACTCACAATTTTCAAATTTCGGCTTACGCGCTGGACAAGTAGGACGACAAAATACGCCTGTCGTTTTGACACCGACATAAAATAAACCTTCGTATTCTGTCTTTTTCTCAAGTAATGCTTGGTAATACTCTTGCTGGTATTCAGGCGAGATCATAGAGATGCTCCTTTACGAGAAGTGGATACGTTTATTATAATTCCCCGACTGTATGTTCATCGCCGAAATTCAGGCATTGATTTTTTTATACGAAAAAAGCTAAGCACAATGCTTAGCTTGATCCCCGTTATATCGCTATTGTATAGACTTATTCAAAGAATTAATCATTAAATCTTTTTCACAAATTCAGACTTCAATTTCATCGCGCCAAAGCCGTCGATTTTACAGTCGATATCATGATCGCCATCGACCAGACGGATGTTTTTGACTTTGGTGCCAATTTTGAGGGTAGAAGAACTACCTTTCACTTTCAAATCTTTGATAATCGTGATCGAATCGCCATCTTGTAAAATATTGCCGTTGGCATCTTTAACGACTTTCTCTTCGCTATCTTGAGTCTCTTTAGCGTTTGGATTCCATTCATAAGCACATTCCGGGCAGACTAACATATCGCCATCTTCATATGTATATTCAGAATGACATTTAGGGCAATTGGGCAAGCTCGACATCTTTTCATTTCTCCATTCGTTCGGTTCATTTGACAACCTGTTTATGCTTATATTTTGCCATAGACTTGGAAGTTCTACAAATTTTTATTCCAGATCAACTATGATTTCCTTATTGCTCCATATTTCGTTAAAATAAAGATATCTTTTTACGATATGAACAGGGGGCGTTACATATGGCTTTTACTATCAGCAATCTTACCGATAATAGCAATACAGTGATCAAAGACAAATTAGGTAGTTTTACCGTATTGGAATATATCAAAGATCTTAGTTGTACCTCGGTAGGTGAGGCTAGTGCTCAATATTATATGTCCAAAAGCAATATGCATCGCAAACAGTTAATGATCGAAATTAACAATAGCGAAATTATGATGCGTGCAGGCGCGATGCAGTACACCGTTGGTAATATGGAAATGACAACAGGCGTTAAAGGCGCTGGTGGTGCTGTGCGTGGTTTTCTAAGCGGAGCGGCAACAGGTACTGGCTCTATCAAACCACTTTATAACGGAACAGGTACGATCTTGCTAGAACCTACCTACAAATACATCTGGTTAATTGATGTCGATAACGATGAAATTGTGCTGGATGATGGATTATTTTTGGCTTGTGAGACGACACTCAAAATCGGCGTTGTCGCACGTAGTAACTTCTCTTCTGCTGTACTTGGTGGTGAAGGATTATTTAATATGAGTGCTAGCGGTAAAGGCGTTATTGCTCTCGAAGCACCTGTTCCTGCTGAAGAAGCTGTTGTGGTTGAACTGCAAAATGATGTACTAAAAGTCGATGGCAATTTTGCGATGATGTGGTCGAATACACTCAACTTCACAGTCGAGAAATCAGGCAAAACCAAAATGGGTTCTATGGCATCTGGTGAAGGATTAGTGAACGTGTATCGTGGTACAGGAACTGTCTGGTTAGCTCCGCCTTCGAATTAACATATCATAGATTAATCAGACATCTTGTGCTCTACTAATCTACTCATTATTTAATGAATAACATTGATAAGGACACCTCATATAAAAGAACAACATCAAGATTAAAAAGACAATAACAAAAAAGGTAAAGAACGCGATTATGCATTCTTTACCTTTTGTTAGTTTATTATCACAATAGATACGATGTACTTAAGCCGCTCCAAAAATCTTCATTAAGCCCATAATCAGAATCCCTACAGCGCCAAAGTCAGTATCGCCAAATGTCGAACCGCCGAAGCCAAACTGTGTCAGGAAGATGAGCAAAATTGCTGGTAAGAAGCTAATTAACAATCCATTTGCAAATGCACCGATCATCGCTCCACGTCGTCCACCTGTCGCATTCCCGAATACCCCTGCTGCCGCTCCTGTAAAGAAGTGAGGAACCAAACCCGGAATAATCACCTTCAAGCCGACAGCTGGCAAAATAAACATCGACAATAATCCTGCCAAAAAGCTAAATAAGAAACCGATAATCACTGCATTGGGTGCAAATGGGAATACAGTCGGGCAATCGAGTGCTGGCTTCGTATTTGGAGCCCATTTCTCAGCTATCCCTTTAAATGCAGGTACAATCTCTGCAATCAACATCCGTACACCAGCAAGAATAATATATACCCCTGCTGCAAAAGTAATCGCTTGAATTAGAGAGAAGACGATAAAGTTAGAACCGTTAGACAATTCGGTCTGGATATATTCTTGTCCTGCAAACAAAGCCACGACGATAAAGAAGATCGACATTGTCAGCGAGACTGCTACAGAAGTATCTCGCAAAAAGCCTAACGATTGCGGAACTTTAATCTGCTCGGTCGTTTTTTCTTTATTGCCGAACCATTTCCCGATGGTCGCAGAGACAAAGTAACCGATCGAACCAAAATGCCCTACAGCAAAATCATCACTACCTGTAATCTGACGTACATACGGCTGTAAAATCGCCGGGAATACAACCATACATAATCCCAAAATAATCGATCCTACAATCACCAGTGGTGCGCCGCTCATACCACCAACTGTTAACGATACAGCAATTAGACAAGCCATAAATAGCGTATGGTGTCCAGTTAAGAAAATGTATTTAAGCGGTGTAAAACGTGCCAGTATAATATTCACGATCATCCCGAATACCATAATAAGAGCCGTAGATGCTCCAAATTGACTTTGGGCTGCTGCTACAATCGCTTCATTGGTCGGAATAATACCGGGAACCTGAAAAGCATGAGTAAACATTTTGCCAAAGATATCTAAAGCACCTGTTAATACTGTTGCACCGGCTCCAATAATTACAAACCCCATAATCGTTTTGAGTGTACCGGAGACTACGGTAGCGATAGGCTTGCGCTGTAATAGTAGTCCGATCAGCGCAAACAATCCAACCAGTATAGACGGTGTGCCTAGAATATCGTTCATTATTAAATTCATCATATCGGCTCTACCTTCTTCCCTCAGATCAAGCTAGAAGCGGTTCTAATTTGGATTTAATTTCAGGGATACTCATCATATTTTCAAGCGATACGACTGTACGACCCCCGTCGCTAAGTTGTGCCATAATATCTGCCGCTCCGATAAAGATATCTGCTTGCTCGGATTTGGCTGACGATAGATCGGTATGATCCACATCTGCTACTTTGCCCATTTCTGTTAAAGCCTTTTTGATATTGATCTCCATAATAAAACTGCTTCCTAATCCGTTTCCACATACGACCATAATTTTCATTCTGTTTCCTCCTTAGAATATTGATGAATATATTGCATGAGTACATTTTTATCCGGGCTGTTCAAAATATCTTCGATATTCGACGGTTCCCCTAGCAAATGCGTTAATTGCACCAATGCTCGCAAATGGGACGAACGATCTGCCGCCGCCAAAATAATAATCAACCGTACAGGCTTATCCGGTGCAAAATAAACCGCTTCTTCTAATCGCAAAAAGCTCATTGATAGCGAGCGTACTCCTTGATCTGGACGAGCATGAGGAATCGCCACTCCCGGCGTAATTACCACATAAGGTCCATTTTGTTCAATCGATTGGATCATCGCTTCAATATATTGTTCTTCGATCGTACCCATCTCTAATAGTGGCTGAGAGGCTACTGCAATCGCTTCTTTCCAATCGCTAACGTTGGACTGGAAAGTTATTGTCTTTTCAGTAATCAATTGTTCCAGCACAGGTTTCTCTGCCCCCTCTAGGGAATGCTTATTTGTTCTATGCGTATAGGTATATATGTGTGCTTGTAATGCTTTTTCTAACTCTTCCGGTTGCAAAATAGTAGCGTGCTGACCAATCACTTTGAGCAGTGAAGCGGTATCTACTTTTTCTATCGTGTACCCGTATAATTCTTGCATCACTTGCTGTCGTAGCTTTTGTTTATCTGGAATCTCCATAATTGGCGGAACTACGAACAATGGCGCAGATGTTCTAAGATGAACGGTTGAAAAAACCAGATCATATCTTAGCGTATAATTCGCCATATCTCGTACTGACAAAGCATCCAAAAATAGAATATCTGGAAACATTTCACGAAGCGTATACATCAGAATATGACTGATTCCTATACCGTTCGCACAGACAACAATCGCGCGCTTGCGATCATCAAGTACAGTTCCCTGTCTACGTAACCATCCACCAAAATGAATCGTAAAGTAAGCGGCTTCATCTTCAGGCACTTTGACCCCGATACTTTTTTCAAGCGGAATCAGTGCTTTGTGGGTTAAATGATGAAGTTCAGGATAGACTTTCTGAATCCGCTCGGTCATCTGGTTGATCAAAGAGATTCCATATAACATCCGGTAATACGCAGGACGCAAATGAACATATAACTGTTGGTACAACAGCTCCTGATCTTGCAGACTTACACATGCCCAGCGTTCAAATTCCGATACAATCTCACGAATCAACTGCTGGATCACTTTGTCTTCCTGTAGTGGCGAGATATCTCGGGTACGATTCATACTAAGCAAATGAAGTGTCGCATACAGACATTCATTTTGACTCCACTCCTGCTCAAAAGCAGACGATTGCACCATTTGCTTCACCAGTTGATACTCTTGTGTAGCTGTTAACTCTTCCCAACTTTGCTGGACTGATAAAGTAGCACCTTTGCCAATCAATTGATCGGTACATAATATCAGGTATGTCAGTTCTTGCAGGCGTTCATCGGCAAAGCTAATTGCCAGTTGATGCTCAATCTTTTCCAATTGTTGACGAATCTGTTCCAACTGCTCTGTGTGATCTTCCCAGATACATTGAATAATTAATAAATGGCTAGGGCTATGAAGCACCTCGGGTAACCATTCTTCAATTAGATGGCGTTTGCGATGATTGCTTCCTTTGATCACATATCCATCTTTTTTGGAATATTCAATCGACAATTTGTAGGCGTGTAACTTGGACTTCAGTCGTTGCAGATCTTTGAGCACCGTATTACGAGACACACTGGCGATCGACTGAAAATGGTAAACAGATAATGATTCTTTGCTTAGTAGTAAAAGCAGTCCGAATACTTTTTCCCGATCTCCTTCTGAAAAAAGATAAGATCGTTTGGTTAATTTCACAGGCACATCTTCTGCTCGAATAATATCTGTTAAGTAGTAACCGACTTGACGATCATAAGAAATCTCAGAGTAACCATGATGTACCAACCAATCATTTATTTTGTTGATGCTGTATTGCAATTGTCTTCGGGTAAGCTCCATATGAGTTTCCAACTCGACCATCGTGAGTGCTGATGACTGTTGAAGTAATTGTAAGATGCCGGCACTTCGTTCATCTAAAATCATCTTTGTGTTGCCTCCCTTGTGATAACGATACAACAATAACCGACAAATCTATACTGTTTTTGAGTCCCTTTATTGTCGAATAATCTGCACAACAATATACACTTCTTGTGCATAGTGATATCAACAAGCATCTTTCCAGTCAATGACTAAATATTCTATTTTTACTTTTGATATAGTGTTCTCAACTTTGAAAACCTATTGATAAAAAGACGAAATTGATTGTGCATATGAACAGCTAAATAAGATTGTTGTGTTGGATCATATCAAGGTCCAATGTGCCGCAATTCGGGTAATAGACAAAGAACCATACCCACGATACATATTATACTTTGCGTATGAAAGGAGTTAACCGCTTGAATCCTTCGGCTATTTTGCTTTTGAAAAACACGATCCGGTTATTACGACCGATTGCTGTGATTACTTCCAGTGTGGTGATTATCTTCTCAGGTGTTTTTCCACTTTTCGCTTATTATGATCTGCCTAAAGGGGTATTAAGCGCTGTCTCGTTATTACTACTGGTTGGATGCTTTATGATTCATGGCGCATTAACTCATGCACTGAATGATTATACCGATTATTTATCAGGTACCGATCAACACAGCCCTGCTTATTTATCTGGAGGAAGCCGGGTTATTCAAGAAGGTCGCATCGCTCCACAGACACTCAAATGGATCGGATATGGACTTGCGATCGGGTTATTGGTGATTGCCGGAGTACTGGCTTTGCTCGGATATTATCCGTTAGCTTTACTGCTGGTGATTGGTGTCTGGGGAGCCGCTTCTTATTCGATGCCTCCGTTACGATTCAGTTATATTCCGCTAGCAGGTGAATGGTTAAGTACATTTCCGTCAGCCTTTTTCTTAGGATTAGCAGGCGTATGGATCATGTTAGGGGATTTTCCAGAATGGGCGGTACAAAATGCTGTTATCAATGCGCTATATTGTATCGCCTGGGTAATGATCCACCATATTCCTGATCTAGCAGCCGATCAGCAAGCTTCTCCTGTGAAGCGGACAAGTGTAGTCTGGTCTGTCGCTATGTTTGGTCCCAAGTACAGCTCGCTTCCTGCAATTGTCTATATGATTCTGATCGGATTATGTGCATTATGGTTAGGTACCGATCGGCTATGGGCAGCTATAGGTGTAGCAGTAATTACGATTGTATCTATCTTTTTGATCGTCAGAACTGATATACAAGATGCCGAACAAGTAACTGCCTGTGAGAAAAAGCTATTATTGATCGCGATGATCACAGCGATATGGTTAGGTATTTTTATATAAATAGATACAGATATACACTTCACTACATCTAACCATGCTTCAATGATAAAAAAAAGAAACGCTATCGACCAAGCTTGATGATCGGTAGCGTTACTTTTTGGTTTTTTTCATGTTGATGTGTTCATTACATACTGCACATCTATTGATTAGATAGCGCACATACAATTATAGGTACTTACCACTTTGGACAAATTATAGGATTATCGCTACATCCCTATTCTTAATACGCTTCAAAGTAGCTTTGAATCGTTGCAGGGTCTTTGGTCTGAGTTAGAGCTAACATTAACAAAATGCGAGCTTTCTGCGGATTCAGTGAATCAGCATATAATGTACCTATTTCAGCATCCGAATCTAATGGAGTGACTACACCACTACCTGTACGTGTCGAACGTACAACAGTTACTCCTTGATCAACCGCTCTAGCTGCGCCTTCACTGGAACGGGTAGATAATGATCCATTCCCACTACCTGCTACGACAATGCCTTTAGCACCTGAAGCTACTGCCGCATCATACAGATAACTGCCATTGTTTTGATATTCGTATAAAATATCGACCTGTGGCAATTCGGTCATTCCTTTGACATCAAAAACTGTATTTGCTGTATGTTTACGTGTCGATTGATTATAAAAGTACACTTTATCGCCAGACACGACACCCAGATAACCTTGTTCGACCGATTTGAATGTATCGGTTCCTGTCGTATTGGTTTTGGTAATATAACGTGCCGCCCCAATCCGATCATTCAGAGCAATCATGACTCCTTTGCCAGTAGACTCAGGGTTACTCGCAATTTTGACAGCATTGTATAAATTAAATGAACCGTCTGCACTAATCGCTGTTGCCGGGCGCATCGCTCCTACAACCACTACGGGCTTATCACTTTTGACGACCAAATCTAGAAAATACGCTGTTTCTTCTAATGTATCTGTACCATGTGTCACTACAATACCATCGACATCATCAGAAGAGAGTAATTCATTGATCCGATTGGCTAATTTGAGCAAAACCGCATTGTCGATATCAGGGCTACCAACATTCGCAATTTGTTCTCCGCTGATATCTGCTACTTTTTTCATTTCAGGTACAGCATTAATTAATACATCGATACCTAATGCGCCTGCTTTATATCCGGTTACATCGGTATTGGATTCTGAAGAACCTGCAATAGTACCGCCTGTAGCAAGAATTTTGATGTTTGGCAAAGATGTTTGTACAGCTGTCGTCTGAGAAGTAGGATTGGTGTCTGTCGCCGCCGATGCAGAATAACTCATAACAGGCATTAACAATACCGCTGTTAACATAGAGACACACCATTTTTGTTTCCATTGCACTGATAATTTCATACCTATTCCCCCTTGTAATTAAATAATAACGCTATGACTTTAAATCTTATGTAAATTAATATTACATAAATATAATATTAATATGTATTATAGCGATAAAAAGCTAAATAACTCAATAGTATTGTATATTTATGCAAACAATATGTTATTTTATATAACACAAAATAAGGATATCAGCTTATAATAACTGATATCCTTATTTTCCATGTTAGATTATATTTACTTTTTACTACATAATGATTATTGTGCTGTATCTGATGTGCTATTGGTTGTACCTGTCGTGTTGTTCGTCATATTTCTAGTCGGTCTTTGACCGCCGCCTCCACCAAATCCTGTGTTCGCCGTTGTTACCCCTGACTCATTCACCCATGTGATCTGGCTAGCTAATTCAAAATCGACTACTTTGGTTCCGCCTGTATATTCACCATCTGCATATAGTCCATCTGTTGCTGTACCTGTAGACGTTCCACCTGTGTAGATCGAGTATGAATCACCTTTGACCAGATCAGGAGAACTGACAACAACGGATTGATAATCTTTAGTCGGTGCAAAAGTAAGGATATTTTTGCCTGTGCTATCTTGAATATGAACCAGTGTACCTGCTGATTGGGTAGCAGAATAACTCATACTGATTGCAGATTGCGTAGAATCGTCAGAAGGTGCTTGAGCCATACCTGAACTGCCGACAGCGACTACATATCCACCTGTCATTTCAAAGGTACCATCATAATCGAGTGGGCCATTTCCGTTCGCAGTTGGGCCATTAACGATAACAGTTCCGCCTGACATCGTAATAGATCCATTGGAATCTAATCCATCTCCCTGTGCATCTACAGTAAGTGTACCTCCTGTAATATTTAATAGCGCATTTTGGGAACTACCTTGACCGCCGCCTCCACCAAAACCTCCTGGAGGAGCGCTGTTACCTGCTGGATCGGTGTCTGTCGATGTTGCTGGTTCTGTAGTCGTTGCAGTGGTTGACTCTGTGGTGGTTGAAGCTGTTGTCGATTCAGTCGATGCTGTTGTACTTGTTGTGTTCGCATCACCAGAAGCATTTACACCATCATCAGAAGCTATCACATTCGTATCTCCACCAGAGACATTGATATTTGTCGCTTCTAACCCTTCATAACTGGTAGTTACATTGATCTTGCCACCAGAGATATTCAGATCCACATCTGCATGCATAGCATCATCACCTGTAGCAATTTCAAGTGTACTGCCTGTGATATGAATTGTTGCATTACTATGAACAGCATCATCTGCGGAATCTATGGTGAACGTTCCACTATTGATTGTGATATCACCTGTTGCTTTCAGCCCTTTGGTGCTGTTAGATTCAGTAGCTGTTGCATCTGTGTCTGTGGATGCAGTCGTGTCTGTCGATGTTGTTGTATTAGCAGTCGCTTTGGTAGTTGCTGTAGCTTGATCTTCTTGACCTCTTGGTCCACCGAATCCTCCACCTTGACCGGGTTGTTCTTCCACTTTGGCTTCAGCTTTGGTATGACCTCCACCGGATACAATCGTAAATGTACCGTCATCAATAACTAACTGCTTTTCAGATTGAATACCATCATTCATAGATTGGATATCGAAAGTTCCACCTGCTATAGCGACAAATCCTTTATCTGCATCAGTATCGTTTGTAGACTTGATCCCATCTCCACCCGCTACGATCTTAAATATTCCATCTTCGATCGCCACCATATCTTTACCGACTATACCATCATCTGTAGCGGTAATATTTAGTGTGCCAGATACGATTTTGAGATCGTCTTTGCTGGTAATGCCGTCTTTGTAATTGGCATGTACAGATAATGTACCTTCACCATTGATAGTTAAGTCTGCTTTGCTAAAAATCGCTGCGCTTGGTTCATCTGTAGTATCATCTGCAAAAGTATATTCTGCTCCATCTGTGATCACATTTTCTGTACCGTCGGCTAAGGTAATAAACGCATTCTTCGCTTCTTTGATATAAATTGGTGCACTATCACTATCTGTAATCGTTACGCCATTTAGTACCAGTATGACATCTTCTTCATCCTGTGAATCGACCACAATCTGTCCATCTGTCAATTGACCGCTAAGCACATACGTACCACCTGCGGTAATCGTAATGACTCCATCTGCTACAGTTGCACCATTGCCTGTAATGGTTGCACTGGAACCTGTTAATTGGATCGCTGTATAGTCGGATGATTTCCAATCTATCGCATCGTCTCCACTATCAAATGTAACCAGATCAGAGACTTTCAGTGGTGTTGAAGAGGATACTGTAGTCGCTGTTGTTGCCACTGTAGCAGTCGAGCTAGTTGCTGCCGCTAATGCCTCGGATGCTGTCGGTGTTGTTGAACTGCATGCTGATAATGCCAGTGTACTTAGAAGAACTATGCTTAAGTTGGTTTTTGTGATCCATTTTTTCATATGATATCGTTCCCTTCAATCGTTAGTTTGGAATTCGTTCGGTTTGGATAATTTAATATGCTTCTACTGCTGTTGGACTCATCGTTAAGGAGAGGTCGAGGTTACCGTTGCGACACCGGATCGCATCCAGAAATTCTTTTTGGTTGGTAACCTGGTTCATTGTGACCAAGTAGACCAGTTCATACAGACTGCCAAGCTCGGTTGTTCTAATTTTTTTCAAATCATACTGTACGTTAAATTGTTGGAATACTTCTGCAAATGCTTCGTCATAAGCTAAATTTTCTGGAATCGTGACTTTAAGTGTTTTTTGCAATTTTTTACTGACACCAAATTTGAAGCGGTTGAGTACAAACATCATCACACACAGGATGATCGTGAATAACACAGCATAACCAAAGTATCCTGTACCACAGGCAAGACCTGCTGCCATGGTGAACAATACATATGCGATATCTTTAGGATCGCCGGGAGCACTTCTAAAGCGAATAATCGAGAATGCACCAGCAAGACTGAATGCTCTGGCGATGTTGCTACCAATCAGTAGAATAATGATAGCGACGATCACTGGAAGCAGTACCATCGTTAATGTAAAGTTTTGCGAATACCCGCTCGGGTTCGTTTTCATATACGTCAAGCTGATTAATCCGCCTAGAACAATAGCGACGAATATCGTGAGTAGCGAAGTGGTTAAAGTCAGGTCTGTTGTGGTTGTAGCCACCGTTAGTAATGAATCAAGCATAAAGAATGCTCTCCTTTTCAGTTGGAATATGTTCTACAGGTTGGTTTATTTTTGATTTCAATAGTTGTTTGTATTCGTTGCCGTATTTGGAAAAGCTCGTACGGTACATTCCGTGTTCGGACAACTTTTGTGATAACCATAATGGAATCGTTTTTTCAGCTTTGACTTCCATCAGCCATTGCCCTTTCTCCATCAACTGGTCGCCATAATCACCTTGTTCTAATTTGAGATCATAACGCCGGGTGCGGATATTGCTATCAAATGTGATCCGTAGATCACGATTGTGCTTGCTGAACAATGCTTTGCGATCATACGAAAGATATAATTTCGGTGCTAGATCGTAAATTTGCAAAAAGTAAGTCAGCTCGTTCAGCACTTGCTGATTCATATAATCCTGGTACTCCGGTGCCAGACCTGTGCGAACAAATTCATAGGCTTCGTCTAATTTCAGCGCTGTCCGGCGTTTGTTCACCAAGCCCATCACTTTCTTTTTAATTTCCAGATAGACTTTAGCATTCTCACCGGGAACGCCGTAAGCCCGCAAGCGTAGCTTTTCTTTGTATTTCGGTTTGGAAAGACTCATACGAATTAACGAGTCATGCGGTGTATCAAAGTACAGATTGCTGATCGAGTAAAAATCGTGTTGTTGGCAATATTCATCGACTTCCATATACTCCAACAATTCGTTATACAATTTGAAATACGATGGAGTGTCCATCAGATATTTACTTTCATACCGGTTGAATACTTCGATTGCCATGTGGATCATTTCCTTTCGTGTAAGCATGTATTGGATATTGTCTGATTGGTTTTTGGAAATAGTTATAAAGTGTGTATTGAGTCTTACCTCACATGTAGATGTTGTTGTCTGTTGGTGTGTCTCGCTTGCTTATATTTGAATCTTACAGCCCTAACCTTTAGTGAATCTTAAATGTTTTACATTGCGAAAACATTTTTGACAAAACACAAAAAAAGCCATGACGCATACGCGCACATGGCAATAATGAATGATTTATATGATTGACTTCTATAAAGAAGAATGTTGCTCGCTTTGTTTTATTTTGAATATAAACTGCTGCTTGTAATCGATCCGGGCACAATCTTCTGTCCATAATGTATATCCCTGATCATTATAGATATATAATTGCCGATCTTCACTCCCCAGACGTTGATCTATAGTAACAATTCCTTCTTCTATCATCGTAACGATTCCTTGAGGTTGTAAAATCTCAGCAATCTGCTCGCCTGTGCTTAACTTATACAATCGAGTAGACATATCCGACGTGTGGGTAGCATAAAAGATGTGGTTCAGATGATATAATTTGTTATACACATGTGGATAACTAATATATTCTTTATTTTGGTTATCCACAGTGTATATCATCAATAGAGAATCTGCTGTATCAAATCGCTCGACTAAAATGACTAATTGATGATCCAGTATAATCAAATCTGCAAAAGCTTCATGACTTTGAGCAGAAAATATAATATGATCACTTAAATCTGTATCGTTAGCTTGCACTTTGGCAATAAATTCATCGACTGCAATCACTATTAATTGTTCGACTTCTGGACGGTTATATTCCCAATCTATTTTTCGTTCATGTACCATATGTTCACCTGTTTTGATCAGCAGATATTCTGTCCCATTACAGTTGAATCCCATGATAGATTCTATATTGCGAATGATATCACCGGGTATAAAAGGAGTGATATTTTGCTCTACGGCATCGATCAGCGCATAGTTATACCCTCGCTCTTGATCTGGCAACAGATAAGAGATCAGAGCATACCGATTATTCAGGGAACAGAAATGATGAACAGACCAGATACGATTGATCGATGGCTCGTAGGCGCCACGTATATCTTTTGTAAATACAAGCTGATCTACTTCTGCTTCCAGATCGCGTTTATAACAGTAAAGCCTATTATAATAATCACTATAAGCTAGATAAAATAACGTATGTGTATTTGCACTATTACTTAATGTTGCTACTTTAGATTGCGGAAAATAATATGTAATCACTTCACCTGTTCTGGCATCACAACTTAGAATGCCTTTATATAGAAACAAATCTTCAATATGTAGATCAAAATCAAAATCGTCTGGAGACATATCTACGTATTTCTTGATCGCAAATAATTGCCTTGTCTGGTACATGAATTGGATATGTCTGATCTCATATTCTGGCGAAATCGTGGTTGTAACAGTACGCATTATTGGTTTACTCATATAAGCCCACCTTCTTAGATATATTCAAATTTGGTGCAGATCTGGTCGATACAGTAATAAGGTTTAAGATTGGCTAAAGCTTTGACCATTATCATTAATGTATCATACAAACAATCCGTTACTCT
Organism: Paenibacillus sp. PsM32; assembly: GCF_030433815.1. Taxonomy (NCBI): domain Bacteria; kingdom Bacillati; phylum Bacillota; class Bacilli; order Caryophanales; family Paenibacillaceae; genus Paenibacillus; species Paenibacillus sp. PsM32. The sequence continues at coordinate 127,149 of NZ_JARUWY010000004.1, read as the reverse complement.
ACCAAGTACGTGGATAATGATCAATGTGTAGAGAACGATATATAAAGGAAGATAGCCACTATGCGAATATTAATAGTAGAAGATGAACTGCATTTAGCAGAAGCGTTAACCCAAATTTTGAAAAAAAATCATTATTCCGTTGATGCCGTACATGATGGTCGTACAGGGATGGATTATGCCCAAAGTGGGATCTATGATCTGTTATTACTGGATATTATGATGCCCGAAATGGACGGGATCAGCGTTCTCAAAACATTACGTCAACAAGGCGTAGCAACACCTGTTATTTTGCTGACCGCTAAAGGTGAGATTACCGATAAAGTGATCGGACTGGATTATGGCGCAGATGATTATATCGCTAAGCCTTTTTCATCGGAAGAATTGTTAGCTCGTATTCGGGCTGCACTCCGTCGTAAAGGAGAAGTTTTACCCGAAGATGGACTCCGATTTGGAGATATTCAATTAAATACAGCCAATCTCAAGCTATCGGTGAATGGCAAAGAGATGAAGTTAAATCTGAAAGAGAATGAGTTGTTAGAACTTCTTATCACTCGCAAGCAAGGGGTCACTTCCAAAGAGCAGATTATCGAAAAGTTATGGGGATTTGATTCGGATGTAGAGTACAACAATGTGGAAGTATATATTTCTTTTTTACGGAAAAAGCTGAACTTCCTGCATTCCCAAGTTAAGATTAATACGATTCGTGGAGTCGGTTATGTATTAGAAGAGGTGACTTCTTAATGTTCAACAAGCTTCGTAATCGATTTCTGATTGTTAATCTCGTGACGATTTCGGTATTGATGCTAATCGCATTTGCTTCGATCTATACGATTACGTATCGTAACGCTCAAAATGATATCCGTAGTGAGTTATCTCGCATTGCTAACATCGCTCCGCGTAACTTCGATAATGGACAGAATCCTCCAGGTGGAGGGGGTATGAACAATCCCGGCGGGATGAATGGAAATGGTCAACCTGTAGACGATACATTTACAGAACGTTCGTTATCTTTTTCTATCGAAATCGATAGTAACTGGAAAATGACAGCCACCCATTCTCCATTTGATATGGATACTACTTTGTATCAATCTGCTCTGGCAGAAGCGAAAGCGATTAACAAAAACAATGGACAATTCAAGCTCGATAATAGTGACTGGGCATTTATCAAACAACCTATCAGCACAGGGTATAAGCTTATTTTTCTAGATGTCACTGCGCAACAAGATATTTTAAAAAATCTGATCTATACATTTGCTGTAGTAGGATTAATCATGTTGGTCGCGTTGTATTTCACCAGCCGCTTTTTTGCTAATCGTTCGATTTATCCGGTTAAAGAAGCTTTTGATAAACAAAAGCAATTTATCGCCGATGCTTCACATGAACTCAAAACACCGCTGGCGATTATTAATACGAATGCCGATGTGCTGTTATCTAATCGCGAAGAAACGATCGAAAGTCAGGCTAGATGGCTAGAGTATATCAAGTTAGAAACAGAGCGCATGGCTCGCTTAACCAACGATCTATTGTATTTGACAGAAATGGACGATTCTCGAACTTCGATGGTATATACGCCATTTGATCTGAGTGAAACGGTAGAACGAATTATATTAACGATGGAAGCTGTTATTTTCGAAAAAGAATTAACACTGGATTATGAGATTGAGCCGAATCTTATGGTACAAGGTAGCCAAGAACAGATTCATCAGGTGATTATGATTGTTCTGGATAATGCGATCAAATATGCTAATTCTCAAGGGACAATTACGATTTCACTTACACATCAGCAACAGGAAGTTTTATTGAATGTGACCAATACTGGCGAAGGGATTGCGCCAGAACATCTTACCCGTATTTTTGACCGCTTTTACCGGACAGATACTTCACGTGCTCGTAAGCAAGGCGGTTATGGATTAGGGCTTGCTATTGCACGCTCTATTGTCGATCAGCATGAAGGCAAGTTATATGCTACTAGCGTCGTAGGAGAGTCGACCACTTTTCATTTACTATTCAATGCGGTCTGAATGAGATTCATCGTACTCCCAATACATGTGTTATATAGACACTATATAAACAAAGGATGCTAACGATCAAGCTAGCATCCTTTTTGTTGCTATTTTATAAAACTGTTCCATCTATCAGGTATATTCACAATTATGGAGCAGGTACTTCAGTAGTCTCTAAGTTATCTTTTTCCAGCATAATAGACTGTCCATCTGTGATCCCTTTGCCGAAAAATTGTTTTAACCATTTTAGTGCAGGGCGTTCTGTACCATTCGCATTCAGTAAATGCGTATTCGGCTCCCATGTCTGTCCTTCGATGTATCCCCATAGTGTCACTCCTTTGACAGAAGGGTGATTCCAAAGTACAGGGAATTTTTCTTTATAACGTGCTAATTGAGTGGCATCGTCACCGGTCATATCCAGTTCAGATACGTAGATCGGTAATCCTGTCGATCCTAATTTGTTCAGTACTGTTGTCATTGTACTGGTCGATACATTATTCATATTAAAATGGTGACATTGAATACCGATTCCATCGATTAAGCCACGACTTTTGAGAATATTAATAATTTTCACATATTGATCCGCTAGATTAGGATCGCTAATAACGCCGTATTCATTGATAAGTAATTTGGAATTAGGAAATTGTTGTCTCGCCTGTTGGAAAGACCATACAATCCAATCCCAGCCTGTCGCTCCACTTCCACCGATCGCATTACTGTAAGATGGCTTGGCATGAAATGGCTCGTTGACTACATCAACAAAAGCAGATTTCGAATATTTCTGACCTGCTAACTGTATCCATTGGGTTACTTCTGCTTTTTGCTCTGCCGCAGATAGACCACTTACCCATCCAGGTTCTTGACTTCCCCAGACTAAAGTATGGAATTTGAAAGGGTAGCCTTTACTTTGCGCATAATTGTACGCCATATCGGCTTGTCCCCAGTTCATCGAATTGCGATTGCCTTCAACGGCTCCCCATTTGGTCGAATTTTCCGGTGTCACTTGATTCCAGTAGTTACCGTAACTTGCGGGAACATTCCCAGCAATAATATTACCTAAAAACTTACTTCCACTGGTTAGACTCGCATAGCTGTACTCTGCAAAAGTAGATGTACATAATACCCCTGTTAATGCGACCGTTCCAATCACTTTCCATAGGCTTGATTTTGACATCTCATTTCCTCCTCTGGATAAATAGATGGACTGCGTATGTTTCGATATCGAACATTACCAAAATATGAGATAAGCGCTTACATTTGTAAGTTTAACAACTTATCTTCATTTTTTCGCTATAAACATAAGGAAATAATAGAATATGCTATATAACCACATAACAAAAAAAGAGAAAGCACTGTATATGCTTTCTCTCTAATGAAATAAAATTTTAAGAACGAACAGATTGAACCGCATTTTCCAAAGCTACAATCACTTTATCGCACCATGTATCAAATTCAGGATCTTCTTTTTGCAATGCAGGATGATTCAGAATATGATTCACTACCTGCTTCACTCCTTGATCGAAGCGAGTCGTCGCTACAAAGTCAGGTACTAACCGTTTAAGCTTACTATTATCAAATACAACCGAATTGGCTTTGTCTCCAAGCAAACTTCCACGATAATCTTCTGTACTGCACGCATCCAAGAATGTAGAAGAGACATAGACTGCATTCAGCTTCACACCAAGCGCATCTGCTACCGCTCCATATATCTGATTCCAGGTTAGCGATTCATCTGATGTGATCTGTACCGCTTCTCCAATCGCTTGAATATTACCCATCAACCCGATAAATCCTTTGGCAAAATCAGTATTATGAGTCATCGTCCACAACGATGTACCGTCTCCATGAATAATCACCGGTTTATTTTCTAGCATCCGCTTGGCGACTTGCCAGCTTCCTTCGCTACCATGTACACCCATAGGAATCGAACGTTCATCATACGTATGACTTGGACGTATAATCGTGACCGGGAAATTGTGTTCACGATACATTTTCATCAAATAATCTTCGCAATCGATTTTGTTACGTGAATATTCCCAATAGGGATTGGATAAAGGAGTGCCTTCATTAATGCGATAATCCGCAGGTGGGGACTGGTACGCAGAAGCGGAGCTGATAAAAATAAATTGCTTTGTTTTACCTGCAAACAGTCGATAATCTCGTTCCAACTGAGAAGGTTCAAATGCAATAAAATCAGCAACGACATCAAAGTCTAGATCTGCAATCAATGCTGCTACTTGCTGTTCATTATTAATATCTGCTTGCAACAGATGTGCATTAGCAGGTAAATCTTGATTACGATTTCCTCGATTCAGCAGATACAATTCGCAATCAGTGGTTAACAATTGTTGCGTGATCGCCGAACTGATAATCCCTGTACCTCCAATAAATAGCGCTTTCATAAATACACCTCCGTTGCAAAATAGCCAATCTTTTGAGCAATAATCTGAAATCTCCTATACGATACCATTTCTAGAGGAAGCAAACAAATGATAAAGGAAGGACTTTTATTATTATATTTTTCAATAATTTAGGCGAAAAGGTAATATTCTTGTATCATCACTGCTATTTTGGGTAATGGTAATTGATGTCGAATTCATTTCCAACTTTTCAAAATTGCTTACATGCACTTATATAAATTGTAGAGGGGAATTCATCTCATGAAGGCAACGATCATTATTAATCCATCTTCAGGTAAAGAACAAGCCTTAGAATATGTCAAAAAAGCAGAAGATATTCTCAGCGAACAAGGATACCATGTTACAGTCAACGAGACTGCCAAAGAATTAGATGCTACTCAATTCTGCACAGACGCTTGTAAAGAGTGCCATGATCTGGTCGTATCGATTGGTGGAGATGGTACTCTGCACGAGACGATTAATGGATTGATGGATCAAGACCATCGTCCGAAATTAGCGATTATTCCACTTGGAACAGTCAATGATTTTGCACGTGCTCTTCAGATTCCATTGAACCCTGATCAAGCGATAGAGACACTGCGATCTTCTCATGTCAAAAATGTAGATATGGGTAAATTAAATGATCAATTATTTGCCAATGTGATTGCTGCTGGTTCTCTGGCAGAAGCATTATCGTCTGTTCCTTCTGAAGACAAATCCAAATTAGGCGCATTTGCTTATTTTAGAGATGGGATGAAAGAATTGATGAGCAATTCGGCTTCTCCTTTAAAAATCGAACATGACGGCGAAATTTGGGAAGGGGAAGCTCCTCTTTTTCTAGCGGCACTTACCAACTCGGTTGGCGGATTCGAAAGTATGGTTCCTGATGCGGAAGTAGATGACGGGTTATTGCACTGCTTTATCATGACGAACCTGAATATGTTCAATACATTAACCGCAGGATTATCGTTATTGCTTGGTAATCTAAAAGACCACAAAGATGTTATTTATTTTACTGCCAAGCATGTTAAAGTCAGTTCAACCGATCCTGTCAAAACCAATGTAGATGGCGAAGAAGGCCCTCCTTTACCTGTGGATCTGCGGATTATTCCTGGTCATATTCGTGTAGTTGTACCTGAAGAATTGTAAAAGATAAACGATAGGCAAACGTTAGATGTCTGTATCATGTCTATATTCATCGCTGTATCCAAAAAAACACCGACGACATATTTTGTGTCATCGGTGTTTTTTGATTGATCTTATTTTGGAGATATTTATCTAATCTATTTGGGTAATTGATGTGTGATTAAAGAGGTCTATTGGTGTCACGTGGATCATGACGTCGTCCTCGAAGACCTAACAATCCAAGAAGACCTAACAACCCGAGCCATCCCCAATCCATATCATTATCGTCATCATCCATATCGGTAGTCATCGGTGCATCATTTCCAGTAGTTGTTGTAGCCACACCAGTTGCTCCAGTAGAAGTTGTTCCTGTGGTTCCTGTTGTATCGGTTCCTGTTACGCCAGTCGAGTCTGTTCCTGTGGTTCCTGTTGTATCGGTTCCTGTTACGCCAGTGGAATCTGTTCCGGTCGTTCCGGTCGCATCCGTTCCTGTTACTCCAGTCGAATCTGTTCCTGTAGTTCCCGTCGCATCGGTTCCTGTTACGCCAGTAGAGTCTGTTCCGGTCGTTCCCGTTGCATCCGTTCCTGTTACGCCAGTAGAATCTGTTCCGGTCGTTCCTGTAGCATCCGTTCCTGTGACTCCGGTAGAATCTGTTCCTGTGCTACTTGTAGTACCTGTGCTTCCCGTCGTTCCAGTAGTTCCTGTTGTCGAAGCGAATGTCGGCGTTGCCCCAACGGTCAATACGATTAATAATGAGAGAAAAGTAGTCTGAAATTTTTTCTTCATGATGTCATAATCTCCTTAGATTAATGTATTTTGATGTTAGGCTATATTAACCGTTAGTCTACTATTCAAACACTATTTTTTACATTTTTATGAATAAATTGTATAAATGTAGTGGAATAATCTTACTGCTTCAAGGATGTAGATTTTTCTTGTAGTCTACGATTTTGGGCATTAAGACGAGTAATCCCGTACAAAAATAGTGCGAAAATCAACAGATAAACGACCAGAATCGTCGTGCGAATTTGCCACATCGGTTGTAACATCATATTCATAATTAGAATAGGTATTAATACCAGACCTACCGTAAGCAATGTTGTTTTGATCCGATTGTTACGCTGAACTATTGAGTCCACATCTGAATAAATTTCTGGACGTTGCTCTGGATGATCTGCTAGATAGGATTTACGCCATAAATACCAATTATTTTTCGCATACATCTGTTCCCAGCCTGCATCTTCATACAACTGCTTATAATCCTCAGCTACGTCATACTGATAATCAAATACATATCGCATTGTGCGTGGAGAACCTTTTGCAAATTGAAATCTCAGCAAGTTACTTTTTACTTGGACTAAATGCCAGCCTTGTATTTCCTGTGCTTCGATCCACCGCTCTATTTTTTCAGATTCCCAACTCCACCACCAACGGAATACATTCTTGTTACTCATTGTTATTCCCCTCCATTTGGATAGCGTTATGATATAATTCGCTAATTCGTGCGATTTCTTGCTGAAGCAAACTTTTGCCCAAATCTGTGGCTATATAAGACTTACGTCGATTTTCTTCACCTACTACCTTAATCAGCCCATCCTTTTCCATTCGAGATAGACTGCCATAAATAGTTCCTGCACCAAGCTTAATCCGACCTTTAGTTAATTTCTCTACATCCTGCATAATGCCGTAACCGTAACGAACTTTCTGCAAAGTTAGTAGAATATAAAAGGCAGTCTCTGTCATTGGTAGGTAACTGCTTATTTTTTTGTTCATAAATTCCTCCACTTTTCTACCCCAACTATATCGTACCTCGATATAGTTTAATACAGCTACTATATCACGCCACGATATAGTAATTCAATAGTAAACTCCATCATTGAGAAAATATACAAAAGCTTATGGGTGCTAGTTTTTACATTCTTCTGTGTTATAAAGCTCACTACTCAATACTTTTATTTGATTAGTCTCATAAAAAAATCCACAGTCTAAACCTGTAATATACAAGTCTACATTGTGGATGCTTACTTTTATTTATTCTTATTTATTGGTGTACAGACTATATGAGAATTAGCGACTTTCTTCAGACTTCACTGCATACTCACTTAACTTGCCTTCATAGATCAATTGCAATTGGTCACTTTGGCGAAAGTCGTCTGGAGTAACAAGTGCAGGAAGCTTGTTCCAGATTTTGATACCGGAACGTTGCAATATTTCAGCGACAAATTGAGAGCAAAAATAAGAATTACTGAACTCGACAGGTTCTTTGAGCGTGATGCTGATTACGCCTAGAATATTGTATAAATATTTCTGATGCTTACGGATAAACAGTTGCAACACCCGTTGCATTTTCTCTACTTCACGCTCGGTAACTTGAAGTTCATAGATCACACAAGTGGTATTCGGATATTTGCTATATGTACCTGTTTTAATATCTTCTTTCACAAAACCACCATTCAGCGGATTGCTCGGATGCTTCCTTCCAAAGCTATACAACTCCGATAATTCACGATCAAACGAAATCGAAGCATGATTGTACGGTGCTTTCGTATAGGTCTGAATCATTTTGGTAAATAACGTTCCTGTATTGGTCAATAAAATAAAAACTGATCGCTCTGCCGCCATCACAACATTTCCCCTTATCAATTCACCTTTATTCCTTCATAATAGCATATGATCCCTTTTATGGAATCCTAATTCAAGGTAAGTTGGTGCTGATTTATGAATAGTTCGCTAATAACATTAATCCTTATTTTTATTGCTTTACTGGTTATCCATTTTATTTACATTATCGTCAGCAAAATTCAAAAAAATCAAGATTATAGTGTAATCGGATTGCGGATCAAAACGTGGTGGGGAATGTTCTTTATTTTCTGTCTGGCTACGCTATTTAATCCAATTGTATCGCTATTGTCGCTGATGGTTTTGACCTTTTTTGCACTAAAAGAATACTTTTCGATGATCCGTTCACGCAAAGCGGATCGGCGTTTATTTTTATGGGCGTATCTAGCCATTCCTATTCAATTTTATTGGATCTATATCGGTTGGTACGGCATGTTTATCGTATTTATCCCGATCTATGTGTTTTTGCTGTTACCTTTGCCACGCTTAATTAACAAAGGCACAGGTGGATTCCTACGGAGTGTTAGCTCAACCCAATGGGGATTGATGCTAATGGTATTCGGACTCAGTCATCTTGCTTATTTTCCATTTGCGACGGCTCAATATGGAGGAAGATTGGTATTATTTCTGGTGTTACTTACCCAGCTTAATGATGTTGTGCATTATGTCGCCTCTATGTATATCGGGAAACGCAAAATTGTACCGACATCCAATGCTAGCTTAACTTGGGAAGGCTTTGCTTGTGCTTTTGTAGTGACGGCTGTGACTTCTTACTTTGTAGCTCCTGTGCTTACACCACTCGGTGCTAACTTTGGTCTGGTCACCGGGATGCTGATTAGTTTGAGTGGCTTTTTCGGTAGTCTAACCGTTTCTGTACTCAAGCGAGATCTGCTCATAGGCGAAGATCAGAAAGTAGATAATGAAAAACAAAGTTATCTCAGCCGTATCGACAGCTTAACGTATACCGCTCCTGTCTTTTTCCATGTGGTACGTTATGTGATGGACTTTATGTAATACGCGATTGTATATCAGAATAGATCAGCAAAAAAGCCTCTATCTTTGAAGATGGAGGCTTTTTTTAGATAATATATAATCCAGTTAGACTTCTCCCCAGAACACTTCAGTCTCATAATCGAAAAAGACTACCCCTTCTTGTTGATTCTGCTCGAAAATAACCTTTAATTGCTCCATCATATCGTGATACTTAGGATCATCTGAAGTAGGCACATAGGAAGAAGATTGTAAACGTCCTGCTAATCCATCGAAATCAAATACCTGCCGATTGCCGAACTTCGCCAGTTCCATCGTATCTTTTTTGAAAAAAGGTTCTAATTTCTCTGCTGAAATATTTTTATGATTAACTTTCGTATAATCTGTTCCATAATCACGCAATAATTGCTCATATTGTTCTAAAAATGGAGTGCCTGTCGTCAATCTAGAATTCCAGACTAACATCACTTTACCTTCAGGTCGCAAAATACGTTTGAACTCGGTTTGAGTCGCTTGCTGATCAAACCAGTGAAAAGCCTGTGCACAAGTAATATAATCCACCGACTGATCTGCAAGACCTGTCGCTTCTGCCGATCCTGCAATCACTTCGAAATTAGGTTCTTCTGCTAGCTTGGTTGCCGCTACTTCCCGCATTTCAGTATTCGGCTCAACCCCAATCACATGGTTACCACGTTCCAAAAGCAATTCAGCAAAAATACCTGTACCTGCACCAATATCTGCAATCTTACTTTCTCGCTCGACACCAATCACATCATACAAATAATCTATAGCGGCTACCGGATAACTAGGACGGTATTTGACATATGAATCTACTCGATCTGAAAATCTTTCTTTACTATTCATTGTTATCACGCTCCTATAGTTTCATCTAATAAAACTATGTTTCATTTAAATATTATAAATCAATCTACTTGAGATAGCTAGTTCCGGTATGCTGTTATTGTGGCTTTATAATCATGTGATTTACGGTTAGAACGCCATTTTGCTTGATATCACTTTTTTATAGATATATTTTCTTGTCGATACGTAGGTTTTCGATATATAGATATACTTTTATCCATTGAGTTATATTCCTTATATGATCTGATTGCCAAAAAAGACGATCCTCTACTATATCAGGGATCGTCTTTTTTGTATGATGCTATATTCAATTATGGATGCAAGGTAAATTCTATATTCAATTATTAATGTGCCGTAAATGCTTCTTTTAGTTTATCGCTCATTAGATGCCAGGCATCTTCTGCTACAGCTAGCTCACCGTTATGAGTAAATCCATGTGCGGCTCCTGCATATTGCTTCGCTGTAACCTGCACACCTGCTTCCTCCAACTGCTTAGCATAGCCTACCGTTTCTGCTGCCAATGAATCGCGTTCTGCGGTAATAACCAGTGCAGACGGAAGCCCTATTAAAGATGGAGCAAATACAGGTGAAGCTAACGGATTACGTGCATCTTCTGGATTTTCCAAATAACAAGCGTTAAAGATGCGAGAAATATCATTAGGAATCGCTTCAGGAAATTGTGGCTTTTGCTCAGGATCGGTAGCGAGATCAAGCGGTGCATAATCCAGCACCTGATACACAATATTGAGTTCATCGCCACGCTCTTTGTTCAATAGACAGATCGCTGCCGCTAGATTACCACCTGCGCTATGCCCGCCGACCGCTATACGTGTTGCATCAATACGGAGTTCTTCGGCGTGTTCTGCAATCCATTTTACCACTTCATACGATTGGTACACTGGAGCTGGAAATTTATGTTCAGGCGCTAATACATAATCCACATTAATCACAATACATTCTGCGCGATCGGCAATCACACTACACCACGGATCATCCATTTTGGGATCACCCATCACAAATCCACCACCATGAAAGTTAACGAATACCGGTAACGGATGAGCAACCTCTCGATCAGGGATGTGCACAGTCACAGGGGCATCGCCATACGTTGTTGGGATGACGCGCTGTTCTTGCTTCACCTGTGGTGTGTAGCTTGGTTGTAATGTAGAGCCACTGACATTATTCATCGATGCTTCTCTTACTTTTTTCACCATTGCAAGTTGTTGGTCTTTATCCATTGGTTCTCACTCCTATTCGTCTGGTGCATGATCTAATTATAAAAAAGATAATGGAAGATAATCAAATTTGGCGCTCAGACAGCGTATGGTTGCTACTATTTACGCAAAATCCACAAACTAAAAAGTGATTTCTACGATCAGAAATCACTTACGTGGTGAGCTTGCTTTTACTGTTCTACTTTGTGCAAACGGAACGCTTCACGAGAATCGACCAGAGACGCAATATTTTCACGATACGATTTGAAATGAGGCGTATTCATATGAAATTCAAGCGCCGCTTCATCTTCCCAGATTTCATAAAATACAAATACACCCGGTTCAATCGATTCATGTAACGTATATTGAATACAACCACTTTCACTACGAGAAGGCTCCAACATTTTGATCAATTCTGCTTTCAACTGCTCTTCATGCCCTGCTTTTGCTTTCAAAATCGCATTATTTACAAGATTCGTCATAGATCTATTCTCCTTGTGGTTCATTTATTTTTGAGGTGCTATGTATTATCATACCCGTTTTGGAGGAAGATCAAAAATCGATACTTTAAATTACAACATATCCCTAGCTTCGGATAGAAGATCGTGTTTCTCCTCTAAACGCTCAATCTCATCTTTTAATCTCTCTAGATATTCTTGTTTTGTTCCTTCCGATATATTTTCGATGATAGATTCAATTAATAAAAAAGACTTTCTACTTACTTCAAAATTACCTTCAATTAAAAAACCGAAAAGCATATCAATATGATTAGAATAATCAAACGGTTCTAAAGAAGCTAATAAAGTCCCTCTATACCCTAGCGTTTTAGGATCTTTTAATACATGTACTATAGGTTCAACCGCATCTGAATTTCCGATATCACGTAAAGCAAGAGCAATTGAATTTCTCAATACATGACTTTTGGTGAGTTGTAATTGTTCAATAAGATAAGGAACAGCTTCATTCAGCCTTTTCTCTCCTATTTCTTCTATCATACATATGGCTTCATCGATATGATTTGTATTTATTTTTTCTTTTAATATAGAAATTAACAATAGCTTTTCTCCTATTTTATATAATCGTAATACTGTTATAATAAATATCTTGTTTATTAAGGCATAAATTTAATCGGTATGAAGATATACCTTCTATTATTTTTTTCAGATGTTGTAAGCGTGTCTTTTCATCGTTGACACTTATCGTTGTACTTCCGCCTAGATTTCCGATAGATATAATCTTATTTTGTTGATGTCTTAATGCATCGTGAAGATGTAATACAGTTACGACTGTCTCATGTAAAATACAATGACTTCCAGTCTGAATAACGAAAGAGGATACCCAACGTTCAAGTTGATCTACTTCTAATACAGACAAATACTGATCATCTAGCACTTTATTAGCGAGAAAATATATTTCTTCTACATATTTAATCTTTGCTTCAAGTACGTTCTCTTGGACTATCATTACTTCTATAAAATTTCTTTTTCCAACTAAAAATTCATATATTTCATTAAGCTCTTCTATATAAATAGATTGTTTGCTTTCTGTATAACCCCATTCCCAATCATCTAACAAAGGATCGTTAATATCTCGAAGTCTCAACAAAATATCTAGTATTAATCGGTATCTCAAAAATGTATTGTACCCTTGCTTATACATGAAATGATGTTTCTCATCTGCCCAACGAGATAAAGATTCTATTTTAGTGAGATTTTGAATAGTGTATTTTACCTTGATTATAAGTTCTTCTATCATGTCTTCCATAGATTACCTCACTGGTGTATAGAATCCTATTTTATATCTATCAGTATGCATCATCAATTGCTACACAGATGAGATTAAATAGTTAAAGTAAAGGGCCTTGAAAAATAGCTGTTTTAAATTCCCTATAAAATATAGCCATTTCTATGTATACATAAAATCACTTAGAGAATTTTATTTTTGCTGCTCTTAAATACATTTCCCAATTCTTAAACAGTCTATCTATACTTGCTTCTACTGAGTTCAATCTATGTTCGGATGAAGGCATATAACGAACAAAATTAGAAATTTCTTCAGGATAATCGAAATCAACATAAATAATCTCCACCATCTGAAGCGGATCTGAAAATTGTTCTTTATGTTCAAAAATCCAATTCAATAGCAGATATAAGAATTTCTCTTGTAAAGTATTGTCTTCTTGTTCTACAATTTGATTCGTTAACTCATTTAGATAAAAATCGATCTCTGCGTCATTATTAACCCAAGCCAAGGAAAGAACGGTCTGCGTTGGTTTTTCTTCTTTTTCAATAACATCATAGGCATATTTCACAGCAGCATTCTTAGCCATGAGATTATGTTCTAGAGCAAATAAAATGTCACTCCATGTCAAATCAATATGACTTATAACATACTCGTAAGGAAGCATTATATGTAACGTGTTCATCTTTATCGCTCTATTCTTATTCATTATCTTTCTCTGATTCTTCTTTAATCATTTCAAATAATTCCTCAACAGTCAATCGTACAGAATCTGTATATTCCCACGAGAAATAAGGTTTAAGAGATATAGCAACCTCTTCCCAGGTTTCGCCTTGATGCTTTGATAAGATTTGATTAATCGTTTCAGTAATCAATTCAAAGTCTAACTTATTTACAATAAAATGTTGTGCACCTAGAATAATTTGTTTTCCATCTTCCAATTTTTTGGCTAATGCTTTGGGTGTGATGATAACAAAATCGAAATTATCTTCACCTATCGAATCTTCTTCTCCTATACCCGCCGTCCCGAATAAACAAAAATCGTCCCCAATATCTTCGGTTTCTGTAAATTGTAGCTTTCCATAAATATTAGGGTTCCCTGTGATGGTAAGGTCTTTCAATACGGGTTGGATCAAATGCTATTTCACTCCTTCAAATATAATTATACTATCTGTACCATTTATTATAATCCTCTAATCGAAATGAATAGCTATTAACAACTGCTTTACTTTAGGCAATAGAATCTCTAATTTGGAGCTATCAAACCACTCTATGTCTTTCAATAGTTCAACAGCTAATTCAAATTGCTCAGAAGCATAGACGATATCTTCTCGCTGATAAATATCATTTCCATGTATAAGATCGTCTATGATTTCAAAGCAAATTACTTCGATATCATCAACCTTCATATCTTCAAATAATTCTTTGCAATCTTTCAATTCTTGTATTTCATCTGTAGAGAATAATATTTCCATAACAATTCTCCTTCTTTAAACCATCTAAACAGCTTCTATTTTAGATCAAAAAAAGCAAACTAATTATGAATGTGCATAAACATAATCATCTCAGGATGTTACTTGATAGGGTTATTTGTGAATCAAAATGTAAGTATTACCTTGCTTAACATACTATGCTACTTCGTAATCAAGAAAATCTTGAAAGACACAAAGCTAATCAATATCATATTTAATATGTTAAAATCTAATTCTTACTTTTCTACAAATCCAGATGAAATACTATAAAAATTTAGGTATCCATCTCCCATCTAAAATATTTGGAGAGCTCCTTCATTGCTACATCATAATCAGCATTCTGACATTTTGAGATAATCTGATTTACTGTAGATTCTATATGTTTTATATTAAAATCATTCATGATTAAATATCCTCTACCTATTTCGATATCGATTTGAAATATTTCCAATTTCTCATCTTTTGTTAAGAATTATTGTACTTTATTTTTCATGTTCATTCCTAAATTTTATAAACTGATTTCGAGCTTCTTTCAGGAAATTTTGGAGTACTGCATCAACGTACGATTCTGTAATATGACCTACGAATATTACTCAAATTGAATATTTATCATTTTGATTCCTTCTAACATAAAAATACAGTTTTCAGTTGTATCAGAGGCTAGAAGTTCAGTTACAGGGTCGCCAAATCGTATCCATTTGTTTGCAATACATTCCAAAATTCTATTTAGTTTCGATTCAGTTTGATTTTCCGAAATTAACATTGTAATTTCTACAATATATACTTCGTCCATCTTCCAATAAGGTTCTATCTTCTTAATTTCTTTATTCTCTAGTATAGGGGAAAATATTCTAAAAACTTTTTCTAAAACTACACGCGCTTCAGTTTCACTCTTTGCATTTACAAAAAGTCGAACAAACATACTTGATCACCTTATTTATGAGTTATTTTACCATCTAATGATACATTTAAATGCGAACCATCTCTACTAAAATGCCCCAATTGATTTTTTCCTGTTCTTTAAAGTTGGACATTCCATTCAAAGGATTGTCCTTGAGTTCTAGATGGTCCTTTAGTCTAAAGATTTCCAAACCTATCTTTATAACCACCATTCATCTTAGGTAAGGGTTCAGATGGTGACCAGTTACTCGGTGGAACATATCTTATCTTACCCTTAGTAGGTAATTGAGCACCTTTAAAACTGATTTTACACTGGATATAGATTTACTTTTACCTGATCCATTACCAACCACTGTGCCCATAGCAAGTACCGCAACATATTCTGCCGCTTCATACTCCTGATATGCACTTATCAACTGACCTATCGCCCAGTCTGATTTCCCTGTGCTATTTCCATAAGTACTTGTCTTTGTCGTTAAATCAAATAGGTAATTGTAGGTGTTCTCATCTGTGAAATTTCCATAGATTTCAGTGATCTTTGCTTTATACTTCCCGTATAATTCACTCGACTTTGATTTCACCTTACTTCGAGCATCTTGTAGTAAATTCCGTAGTGCTCCATCATTATACGATTCGTTAATATGACCTGTCGGATCGACATACCCCATCGGATTGTTATTGACATAGGCATAAATATTGAGAGTCAATGGATTACCAATCTGTCCCTCAACCGTATCTTCGTTCAAGAACCGTCCCATAGTTGAATCATAATAACGAGCATTTAGATAATACAATCCACTCTTGCTATCCTGATACTCGCCTGCATATTTGAATGGATTGGACGTCTTCTCTTGTTCCGCTACCGTTCCATTATCATACAGAATCCCGATAATGTCGCTATGTTATACAGGTACCTTTCTACATTTTTTATCAGTAGTAAATGATCCCAGCGAATGAAGTCATAATTAATATTACAAAAATTTTAAAAACAGATTGATTATAGTCATATCTGACCATAACCGATCTGTCGATGTAACTTAATATATTTAAAATACTATGATAAAATTTTTAAACTAATACTAACTCATTTATTAAGCGATGGAGACATTCAGCACTGAATAGTTCTTGTTTGGTTAACATTTTTCCCAATATACAGCCTGTGCTATAATGTTCACCTTTCCTACATCATGTTCACCCAGCAGTATGATTTCGATAACCCTATTTTCAGGATAAATTTTCGCTTTGAGAATTTCACTACTGTTTATCAAAAACGAAAGTGGCTCTATTGTAAATGACTCTACATCAGTGAAAGATAATATGCCTTCCTGCATTTCGGATTCGGATTCATCATAATCAGCTTGCTTCCATTGGCATAATTCCAATGTGATAAGAACCTTTTTCTCAGACGGTAAATATTCAATATTCTCTACTACACTATCATGCAGATCATAAATCGCTAATAATTCGCTTATTTTAATTTCGATCTCCTCCTGAATTAAGGTAAGATATAGGACATTTTTGAACCTTTTGCAATAACATCAAATCTTGTTCTCATTTCAGACTCAGGGTTAATGTACTCTCTAGAAATTGTATTTGATTATTATCTGCATTTTCTTTCGAATCTGTTCCAGCTAGGGCCATATGTATACGTTTCTTGGGGTACATTGGAACAAACCAATACACCTTAGTAAATAACTTTATTTCTTTAGAATATTGAGTTTTCTGTTGATTTCTAAGGCTTCTCTTTTTACTTCTTGTTCAGTATAGTATACATTTTGAAAAACAAAATCTTTTTCATATGGAGAAAACCTTGTAGTAACCGAACTCAACTCTAAGAATAATTTATTTTCTACTTCATTTAAATCTTCATAATCAGTTTCTGTATTGAATATGATTGTAAATTGATCACAGAAAGTTTTTGTATCGTAATTACCTTTGATATACTCATGAATTAGGTAATAGAGCTGCTCTTTTGATATCATAAGTGATTCCTCCTTTATTCAGGGTTAAATTCTTTTGGTTCGTACTGCCTCACTCATTCGATATTAGGTAGGAATAAAGAAAAGACTTTGAAAGATTGTTGTCCTCAAGGTCGAATTTTGATAAATCTCTCTTAGAAATGTTCATTAAATCCTTTCCTCTTCCATAGTAAAATAGTCATCATCAATTTTTCCATCTAAATTAAATAGCAATCGGTATAACCCTATTTCTTTTCCATTATAAATTATTGGAACATAGGATATTACATGATTATGATTACATTCAGGGTAATTACCTAGCATCAATGCTATTTGTGTTATTTTCACATCAAGATTATCTCTACTAAAATTTTTAAAAAAATGGTTGAACTCATCAGGATCTTCTTTTTGATAAGAGTTCAAGTTCAACCAAAATCCTTGTAACGTTCGTTTTTCAATTTCTTGTTCAACTATCCATTGTTTAAATTCATCGATAGGCATTCAACCACCCCAGTCTAATGTTTTCTTTTGACAAACAAATTAAATAATAATAGAAAATGTTACTTTCTTTTCACCCGCTCTATCGAAAAAAAGTGTTTTACTATTCTACAGTTGCGATTCATTTTTGAAAAACTATAATAAAGTGAAGATAACAAAAATAGGTCAATCATGATAATATCCACGTAATCAACTCATTAAACGGAATAGTGCTATTTGGGTAAAAAAAGACCTTAAAGAAAATAATCTCCAATATCAGACAGACTATCTTTTAATATGTATCAAAGTATTCATCTGAGAACTCACCATCAATATTATAATCAACATGATAGTAGAAAAGTTGTATTCCCGTTTTGGGATGAACCAAGTCAAAACAAATCCTAAAATAAGGAAACTCTCTATCAAAGCTATTTAAAAATATACTTACATATCTATATTGTATTTTTAAATCTGAATAGCTTAAGTCTTTTGGCAAACTCATCTCCTTATCTTTTAAAAAATTGTTCGAGCATTTACGTACAAGTCCTTCAAGTATTGCTTGGGTAGAATCCTTCAATTTTTCGAAGTCATAAATGAGATTAAAAGTGTTTTCTATTGACTTCAAGTCCATTCTTCTCACCACTCTCTATTTGCTATTTCCCACTGGTCATATAATCAAATATCATAGCACCATTATTACACGAGTATTTAAAAACCCAGAAGAGCATAAATACTCATCTGGATTAACTGAAAAAACTATATTCAATACAATTATTTCTAAATGTTAATTCATATTATTCATTATCTTTCTCAGATTCTTCTTTAATCATTTCAAATAATTCCTCAACAGTCGTCAATCGTACAGAATCTGTATATTCCCACGAAAAATAAGGTTTAAGAGATATAGCAACCTCTTCCCATGTTTCACCTTGATGCTTTAATAAGATCTGATTAATCGTTTCAGTAATCACTTCAAAATCTAACTTATCTACAATAAAAATTCCTTTACCTATAATAATTTGAGTTCCGTTCCTCAATTGTCTTTCTAATTCTTTTGGAGTCATAATAGTAAAATCAAAATTATCTTCACCAATCGAATCTTCTGTCCCTATACATGCTGTTCCAGATAAATAAAAGTCGTTCCCAATATCTTCTGTTTCTGTAAATTGTAGCTTTCCATGAATATTAGGATTCCCTGTGATGATAAGGTCTTTCAGTACGGGTTGGATCAAATGCTAATTCACTCCTTCAAATTATGATGAAACTGCTGTACCGTTTATTGTAGTTGTATAATCAACGTTTTTTGGAATTTCGTTTAATCTACATTGATCAAACAAACAATTCATTCTTTAATATTTGGAATAAAAAAATCTTGCAGATTTGCGTTTCCAAGATCAAGATATTTAATCACCTGCAATATGTATAGCTTTGATATTTGCACCACTTAAAGCTTGGATCAAACGATCTAACAACGAATGATGCATGGAGTCAATATGAGTTATTTCTTAAATGATTACTAGATCAATTCCTAGCTCTTGAAACTTATTTATAACTTTTTGTGCATTACCTTCTGTACTATGGAAAATAATTTTAAAAGGAATTGGAGATGTTTTCATCGCTCCAAAATCTCTACCCTGTTCCCATTCCATAATAGTATTCTTCATTATATTTAAGAACGTCACTAGACTCTCCATGTTTAACTCTAAAAGAGCCTCTGAATTGCTAATGAATAACACATAACTCTCAGCATTTAACCAACTAAGATCATTTATGCACTCGTCAAAAGCATTCCAATTCTCTCCGAAATACCAAGGAAACTGAAAAACCGCAGAAAACTCATTAAATAAATTTTCAGTTGTAGTGCATTTTGTTCCTCTAACCAGTCTAGCTATCCATTGTTCATTAACTCTTTTCAAATCCCATAATAGGTTTGTAAACTCGGATAGATCACCTTTTTTAATATAAAAATAAGGTTGACCTAAAGTTAGATCTATATTGTTACTAATCATGTATTCGACAACCTCATTTCTAGCTAATTTTCACTTTAGAGAATTTTATTTTTGCCGCTCTCGAATAGATTTCCCAATTTTTAAAGAGTCTCTCTCTACTTGCTTCTACTGATTTCAATCTATGTTCTGATGAGGGCATATACCAAACAAATCAGCTATTTCCTCAGGATAATCAACATCAGCGTAAATAGTCTCGACTATCTAAAACGGATCTGAAAATTGTTATTTATGTTCAAAATCCAATTTAATGAAAAATATGGATGTCTATTCATCTTTAAGATAAATCCCTTTTTTATCACGATACTTTGGATTATACTTGGTAATTCTCCACATGAAATTGGTTGTCATAATAATACCTACTTTATTCACTTATTCTATTTAATATACCATTCTAAGTTTCTATTATTTTTATGTAGTTAATCACAATATAAAAGAAGCTATTTTGAGTGCTTATTGATTTTATAAAAAGCAGACACCTTATAGATGCCTGCTTTTTATAATTAGTAGTTATTCATTAACCTTAGTTACACTTACATATCCAAAGTCAGATAATGGTGTACCTACTCGATCAGCTAACTGATGTTTAAATCCTTCAATAGAACGTGTATATTTGATTTCAATATTTTGACCTTTATCCATAGCTTCTTTTACTTTAGCTGCATAAGGGTCATTAAGATCAATAAATAAGAGATTTCCTTCTCCCTGATAGTGGCCTTCTGGAGTCCATTTAAAATTATAACCTGAAGCAATCGTTCCACGAAGTAAATATTCTTGACCATCTACTTTGACCGTCATACCTGCTACGTTGCTCGAGCCGCCCTTAATATTGTAATCAGGCGCAAATATTAAAGCTATTTGTCCAGATTGTTGCGAATACTGTGCTTCAGGTACTCCTGCATCTATCATTTGAGAAAAGTAGTCCCTTTTGAGTTCAGAAGCAAAAGTATCGCCTGCCCAATTCTTCACACCATTTGTATCTAGTTTGAGTACTGCTTCACCCTCCGGTAAAGACTGTTCGAATGTTAATACATAGCTAAGATTGTTCATCGTAGCTGTACTAGCAAATGCATCAACGGATATGGTTGGTTTTGCAGAGATAGGATGATATGTTTTTCCTGCGACTTCTACAGTGAACTTAGAAAGAATATCATTACTAAATGAAGAATTATCTTCTGGATACCATCCTGGATTAATATTTACATCTATTGTTTTACGATCCACACTAATATAAAGAGAATTAAGTTCTTCCGTTCTTGGTAAGTTACGATGGTTTTGATATGTCGGCATCTTTACAGGAACAGGACTAAGATCTTGCAAGCGATCACCACTATAACTTACATACACTTCATCTGCTAGATTTTCCGCCTTCAACTCTACATAGGAAGCAGGCCAAGCTTTTGCAGTGTCATAATTGTGTATACTTACTGACTTCACTTTTCTAACTCCACCATACTGATAAGACCATGTGAAATCTTCTGGAGAAGGTACAGAATTAGGATCAAGCTTCTGATAATAATAAATACGAATCGTATCTCTAGCATCATTAACATATATCGTTCTTAGACCAAGATTATACGGAGAATCTTCTTGTCTAGTCGCTTCGTCTAATGAAAGAGTTGTTACTTGATTAGATGTGTACAATGATTGAGCATCTTTAACTACAAATTCAATATTGATCCGATCACTATCTATAACGGAAAGACCCACACCTGTATCAAAATCTTGTACCTGACCGACTTGATTTTTATTAATTTCGAAATAAGGCCATGCTAAGATACCTGTCGGTTCTATGCCTGTTTCACTAGCTCCTTGTAGAACTGATGTTACACTTGCAGATTGAGCTCCTTTTAGACCATGAATCACCATATACACTTCACCTGATTTGTTCAGTGCATACTTCACATGAATCGTTCCATCTTTTACATAAGCTTGCGGATAGCCTTTGACAAAATAGCTGTCCACATAATCACTATGATGTACAATACCCGTCTGTTGTGCACGCACAATGACGTTGTACGTATGTGAACCTTCTAATGTGCCACTAAGTGTAGCTGTTACGTTCACAATTTGATCGTTCTGTTGATCTCTCGTTACTTTTCCATCCTGATTAATAGCTTGCTCTTGATCTATTGTCCAGTTAATATTGACACCTTCATAATCTGGTAACGAATTAGATAATGTTAGGTCACTTACAATATTACTTGCATCACTATTACTACCTAAATATTGATCTTCTAATGAAGCGAATACTGCCTCACTATTTTTCGGATTCGGATTCACATCTACGGGCTGATACGTAATCTGCATCGACAGATCAGGAGATCCATTTTGAGATGCTACTACATTATAGACATTCACTTCATTTGGATTAGACATATTCAATCGTACAAGGAATTTGCCATCTTGATAACCTTTTATAGAGGATTGACTTTTATCTGATGTATACGTGTTGTTAGTCACTGTCATTTGGACAGCAGAATTGTTAAGAAACGGTTGACCCAAAGAATCAGTTAATCCTACAACTGCATATACAGCATAAGTCACAGAAGATTTTTCTTTTTGTAAAGGTGCTTGTGCTGTTAAAGAAGCATTATAATGATGCTCTTGTTGTAGCGACTTCTCGTAGCTTGTGACTTTTACATTTTGGTTGTTTTTTACCGTTTGCGAATCAACAGTTATAGTGGAATCGACCAAATCGTCTGTATATGTTGATAATGTTAGCCCTGATACTATTGTAGAAGACGGAACAGTTACGGTAGCTGTACCGACAAATCCGCCATCACGTGTCGTTGCTGTTACTTTAGCCGTTCCTGGTGCTTTGGCAGTAACCTTTCCATTCGTACTTACTGTAATAATACTTGCACTTTCAGGTGCTACAGCCCATATTACTTGAGGATTAGTCGCTGTATTTGGATTAACTGTTGCTATTAATTGTTGGCTTTGTCCTACCTGTAAAGATACTGTATTGGGAACAATAGCGACTCCTTTAACAGCAACTGTAGAAGTTCCACCACCTCCGCCTCCACCGCTTCCAAAGGAAGTTACCGCATTTGTTCCGTTAGTAGTAGGAGTAGGGGACTGAGCAGTTGGCGCTGTTGTTCCATTTACAAGCACAGTAGCACTACCTGTTTGTGTAGTATCAATTTTCACATTACCTGTAAGCTGAGTAGCTACATTAGCTACCAATACTTTAATATTTCCGTTAGCTACAATAGATGCCTGTGATGATTGATTCGTTACTTTATTGAAATTACCATCCAAGTTCACAGCCTGAGCTGCAGGAATACGAGATGAAATCTCTACACTATCGAAAGCACGCTCAGCTCCGTCAGTAGTCACCAAAGAGGCTCCACTATTAAGTATGGTTACTGGAATATTTGTATTTCCTTTAGCTTGAATACGAACTTTACCGTTGTATTTATTGATGTTTAAAGATTGCTGTACCGTTGAGTTATTGAAAATAACCGAGTGTTCTCCTCCACCCTGTACATATACAGAACCACTAACAGTCACATTATTCAGTGTAACTTCACCTTCTCCAACACCTTGAGTTAGATAAAGATCGCCTGTAATTTTAGAGTTATTTAATACAACATTCGGTATGTTAATAACCATATTACCCTGTACATCTTCTTGATACTGTCCCGGCTGTGTTACTAAAGTGTGAATCAAATGATCAAAAATAGTAACAGCTTCAGCACGAGTCAGATTTTTTTGGGGACTGAATGTACCATCTGGTAATCCACCTATAATCGCTTTAGAAGCTAGCGCCTGAACTGACCCTTTTGCCCATGGCGCAATTTGTTGATTGTCTTTGAATGCGCTGGTAGTTAAGGCATTGTTGATCTGAAATGCTCCTGCGATAAGTGTAGCGGCTTCTTGTCTGGTGATTTTATTTTGCGGTAATGCTTTACCATCTGTTCCTTTTAATACAGAAGCTGCGCTTAATTTACGTATAGAATCGGTATACCATTGGTTCTCACGAATATCAGAAAATTCAGTATTTCCTTCCTCTATGTATTTCATAATATTATTGATCATTACTGCGAACTCAGCTCTTGTTACAGGTTCATTGGGTCTAAAGCTACCATCTGAGCCTTTAACAATACCGTATTTATTCCACTTCTCAATCGCACTTTGTCCCCAGTGTCCATGTACATCACTAAATACAGAGCTTGCTATTTGCGCCTGCGATGCGCTAGCTACATTACCATGAAACGGTGCTACTCCAGATAGAAGTAAAGTAGATATAACACTAAGCGAACCTATTCTTTTCAACAAAAGCCTTCTCATTAATGTAGCCCCTATTCTATTTAATTTTAAAATGATTTGTATTCACTATTTTATATTGAATCTAACTTTCACCACCTTTTAATAAATATAGAAAAAAATTAATAAATAGTTACTTTACCATAATATCACAATCTACTTATTTACTTCCTCTAAATCTTAAGGAATCTTTGCCCAATTTACATTCATCTAATATCGTATAAGTAAGCGTTATCTTTTATAATCAATACATAATACTAGAACTTCAATGCCAAAGGAGAGTTTAACGATGCAGTTCACAGCAAATGCGACGTTAATTATCGAAATAGAAGATGTGAATGCGATGTGTTGTTATCGAGATCGAGATGGGTATACATTCGAAGAATCATTACGATTTGAAATTCTATTGCAGGATTTCATTTTGACGCCGAGTTGTATATTAGCTATCGACTTTCCAGCAGAGATGTTTCTCGATCCTTATTATGAAGCTGAAAAAATAATGGATGCAGTACAGCATGTGATACAAGAACTCTATACTGCTCCTAGGTCGATCTATTAATCACTTTACAGATAATATAACTTGGCTTGCTCTATCCACTCTTCCTTACTAAAATCTTCAAAATCTCCTGCGGATTCACACTTTTCTAAATAAGCCAGTTCGGCTTTAGCTTCTTCTTCATCTATATCTAGTAGATATAACTTGGTCTGCTCCAAGCCAGCTCCGCATAACAATTGCACATCAATCATCACAAATGAGTCCATACTGAGACGTTTGGCTTGCCAGATCAACCTTGTATCTTCTATCTGCCCTAGCGAAAATAACTGCATACATAACAGTCTCATATATTCATGATCTTCCCGCCCAGTATTGGCACATTCTTCCTGTAGTAATGTGCGAATCGTCTGCAAATGCTCTATCTGTGGTGTTAATCCATATATTTCGATAACCTGTTCTAATTGATTCATGTTTGGTCTCCTTTATCTAAATCAAATAGACTACAGATGCCTACTCTCTGCCATGAAGTGTCTCCCATTCTTGCCAGGACATGATTTCCAGATCGGCTCTAGGCTCATCTTCTAACATCGCTAGTAACTCGACCGAATGACCATCTGGATCTGCAAAATAAATCGAGACCGCAGGCATAAATGGAAATACCGATAACTGTTCAGCACTTTCTCCAAAAAAGTTCGTCGTCTCAATACCCAAACCCTCCAGATAACTACGAGCTTGTGGCATATCTTCTAGCTTAATACGAAAAGCAAAATGTTGTCTTTGCACAAGTGGCGACGGATAATTTTCCCGAATCCCGAGCATCGCTTCTCCCGGCTTACCTACCCAATAGAACTTCGATTTGCGAAAAGGATCATGATGGAGCGGAGTAATATGTAACAATTTCTCGTAAAATGCTGCGGATCTCTGGTAGTCACTCACATTAATATGCGTTTCAAAAATTCCTTGTATCATTTAAAAATCTCCTCGCTTTAGATCGTAGTTATATAGTTTTATTTTAACGCGAATAGTTTTTTACTGTCTACTAACGAGCACTACTACACCAACAAATGAACATCTATCTGATGATAAGTAATCACCAAAAAGAGGTGCTACGTTCTTATAGATCAGAACATAGTACCTCTTCTCATTTTTTTGCTTTCTTAAGCTTTAGTTTTTACTCTTTTTTCATTACTTTGAACTTTTTATCATTACCAAACCACTCTATTCTAACCCTTCAACTGCTTAATTCAACAACTCCACCGCATCATATACCCATCCTGCACTAAGCCAATTTCCAAGATCGCTTGAACCGCTAATCGGAGTGAGCGAGATTGTATTGGTGCCTTCTACTAGAGCGGAAGCGGGGATCGTCCATGAAAATGTAGTGTTGTTGCCACGATAGGTTCCAATCGTAAAGCTACGTGAATTCGGTTGTGTGGATGCTTCTGGATTACTTAATATGGTGTTATTCACAGTCACACTAGGACGACCATTATTATATGCCGCTGTAATTCCGATATTCAGCACATGTGGTAAAGACGCTTGAGCGGCTGTTAGATTAAATGTGATCTTAGTTGGTGAATTTTGCCCTCTAAATTGAATTGCAGGGAATTTATTGGTTGCTCCACCGACGGCATACGTCACAGGGCCCCAACTTGCATTACGACTGTCGGATGGATGACGGACAGCAATAGTCTGTCCATTCAAGAATTCTAGCGGTGTGCCATCCCATGTGCCGATACGCCATAGTGCTGGTTTGCTTGCAGGATCACCTGAAATGGTTCTTGTATTGATCGTTGTTGTATTACCTGCGGTGACATTGACACTTTCTTTATACACGCCTAACTCGCCTTTGTAGACGGTCATCGTATATGTGCCAGGGATCATATCGCGGCGGACAGCCGCTCCACTCGATGATGCTGTTGTCCAGTATTGAGCATTATCATTGGCAAATCCGATAGTATACGGCGAACCGCTCACCATGCCAGATAGTCCATTCAATACAACTGTTCCACGACTGGATACCCAACCTGTTAATCCCAGCCCAGACATCCAGCTAAAGTCTGGTACACTTGGCGTTGACCCTGTAGTAAAGATCAGCGCATAAGGCCCATGTAGACCAAGTCGCCAATCTTCTGTCTGCTCATGACCAGAGTTCATATAGTTGTAGACTTCGGTATCTCCACCACTTTGAAATTGAATATCTCGAAAGAAAGGGCCTCCTGAACTTTTCTCCCGATTGCCATACGCCATAAATACACCTACGCCATTGCCTGTCACACCGCGAATACTCAAATCTTTCGCCTGATCGTTGCCAAAATATTTGGATACGGTCTGACCGTTAGACAATCCAAACACATCCTGACTTTCAATCGCTCCTGTATTGTTGCGGATATTCGAATTGGTAGGAACACCTGTCAATACATTGCCATTTCCTCTAAAAATATAACGCAATTCCCCGACAGAAGGCTCTGCTGTAATATATGTCGCCATATAAATAATATTTTCGCCGCTACGTGAGACATAATAGTGTGTTAACGTGCTTGTTTTAGTAATAATCGTCACTGTGGCACCGGATGGAGATGTATTCCATGTGACATCTGCCCCTGACCCCAGACCAGAACTGATATGAGAACCTTTGCCTGCGGAGCTACTTAATTCGATTCCATTCATTTTGCTAGATGTAATATCTCCATTGTCTTTGTTTACGGTATAGACTAGCCCTGCACCTGTATTGACAACAATCGTTGATCCATTGTCTGTTACACCGATAGCCGCGGCATGTCCGGTAGAAGCAGGAAATACACTCAATACACCTACCAATATCACTACAATCCACAGCGTCAACCATTGACGCCATCCCCATTGTCTTGCTTGCGATTCAACTTTGTTCATCATTATCCCTCCATGATTAGAATAGAAGTCATTTTGATAACGCTTACAAAATACTGAACGACAGGACATTACTTTCAAAGGGCGATGTTTAGTGATTATCATTTATTAGTATAATAAGGAATAAAAAGTAATTTTCTATATATTATATGAAGTTACCATCGTTTTGAATGGATTTTCGGAATTGTTATACGGTAACTCTGTTTTTTCATCTGCTTTGTATAGTAGAGGTAATTATTGTCTAAATATTATAGATAAACGAGGTATAGTAACGATTTTAGGTCATCATTTAAAATAATAATTTGTATTCATTAATTAAAACACAAAAAAGCCTTCATGCTTACAACGAAGGCTTTTCTTTGTGTAGATCTTATGGTGCTTGTATATTTGCTCTTCTATGACTGATGATTGTATGTCTGCTTACTGTACATCTGTGATCTGGATAACAGATAAATCACTTCTCATCTAACATCTTTTCCAACTGTTCTAACGCTTGTAGATTACCTGAAGCAGAATAGTCTAACCATGGTTGCTCTGTGATCATATAGATTTGTTTGTTTTTAACAGCTTTGAGACCTAACCAGATTGGATCGGATTGTAGCTTTTCAAATACTTGATCACTGCCTTCGTCTACCGAAGAGACGAGTACAAAGATCGCATCTGCATCCAAATCAGGTAAGATTTCTTTGGAGATATTTTCCCAGTTCTTATCGATGGTGGTGACGTTGGGAGAAGGGGTTAATTTCAAATCTTCAAACAAAATAGGGCCAAGCGGGCGATCCATACCATAGATACGGAATCCTTTTGCTGATACACGCATCGCTAACACTTTACCATTGCCAATCTTTTGTTGGAATCGCGTACTGACTTCTTTTGCTTTGGCTTCGTAAGCAGTAATAAATGATTCTGCGTTCTCTGTGCGATCTACGATTTGGGCGATTGTGCGTAAGTGATCTTGCCATCTTCCTTCATCCAAATTAATCACATGTGTAGTAGCTATCTGCTCAAATTTATCTAATCCATGCTTATCTGCAAATTCAGCATCTATAAAAATCTCATCCGGTTGTAATCCGATCAATGCTTCCATATCCGGTTCTTTGGTAAATCCTAAATACTGTATCCCTTGATATTGCTCCCCTGTAATCGGTAAATAATCGCTTGTTGTTGTTGCCGCAGGCTTAATACCCAATGCCATTAGATCACCTGTCAAAAAAATAGAAATCGAAGCAATCTTTTTGTTCTCTGTAGCTTCTGTTGTGCTTGTTGTTGCAGTTAGTGCTGGTGCTGACCCACAAGCACTCAGTATCCAGATCATACAAATTCCTAGTGTTAACCCTATCCACTTTTTCATACTTAACCCCTTTATGTGTTTATTTCTCTCTGTGGAACGATTGACATATTGTAATGTATATAGAATTAATCTGTGTACTCATCTATATACTCAAACAACCTAATTGATAATTATTATCAATTAGGTTGAATTTTATAGTAGCTTCTATTCGTTGTCAATGGAAATGATTGTTACCATGTCACCCTATACATATGATACTTGTTCTGTATCATAATCGATAATTGTAGCTCATTCTAATCGTCATTTATATTGTTGAGCAGTTCTTTTCTATATTTCTCTTTGAACTGATCAGGAATCTGATCAAAAATATGTAAAGGTATTCCACATATAGACTTTAGGATTGTAGCCTGCTCATTTGTATAACTGTCAAGAAAATCCCAATATATCAAAAGAAAATTTTCTTCATGAATATATTCGAGCCAACCATCTGCAATCCTCTGATCATTTTGGTCAAACACCGCAATCCCTGAAAAATTATCCAGCGGTTCACCCATGTATGTAGTCATTTTTCCTTCTATACAACTATCTGACCAATCGAATTTATAGATATCTTTTTGAATGTGATAAAAATTCAAATCCTTTACTAATTGACGTTCGATTTCTGCTCTCAACTGGTTACTCAACGGATAACTTAACCCCAGATCTATATAGTTTGGTTTCAATATATACCTCCATCTATGTGCCTATTATAGTTATCTTCATTTCTTACTTAGCAAATATATTCCCAAAATGACTACGATTAGAATAGCTAGTATTCGTATCTCATGAGGCAAAAATTTTGTCATCCATAAAGCTGTAAATATTGTGGATATCGCTAGATAGCCTATCCATTCTGTAGCATCAATATTCTTTTTATTAAGAAATATATTTATATATCCTATTGGGGGAACTACAATCGATAATACAATAATAACTATTGGTCGCAAATACCATTTTGTTTTCATTTAACCTCCGTATATTTAATTCTTGTTACATGTATTTAATAATAACAGATACTATACCCACCTCTTTAACTGCAATGTCTGTTCCTTAAAATATTTTCTATATTTTTTCAAAAGAAAATCAGTTTCAGTCCTACGATTAAAATCACTATCCCTATCCCTCGTAACCGGATAGCTCCTTTGGGTTCTTCCAATATTAATAAACCTCCTACAGCTCCGATCACATGCAAGCCAATCGTGGTGATTAAGAATCCAGTAATGTAGACGGCTGGACTGAGCAGTAGAGGAATTTCAAGCCCATGTGCGTAACCATGTGCAAATCCGAAAAGAGCGACTCCACAACTTGCAATCCATACGGACTGTTGGCGATTCCAGACAATCGCTAATCCTAACAAACACACAGAACAAGCAATATACACTTCCAGATGTGACCATAGCCATCCCTCTAATCCAACTACACCCCCTAGCAACATCATCAAGACAAAGCAAGATGGCACGATATAGATCGCTTTGCCACCAATCTGCGCGCTCCATACTCCAACAGCAAGCATCGCTACCAAATGATCCACTCCTGTTAATGGATGCAGAAAACCACTGCCTCCAAATCCATGTGCATCGGCAATACTTGTATAGAATCCTCCTAAGATCAGTACAAGCACTATAATTCTAATCATGTGACATCATCTCTTTTTGCTTTTGATGATCTTTTACAATTACGATCAAACTTAGAATCGCAGGGATCATCGGAAACAGCGACGTATACATGCCTGAGAAATACTCATATCCTACTCCTTCTTGCACCATTCGGACGATAGGAAATACAAGCAAATGTGTAGGTTCCCCTAGAATCATACCTACAATCATAAACCACAAAATAAAATTGCCAAATGCTTGTCTTTTCCATAGACTATACGCACCCAATATCCAGAAAAATGGGCCTATCAAAGTAATCAAATAATCGAAATCGCGATCTGTCCATGTCTGTCCGGTAATCGATGCAATGCCTTGATTAAAATGAGTCAATACTTCTTCTCCAACATGAATATAAAAAAGAGCTTGTAACAATAAATATAGCGGTACTACTGTATATGGATCAGCCGGTAGATACGAAGTTGTTTTTCGCCAGCAGACCAATCCACCCATCATAGAACCGATAATCACACCTACTGGTAATAAGCTACCTGTTTGCGTATAAAAAGTCATCCCATAGATCGCAATACAAGTGACAATCAAAATCGTCCATAGATTTTTTTTACGTCGACTTAGTGGTTGTATCGATTCATAATGTATAACTTGTTCTTGTGGTCGAATAAGCTTCAGTATGCCTGTACTTCCTAGATAAAATAATAACATTGCTACCCAGACTCCGCCGAAATAATGATGCATATATAACGAATAGTGTCCTAATTCTACAATCAGTTGAATCACTGATTCCACAGCTACATAGGCATATCCCCACCATGCAAAAAATGCACCGACTGTATATCCTTTGCTCAAAAAATAACCACCAAACAACAAAATAACAACAGGTAATCCAACCATCCAGATAAACCAATAGGTATGACTCATTACAAAACCATTAGCAAATCCTACTGAATAATGTATTGCTATAAAACTTGCATACATCGATGTATAACGAAGCGTATTCAGTGCTATTAGCAATACGATACAGATGATATAGACAGGCAAAAGTGAATCCATACGAGGAGCTGAGCGATAGGAGTAAGTTAACCACCCTACCAAAGCAAGTCCAGTTACCAGCGCATATTCTACACTTATTCCCCACCCTACATGAATCAATAATAAGACTGACAAGGTAACAGATATCGAAATAACGGTCAGCAAACTTTTAATATTAGAAGTGGTCATCTTTTATCACCTATCTCCCCTCAAAATGTGATTTAGATTCGAAGTAAATAAACAACATGTTGTTGCTTAAATTGTAGCAATTTGACGCCTATATTCAACAAACAATACCGCTAGAATTGTTGCTTAACCTACACTTTATTGTAGAGTGATGATTATCTCTGGAATTACGCACAATACTGATAATAGTGACGAGCAACAGCACAAAAAAAGCCACTTCATTGATAGAAGTGACTGTTGTCTGAAAAAGGATTAAGTTGAAGTCTGTTGTAAAGTTTGTAGCGGCCCTTCCACAAAAAGATGCGCCATTTGGGTAGCCATAAATTCGGCTGAATAAGGCATTACACCTGTTAACCATTGTGTAAGTAACCCTACATTGGCTGTTGCTACATACGTAATAGCTATATCTTGAATAATCTGTTGTTGAGGATTAGAAGAAAAGTGTTGCCCGATCACTTCATAAAGATTAGCTTTGATTACCCCGGTAAGTTGAGATTGAAAAGAAGGTAACCCTTTATCTCCAAGCATTACTTTAAAATAAAGCTGATGACGAGAAATAATTGTAAGTACACGCAAAAATAAAGCTTCTAACGAGTGAATATCTAATTGTACTTTTTTCATATCACTTACTTTCACTTCAGCTTGGAGTGAAGTTAGCATATCATTCATACTTTTTTCCAATAGATCGTATTTATCCCGGTAATGCTGATAAAAAGTAGCCCGATTAATCCCTGCTTCGCGGGTTAGACTTTGTACAGTTACCGCATCGAATCCTACTTGATCTATTAATTTGATCAATGCTTCTCGTAGCCAACTTTGTGTTCGTACCACACGTAGATCATTGACATTCACCATGTATGCTCACCATCCTTGGTGGTATAAGTCTAGCCATGTAAATAGGAAATAACTGAAGATTAGATATATAAAAGATTCATTACCATCTATTTTATACAATTACACAGCAAAAAACCGCTCTATACAAAGATAGAACGGTTTTTTAGAACTAATTAAATATACTGAACAGTTTAATCTCCACTTACTGTAACCGTACCTTGATCGCTAAGAAGCGCTATATTATTTTGAATAACTTTATCGCCATCTTTTAATCCGCTAGTAATCAACGTCTGAGAACCTACTTCACTGCCTACTTTTACTTCTTTACGAATCGCTTTGTTATTGACAGCTACATAGACATAAGAAGTGTTACCGTCTTTTTGAATCGCTTTGGTAGGTACGATAATGCCTTCTTTGGCATCTTTACCGATAAAGCTTACATCTGCCAGCATCCCCGGTTTGAGTTTGTTATCTGCATTGGAGACAGCTACTTGAACAGGATAACCATTTCCACTACTATCGATAGAGTTAATATTTTTCACTTTACCTGTTGTCAAAATATTGGATGAAGCTACACGTACCTGTACACGATCTCCTGCTTGGATACGATTGATCTGATCTGCCGGTACATAGATCAACATATTCACTGTACTAAGATTTGCAATCACAAGCGAAGGCGCAGAAGGAGCGACCATTTCACCGGTTTCTGCATTTTTGGTAGTAATGATGCCGTTAATCGGTGAAGTGACTACTGCATTTTTGAGATTATCTTGAGCGATATTGACATTCAATCGAGCTTGCGCTACTTTTTGCTCGCTTGCCGAGATACCTGCTGTACTTTGAGCCACATCCAGTTGACGTTGAGCATTACTGTAACCGCTATTGGCATTCTCATAACTGCTGGTTGCATTTTCATATGCACTTTGAGCAGTGGATAAGCCTTTTTGCGCAGTACCTAGAGCATTTTGAGCAGCGACCAGTTGTTCTTCTGCATTGGCTTTGGTATTTAGAGCATTCTGATAAGCGGTCTGTGCGGTAACGACAGCAGCAGTTACCTGTTCTAATTCTGCTTGTGTCGCTAGACCGTTATTGAATAATGATTGCGTACGTGATGCTGTTTTTTGCGCAGTAGTTACATTTTCTTGAGTCTGCTTAATCGTATTGGTTGCTGTAGAGATAGCAGTCTGTGCTTGCTTGAGCGCTGTTTGAGCTTGATTGACACTTGCTTGCGCTTGATTCATTCCACCTGTCGCTTGATCGATCGCGCTTTTAGACGAAATAACGCCACCTTTAGAACTGACTACACCTGAATTGGCAGAGACCATTCCGGATTCACGTGAATCTTTAGCAGTGGTCACTCCTGCTGCCGCTGCTTCTACATTCGATTGAGCAATTTTGAGATTGTTACGAAGATCGTCGTCCTCTAATTTGAATAAGACCTGCCCTTTTTTCACTTCTGTTCCAATATCGACAGAGATAGCCGAGACTTTACCTGATATTTTGGGCATAATATTTACTGTCTCTGAAGGGGTGACTGTGCCTGTATAGATTTCGCCTTGTCCGATCATTCCTTTTTGCGCCTGACTGACTTTGACAGTGACATTCATCGCTTGAACCGGTTCACCACTAGAACAACCCGCTAACATCATACTACTTACTATTAAGGCAACGGCTGTAACTTCCCACTTTTTGATTTTCATCGCTTCTTTCCTTTCTATAAGAACATTCCTGAACATATTTATCTGTTGTCACCTTAGGCTTTGGCTAAAATAACTTCTTCTTTCGGTACTTTCGGTTTGCGTTTGCTGATAAATAACAAGATCAATGGAATCGAGCAAAATAGTGGAATCGACGAGATCACAAATGTATCGGCAATTCCGCGTGAGTATGCATCCAGAGAAATCATACCGGTTAACGAAGATACCCATGAGCTACCGAGTGTAGATTGCAAGGTCTGTGCACCATCTGTCGTAATCGATTCAGCAATATGTTGACCATGTAAAGCAGTTCGACTTTGCATAATAAAGGTCAAAATCGCAATAGCGATAGAACCGGCAATTGTACGAATCAGATTGGATGCCGCAGAAGCATTGGCTACTTTTTCCGGTGCAACAGCATTCATGCCTACAGTAGACAAAGGCATAAGACACATTCCGATCCCAATTCCGCGCAGCACTGTAATCGTTTCGAACCACGTACGAGAAGTCTGAGGAGACAGGCTGTACATATGGAATGTCATCAGACTGGTTAACGTCAAGCCAACTAGCCCTATAGGCACAATCCCTACTTTATCGAGTAATTTACCGGCAAATGGCATCACAATTGCCATCGCTAATGCTTGCGGAAGTAAGATCAAGCCGGTATCAATCGCCGAGTACGACTGTACACTTTGTAAAAATACAGGAGCCAAAAATGTTCCGCCATACATCCCCATCATGACAAAACTAGAGGTAATAACACTGATCGTAAATTTATAATTTTTAAATAAAGATACATCGATAACAGCATTGTCTTTACCGGATTCGACAACGATCAAAAAGATCAATGACCAGATAGAGATAAACAGCAAGCCTACAATTTCAAAAGATGTCCATCCTTTAGAAGAACCATTCGATAATGCATACAATAATGTACCTGCACATGTTCCTGCTAATATAAAGCCCAGCATATCGAATTTAATCGGTTCACTTTTGGGTGGTTCTTTGATCAACAGAATCACCATCAGAATAGCGAATAATGCAATCGGCACACAGGCGATAAATAGAAAGCGCCAGTTAAACCATTCAATCAAATATCCACTTAGTGTAGGCCCGATCGCAGGAGCTGCCATTGCTGAAATCCCCCAAATACCGATTGCCATCCCTACTTGCTCACGTGGAATAATTTTATAAATAATCGTCATACTTAGTGGAATAATAACCCCACCGCCAAGCCCTGCAATAATACGAGCAATAATTAGCGACATATCATTCCATGCAAAAATACAAAAGGCTGTGCCCAGAGTAAACACCGATAAAGCACCTATCAGGAATTTTTTATAACCGACTTTGCGCTCCATAAATCCGGTGATCGGTACGATAATACCTGAAGCCAGCGTGTACCCTGTAATCACCCATTGAATTCGAGTGGTCGTTGATCCTAGATCTGTTGTTAATTGCGGAATAGCTACATTGATCAGACTGTTATTCAGTACAGCGATAAAAGCACCAAGAACAATAGCGAAGAAAGCAAGCCAGCGTTCTTTGGATGAGGTATCCAAGGAAGGAGCAACAGCGATTTCATTAGAAGCCACAGAGACTCCTCCTTTTACTGTGTATAGATTTTTATTTCAACATTTGTGCCGGGAATTAGTGTCAATCCATCCGGTACATTTAAAGCAATTTCGATCGGAATCCGTTGGGTGACTTTGTTAAAGTTACCGCTTGTATTGGTAGCAGGAATCGCAGAAAATACCGAATTTGAAGCTTGTCCGATTTTACGAACTTTTCCTTGAATACTTTCGCCTTCGATAGTATCAAGAGTGATATCTACCCGCGCACCTAGCTTAATACGGTTAATATCTGTTTCTTCGATATTGGCAGAGACGTATAGATTTTTCATATCAGCCATAATGGCTATCGCTGCACTGGGTGATCCCATTTCACGTTCTTTGGATTGTACTTTAAGTACAGTGCCGTCAATCGGTGCACGTACTACAGATTTGCTAATATCACTAGCTTCCAGACCGGAAACATCTTGTTCAGCGATCGGTTCATTCTTTTTGAGAATATCGCCTTCTTCTACATCAATATGATCTAAGCGTGCGGTTAGCTGAGGCATGACTTTATACTGATCTGCACTGATACGTGCATCTTCTGTTTTGACAAAATGACTTCCTTGATACCAGTAGTAATAACCGAGCGCTCCACCGCTTACTACCAGTAGCACCAATAAAATGATTAAAACAATCTTTTTCTTCACACATTCCACCTCAGCAGTCTAAAAGTTTTGAATAATTGATAGCTCTCATATTGATCTTCAGCGCCAAAAGACACCGTAGATCAAGACTGTTTTTGCTCTAATAAAGATAGTAATTTTTTAAAAGATTTCAGTTCGACTTTTTGCTTTTCGGATTTGTAATCTTTCATAAAAAGGGCCATTTCTTGTTGCTCTGGTGAAATATATTCCGGCAACGGATGATCAGCATTCGCTTCTAAGTACGCCAGCTCTTTTTCGATGTTCTCAATCACTTCAAGTGTGGAATAGATCAGCTTATTCGTATCGACCAAATGCACAAATAACAAAGAAGCAAATAAAGACCGCACATCATCAGCGTTTTTAAAACTTTTATAAATCATATCTTTGAGTGCTTGTTTGCCTTTTTCGGTAATCGCGTAATTGGTTTTTTCAGGACGGTTGTCGTTTTGCACTGTATTTACTTTTTGAACATATCCTTTTTTCTGCAAGGCTTCGAAATTGTAATACAGATTACCGTCTGTTACGCGAACTAGATTTTCACCAGCATTGTTAATACTTTTTTTGATATCGTACGGGTGATAATCCTGTTCATGAAGTCGTCCTAAAATAAAAATTTGTAAAGACAATAGAGTTCATCCTTTCATTGCACGTTCATTTTTTATAAAAGACATATTAATGTCGCTTATTTTTATACAGTAGATGTCTTTCCCCCGAAAGTATACTTTGTATAGATTACTCTGTACAGAGTAATGAACAGATTTATTCTATGTAATTTTTTGAAGACTGTCAATACTTTTAGCCATTTAATTAGGTATGTAATGTATTTGAGTATGAATAGGGCAATATATGCACAAAAAAGAGTAGAATCTTTTACGTAGATGTAAAAGGTTCTACTCTTTGCGCTAGCTGTGTATCTATATAATATTTGACATTAAGCAGATTTGATCGTTGGAGATACTGGATTAGAATCGACTTTGTCTTCGGTTTGCTTAGTAGCGCTATACATCGGCTTTTTCAAAAAGCCAATAATACAAGCAGTCACTACAGACCCGACAGCAATACATAGGATATACAGTAGTGGATTACTTGCCGCAATCGGTATTACGAAGATTCCTCCATGTGGAGCTTGAAGCGAAATGCCCAGTGCCATACACATTCCGCCACCGATCGCTGCCCCGATAATATTCGCTGGAATAATCCGTAAAGGATCATTAGCGGCAAAAGGAATAGCGGCTTCCGTAATAAAAGATGCGCCCATCACATAAGCGGCTTTGCCTGCATTACGTTCTTCGATTGAGAATTTATTTTTAAATAATGTGGTCGCTAGTGCGATCCCGAGCGGTGGAACCATTCCTCCTACCATCAGAGCTGCTGACGGTTCAAAAATCTGATTGGCAAACATCGCCAATCCAAAAGCAGACGCTGTTTTGTTAATCGGGCCACCCATATCGGATGCCATCATACCCGCAAGTAAAGCACCTAACAATATCGCATTGGTACCTGTTAAGCTATTCAGCCAGCCTTGCAACGATACGTTAATCCATGCCATCGGTGTATTGACGACAAAGTACATAATCAGAGCGGTCACAAACGAACCAACTAATGGTAAAATCAGTACTGGTGATAGACTTTGCAAAGAGTCTGGAATGCCTCTCACCAATCGTTTGATTGCTAAAATACTATAACCTGCGATAAATCCAGCTAACATCCCGCCGAGAAATCCTGATCCGCCAAGTGTAGCCAGCATTCCGCCAATCATACCAGGCGCTAGACCCGGACGATCTGCAATACTATACGCAATATAACCTGCAAGTACAGGAACCATTAATGCAAAGGCTGCGCTACCACCTGCTGTACTAAGAAAAGCAGCAAAAGCATTATAATCAGGGCTATTAGGATCAGCCGCGTGAATGCCGAACATAAATGAGAGCGCAATCAATATTCCGCCAGCGACAACGAATGGAATCATAAACGAGACACCATTCATAATATGGCTATAGATTTTAGGCTGTTTGAGACGTGTCTTTTCTTTGGCTTCTTTGAGATTGGATTGACCTTGATTCTGAGCGACCCCTTTACCTGCAATCGCTTCTTCGATCAGATCTTTGGCATGATGAATACCGTTTTTGACTGAAGTCTGGACTACTTTACGGTCGCCAAATACACTCATATCGACTTTGACATCGGCAGCGACTACAATTCCATCGGCTTGCTCAATATCTTCTGCGGTTAACTCATTTTCAACACCTGTTGAGCCATTGGTCTGAACTTTGATCTGTACGCCTAATTCTTGAGCGGCATTTTTTAGTGATTCTGCCGCCATAAAAGTATGTGCAATCCCGGTAGGGCAACCGGTAACGCCGACTATTTTTTTGCCCGCATGTTTCTTATGACTATGCAGAGCTGCTGTATCTTGTTCTTCTGCTTGTTCAAATAATCGTACAATCTCTTCCCGATCACGAGCCAGAATCAGCTTCGCTCTGAATAATTCATCCATTAAAAAGGTTGAAATTTTGGATAAAGTCTGCAAATGTTCAGACGAAGAATGTTGATCGACCGCAATCATAAAAAACAGATTACAGGATTCTGTACTGTAATTAATACCGCTGAGCGATCGCCCCATAATAATCGCCGGGGCTTTGACACCTGCGGACTTGGCATGAGGAATAGCTATACCAAATCCTACTTCTGTTGGCACCTGTTCTTCACGCGCCCAGATATCTTTTTTAAATTGCTCCATATCGCTTAAATAACCATTATCCTTTAACTTCTGCGCCAATTCATCGATCAATTCTGCTTTGGTGGTAGCTGTGACATCCAATATGATATTTTCCGGTTGTAACACACTAGAAATCTTCATGATCGATCGCTCCTTTTATAGCTCTCCCAATTTGTAAAGTGGCGCTTTGCCTGTAGAGCCGAATAGATCCATTTTTTTCTTCACTAATTCTGTTGCCGCTTGCGTCGCTTCAGGCATTAAGAAATCAGGCTCATACGCATTTGGATTCGCATCAAGTGTTTTTCTTAATTGATTGTAAAAGGCTCGCTTCATATCTGTAGATAAGTTAATTTTGGCAATACCATGCTTCACGGCTTCTCGAATCTCTTCATCTGGATTATCTGATCCACCATGTAAGACTAACGGAATTTTTACTTTTTCATGGATTTGTTTGAGTCGATCAATTTTGATCGAATGGTCTTTCGTTTGCGGATAAATACCATGAGACGTTCCTACTGCAACCGCCAGTGTATCGATACCTGTCTGTTCTACAAAAATCGCAGCTTCATCTGGGTTGGTATACAAAATCTCGTCTGCTCCACCTTCTGAACTACCTTCATTACTACCGATCGTACCCAGTTCACCTTCAACCGATACATCCACCAGATGTGCTAATTCTACCGCTTCACGAGTAGCTGCAATATTTTCTTCAAATGGTAAATGCGAAGCATCCATCATGACAGAGGTATAACCGTTACGAATCGAGCGGGTGATATCTTTGATACTTGCGCCATGATCCAGATGAATAACAAACGGCACTTTCGATTTGGATGCGGCTTCACGTACATAAGCGACAAAACTATCTGTTACCAGATCAATTTCATTGGGATGAATCTGCATAATAGCAGGAGAATTTTGCGCTTCTGCGGCATTGATCACGACTTTGACAAACTCACTATTCGCTACATTAAAAGACCCGACTGCAAATTTATTTTCATACGCCACTTTAAGTAAATCTCTCATATTGATTAACATATCATTTCCTCCTAAGGGTTATTTGGAAGACCAGACTTCCAAAAATTCATCGTAATTTGTAATATTGAGTAGTTTCTCTGTCATATTGGTCTGCTTGAACACATCGTAAATTTCTTCAAAAAATTTGGTATTGTTCACCTTTTGATTTTTGGGTGGGATAAAAAGAAAAATGATCTGTGCCATCTTATCGCCCCACAATATCTTTTGCTTATTGATCGCCACGAGTACACGTAATTTTTTGTTATCTCCGCAATCAAATGGATGGGGCATAGCAACCAAATTTCCAATATTGGTACTCGACATTTTTTCCCGTTCCAGAATACTGGTATACAAATGTTGAATATCTCCTAATTCTGTAAGGGTTTTCAATAAATCGATAGGTTGATCTTCATCCAAGAAAAAGAGATCATTCGGTGATAAATAATATTTCAGCAAGCCTCGATTTAACTGGATCGAAATATTTTTCATATCTTCACTGGTAATCATTTCACTAACGACAATAATATTTTGAGCATCCAGATGGTGTTGCTCGGCAATCTCGCTTGTCGTAATAATCGTTTCAATCCCTTCAGGTAGAAGATGAATTTCATGATTGGCGAGCAGACTATCAATTTTGATATTCGGAAAATATAGATTGATCTTGCGTTCTAACAGCTTCCCGACTAACGGATTTTTACCATAAATAATAGCGATTCGTTTGCGGGTTTCTTGAGAGTTCTCGATAATACCCATAATATGGAGGGTCAAATAACCGATCTCATTTTCAGGGATTTTGATATTTAAGCAAAATTGCAGTTCTTTCGCTAACACAACCGCGATATTATAAGCATTGGTATATTCTGATTTTATTTGAGCAATAAAAGGATTTTCGACAGGAAAGTAATATTTTAACGGATATAAAGACTTGGTAATATGAGCCAGTAGTCGATCAAATAGTTCTTCATTTTTATAACTCACAAATCCATACTGCTCTCCAACATGCTGGATGACTGCTCTGATTTTGGCTTCAATCTCATTGGATTGTTCATGCTCGATGCCTTCATTTTTTTTCGGTAAAATCTGTAGCGCAATCAGCAGATAGCCTAAATACTGATATTCGTATTCATCAAACGGAGTCTTTAATTCCTGAGTCAGACGGTTCAAAATAGAGCGTGCGATACGCAATTCTTCAAAACTTGTATGATCGAGTCGCATATCTTGTTCTGCGATAGGTTGTCCCAATTCAACCCGCTTGAGGCTGATCAGTACATTGACACAGATCGAAAATAATTCCTGCGAACTCAGTAGCAATTGATATCGTGCCACTTCTTCCTCAATACAATTGTAGATAAAAGTAATCGCTGATTCGTTAAACCAATCGCCAAAATAATACTGTAAGGCTTCATCTAACGACATACGTTTGAGACAATCAGCAGTGACCAATTTTTTGAGCAAAATCCGTTTTTCGACTTCGCTTCCTTTGAGCCGTATCCCTTGAAAAATAATCGCTTCGATCTCAATATTTTGCTTTTCCGCTTGAATCGTCTGTAGTAATTTTTGTACATCTTTACGAATCGTTTGTGTAGAAAAGTAAAGATTTTTGGCTAAGTCTTCATAGGTGATAAAGTCTGTCTGGGACAGCAACGCTTTAATA
Organism: Paenibacillus sp. PsM32; assembly: GCF_030433815.1. Lineage (NCBI taxonomy): Bacteria > Bacillati > Bacillota > Bacilli > Caryophanales > Paenibacillaceae > Paenibacillus > Paenibacillus sp. PsM32. The sequence goes on along the minus strand of NZ_JARUWY010000004.1, from coordinate 85,391 downwards.
ATATGAAAAGCTCGCTCTTCGTAATCATCTTCATTCTGATGGAGATTCGATAAATCTCCGACAAGCTTATATCCTTTGCGAGTGTTACCCGTGATGATCGCTTTATCTAAATAATTCTCGTTGATTTCTTTGATGTCATTGCGTATCGTTCTCGTCGTTACATCAAATAGATTAGCTAATTCGCTCCCACTCACAAAGTCATGCTCCGATTGTTTTAAATGCTCCAATAGCTTAATGTAACGTTTCCGCATTTGTTTTCCTCCTCGCATTTATACTAATGCAAGCGCTTTATTTACACCAAGCCTATAGTGTTTCCTAATAGTTAGGAAGTGATTCGTTGTTTGTTCTATGATACCTACTTTTTAAATATCTAAGGCACTTCACTATTTAAGAATCTTTGATAAAAAAATAAATAGCAAAAAAGCCTTGAAAAAGTAACGAATAGATATCATCACTTTTCAAGACTCACGTTTATGATTTTAAATTAAAGACATCCTACATCCTATTTCAGAAAATGTATTCAATCTCTACGATATAGCATTAACATCAAAACTGATTTCTTCTAAGAATTCAATGACTTCTCCATTTGGACTTTGAATAACAGCATTATGCACCACCAATTCTGGATGACCTAATACAAGATGCGCCGGTTTGATATAAGGGGAGGCTCCATATAACAAAGACTGCTGATATATAGCTTCTACATCATCTACATAAAAAGCAAAGTGTAACATCGCTCCATAGCGAACCTCATCGCGTGATTGTGCACGCTCTCCTTGCGCAGGAATAACTGCGCCTGTATCAAATAACTCGATACAAGTACGCTGATCCGGTGAAATAAGCATACAAGCATGTTCAATATGAAAATCAGGTAAACTCCATTGATGACCTATTTGAAATCCAAGAACCTCTTGATAAAAAAGAAGCGTTTTTTTATAATCTTCTGCTTGAATCGCTACGTGTGCTAATCCATTAATGCCTATTTTAATCGCCCCTTCATGATATGATCATTTTATTATAAAAGAATATAAAGTAGTCATATATAAAGAAACAACGGACTTTAGCGAATAATAATAAAGAAAAAAGTTGATTTATATGATTTGCCTTTTATTCAAATAATTCAAAAAATGAATCCTAAAGGAGAAAATATAGCATGCCCTATTCAATAGATAGTACCGATCGCAAGTTGATGCTCAAGCTTCAACACAATGCTCGTATCACTGTTGTTCAACTGAGCAAAGAACTTCATATGTCTGCTCCTTCGATCAGAGAACGAATACTACGGTTAGAAGAACAAGGAATTATTACAGGATATCATGCAGCATTTGATGATAAACAATTAAATCTTCATTTGACAACTTTTATAATGATCAAAACAGAGCGCTGTCAAGAATTTGTAGAGTTTTGTGAACAAGCTTTGGAAGTTACTGATCTGCATCGAATCAGTGGTGAATATAATTATTTGCTAAGAATTCAGACAACTTCGATGGAAGAACTTGTACAATTTCAGGAGAATATCAACCATTTAGGTGTTTCCAAATCACATGTAAGTATCAAAAGTATATTTGAACATCGCTATCCTAGTTTTTAATACTCTGTTCTAGCCTTTGTGTAGGAGATAAGTTAACATCAAGGCTATTTTGTTTGATAATTCCTGTATTAATCTTTTATACAGAGATCAAGTCTGTTGCAACTTCTTCGACTACTGACTATATCGCATAGGTCATATTTACACAAAGAGCAAACATTTCTATCTTTATTTATAACGAATAGAAGCAAGATAAAAAAACGTTCCAGCATATAGCCAGAACGTTTTTTTAGTTTATCATAGGAGTTTTTGCTGTTGCTGTCATAATATCTGCAAATGCCCAATGAGATGCTGGAACATCTGACCAGTTCGACAATGTTGTACCCGTTGCAGGCGCTATCTTCAATACGCGATTGAACAAAGTGACTGCTTCTGCACGACTTAATGTCTGGTTGGGCTTGAATGTTCCATCTGGCATCCCTTGCATATAACCTGCTTGCTGAACCTGAGCAATCGCTACGGCTGCCCAGTGTCTTTGGGTATCTGCAAAAGTTGCTCCTGTTCCACTAAGCTTCATCCAACGCGCGATAACGGTTGCGATTTCAGCTCTAGTGATCGGACGCTCTGGTGCGAATGTATTTTTATCGTACCCTTGCATCCATCCTGCACTAGTTACTGCTTGGATCGCTTCCGTACTCCATTTGCCAGCGATCACATCTGTATAGTTTGGTGTCTGAGTAAGAACACTCGAAGACGATGCTAATTCCCCTCCCAGACGGAAAAGAATAGAAGCTAACTCCGCACGCGTCACTTTCCCGCCAGGTTGGAATGTTCCATTAGGATATCCTTGCATATACGATGTTGTTGCCTGCGTACTTTCTGTCCCTTTATCATTTGGTACAGAAGGATCAAGATGAACAATCGTAAATGTACTGAATTTGCTGACGTTAAATTGTAATCCGGACGGTGTATTGCCTTCAGATACTACTGTAGGTTGTACCAGCTCTTTGGTTCCATCGCTATGCTCAGTATAGATCATTAGATTGTTCACAAATGTCTGACGTTCTGTTGTCGATGTTGGTAAAGATTGCTGTGGTAAAGGAAGGACTAGATTCACAGGCTGTCCTTGTAGATTTGTATCGATCTCTACAGGAGTACCGATTACTTGTACAGTTCCACTGCCAATCTTAGCTTGCACCAGACGATCTTGTTGCACACGCTCAGTAACAGCTTGTTGATCGGTTGCTTTTTGCAAAGGATGTACTGTAAATTGACGATCTTCGCTCACTGTAGACAATGTAGATACAGGTAAGCTTAATCGTGCATGATTCGTATACACTTCTAGATTTATCCCGTTAGTTGCTAGAAGTTGAGCTGTTGCTTGAGGTAAGCCAAATTGTAATTGACTCACTTCATTGTTAGCATCCGGCATCACCAGACGTATAGTTGATTTACCTGTTGCTTTTACTTTTTGCACCGCTTCTTGTGCTTGGGAAGCTTCATAATTGACAGTGTCTTTTTTGGAGCCGTCTGCAAGTGTTGTGCGCTTGATCGTAATATTCGCTAATGACGTACTATTTTGCCCGCCATCTACATAAGCTGTGATATTCTCAGTCGCTACCGATGAACCACCACCGCCTTTACTGGAAGAATTACCAGTGTTTGGGGTAGGCTCGGGAGTTGGAGTTGGTGTTGGTTCTGGATTAGGGATAGGAGTAGGTGTTGGCGTTGAACCATCATCCGGTGTTGTAGCTTCTAAGTCGCGTGCAAAGGTCAGATAGAAATCATCTAGTGACCCCCATGCTCCACCGCCTGCTTGAATCGTCGCGCCTACCGTTAACATCCCATCGGTCACTTTAATCTCTTTCAGTTCTGGCTGATTCCATTGTACCCAGCCTTTAACACCTGTCTCTGCTTGTACTTCTTGTCCAATCGTTGATGCGAATAATGCCATGTTTGCATTTGAAGCATCGCCACCTTGAATCGCCATTGAAAGATCATAATAACCTGGCTTCAATCCTTGTACAGTCTGCTTCACTTGAAAATTCACACCATCTGCTGAATAGAAATGAAGCGAGTATTGACCGGATTTGGCATCTGAAGCTTTGTTCTGGAAATCGGTATGTGGTGTACTTCCATCGCCATACGCAATCTTCCACATACTGCGATCGCTTTGTTCGAATCCACCATTTAGCAGTAGATTAGGACGGCGAATATCCAGTACCGCTTTTGCAATATGTCCACCTGTCGTCGTACCTTGTATCGTATACTGACCTGCACCTTTACTAATTGCTTCTTGTAACGCTTGCTGATCCCAGCTTACCGATAACGTACCTGTACTACCATCGTTATAAGTGGCTGTGACTACCGTAGGTAATGTGATCGGATCACCTGCATTGACAGTGATATTCACAGTCTGCACCTGATCGACTTGGAGTGCTGCGACAGCTCCTGTATTTACATATTTGAATACATTGAGCGAAGGTAATGGATGACCTGCAAAATCAAACAACGCCTGATTATCGACAGCACTACCGCCATACCATTTACCTGCATCATCAGGATCGTATTCTGCGGCATAACTAGATGCCCAACCTGATCCATATTGTTCCCAAAGTTTTTTATTTTGCTCTAGATTTTCTTTCGATCCTACCGGTAACCATGCAGGCTCCCAGTAAAATACACCGATTCCTGCATCTCCAACTTGTGATACCGCTTGGATTACGTTACGCACCGATGTCGCTTGCCCTTGAACACTGATCGGGTAATCCAATGTCTGTCCAGAACTGCGAGGTGCTGTATTTTCATGTCCATCGCCATCTTCAGCAGTATACGCATAAGACGTTTCAGCCACCATTACTTTTTTGCCGTACGTATCAGCGACTTGCTTCAATACAGAAGTTAGATTGCTAAGTGTGCCATGCCAGAACGGATAATATGAACTAGCAAATACATCATAGTCTACCCCTTGTTCAGAAAGTGCTTTGGCATAAGACAGATAACGACCCGGTGTCTCTGGATTCGTAAAATGCAAAGCGATCAGAATATGAGGATCAACTGCACGTATCGCCTGACTGCCCTGGTTGAACAATTTGCTAATATTGACCCAGTTATTTTCGCCGATAAATGATTGGTTGGTCTCATTACCAACCTGTACCATGCCTACATCAACCCCTGCGTCAATAATCTGTTGCAGGCTAGTTTTGGTATACGTATAGACAGCTTGCTCTTTATCAGCGAGCGATAGATTTTCCCATGCTTTTGGAATATGTTGCTTGCCTGGATCTGCCCAGAAATCAGAATAATGGAAATCGACTAACAATTTCATGCCATTGGCTGTTGCTCGTTTTCCCATTTGGATCGCTTTGGTAAGATCATTATCTCCACCGCCATATCCTTTGCCATCCGCCGTATACGGATCATTCCAGATGCGCACACGAATATAATTCACACCGGATTGTTTTAACGTGGTGAATATATCTTGCTCGATCCCTTGCTCATTATAAAAACGCACTCCACTTTGTTCTAGTGAAATAATACTCGATACATCGACACCTTTGATAAAATCAGAATTCAATCCCTGTACTTTTTGCACAAAAATATCTGCTGTTACAGGGGTAGAAGTATCGGTACTTGTCTGCTTCAACTTCACTGCATCAAGGTATCCCCATGCTCCTGCTCCACCTGTGATTCTAGCTCCGATCTTGAGATTGGATGTCGGCTCGGTTAGCACAAATTTCAATGTTACTGTACCCCACTGATTGTAGCCTGTCGTGGCGACTTCTTTACTTTGCTCATTGCCTGCGAACAATTGAACATGACCGGCTTCTGTCCCTGTACCGCCCATCGACTGCACAGACAACTCGTAACTTCCAGCCGACAAAGTAGGTACGTTTTGACTGACAGTGACTTGTTGATCGGTTGTCGATTGATCGCTTACCCAATATTTGAACGCATACGTATCTTCTGCTGGTGTAATAAAAGAATCATTTGCATACGCATATTGCTGAATATCGACGAATTGCCAATCTGAAGCATCCACTTGCCAGGATTGATCACTCCAAAAGTCGCTTTCAAATCCTCCATTTTGGATCAATGCGTTGTTAGTAGTGTCTGCTGCTAGAGCAGGTGTAATGTGAATCGGTAATAGTCCGATTATCATAACGATCATTAACAACAATGAAGCTATCTTTTTCTCCCTTTTCAATTGCTTATCCCCTTCCGTTATTCCTATGTGTATATCTTCACATAAGCACTCATTTGCATTGTGAAGCGCTTACATATAGCTGTGATCACTATAGCATCCTCTTTTCACTAGCGACATGGGACGATTGCAACATTTTGTGTTTTTAGACAAGCATTTTAGTAATCCATATCATTCCTACGATTTTGATTGGTTATTTATGTAATTTTGATCAAAAAAAGAACCTTTCATCTGTAATAGATCAAAGGTTCTGCTGTATTTGATATCTTTTTTTATCCTACCTATTCGCATAGTAAGCCTAGCTGTGAAGCTATACTTTTTTAAAGACTTTGGTATCCATATCTAGCTCGGTTGCTGGATAATCGCTTAGACCTAACGTTTCGGAAGTTGACGCATGAATAGTCTGGAACAGGTCTGGATGTTCCGCTAATCTTTTACCATAAGAAGGAATCATATCTCTAAGCTTCGGTTCCCACTCTGGCATCCGTTGCGGGAAGCACTTCTGGAACAGATCGAGCATCACATGTACTGCGGTCGAAGCACCCGGAGAAGCTCCTAACAAGGCAGCGATCGATCCATCCGCCGCACTAACGACTTCTGTCCCGAATTGAAGTGTGCCTTTGCCATCCTCGGTGTCTTTGATAACCTGTACACGTTGACCTGCAACAACGATTTCCCAATCTTCGCTTTTCGCATTAGGAACGAACTCACGTACTTCTTCCATCCGTTTATCGTTTGACAGCATCACTTGTTGAATCAAATATTTGGTTAGTGCCATCTCTTTCGCACCTGCGGCTAACATCGTGAACAAGTTGTTCGGTTTGACCGAATTGATCAGATCCATATTTGAACCCGTTTTCAAAAATTTTGGTGAAAAGCCTGCAAACGGCCCGAACAATAATGCTTTTTTGTTGCCAATATATCGGGTATCCAAATGCGGTACAGACATTGGCGGAGCGCCCAATTTTGCTTTACCATACACTTTCGCATGATGTTGCTCAATCACTTCAGGATTTTTACATGACATAAAGACGCCACTCACCGGAAAGCCACCGATATGCTTGGACTCGGGAATACCTGTTTTTTGTAGCAACGGTAGACTACCGCCACCACCGCCAATAAAGACAAATTTGGCAATATGATGTTCTGTTGTGCCTGTGCTGATATTGTGGACTTTGACTTCCCAGCCACCTTCAGAAGCACGTTTGATATCTTTAATAATATGGTTATAGTGTATTTCTACATTTTTAGTTTTGAGATCTTCGAATAATATACGGGTTAATGCTCCAAAGTTCACATCAGTTCCGTAATCGATTTTGGTCGCTGCGATCGGTTCATTCGATGTACGACCTTCCATCATCAAAGGAATCCATTGTTTTAACTTATTTGGATCTTCTGAATATTGCATTCCTTGAAATAATGGATTTGCCGAAAGCGCTTTAAATCTTTTATTGAGAAAAGTAACATTACTTTGTCCTAATACAAAACTCATATGTGGAATTGGCTTGATAAAGTCTTGTGGTTGACGGATAATATTGCGCTTCACTAGATGAGACCAGAACTGCTTGGACAATTGAAATTGCTCGTTGATATTCACAGCTTTGCTAATATCGATCGATCCATCTGGCTTCTCAGACGTATAGTTCAGTTCACACAGTGCAGCGTGACCGGTTCCTGCATTATTCCATTCGTTAGAGCTTTCTTCTCCTGCACTGGCTAGCTTCTCAAACACTTTAATTTCCCATTCCGGTGCTAACTCTTTAAGCAATGACCCCAAAGTCGCACTCATGACTCCGGCACCAATTAAGATAATGTCTGTTTTTTTCGGTATGCTGTTCATAAAAACCTTCCTTTATCTCTTTATATTTGCAAAAAAGAGCAGGCGCTTCTATCCAGGTCATTCCAGAAGCAAAGCTCCACTCAGGAATATACGTTATCTGTATTCATTATAACCAAATTATCTTCTATTTAAAATATTATCGGCATGTATCTCTTCATTATAAACTATTTTGATCTGGTAAAAAATGAGAAGATTGACTGAAAAAGTCGTACAACTTAAAGTCTATCGGGTTACTTTGCTTTTGTCTAGCAACACCCTTCTTTTATTATGTTATATTATACATAATATGTAGGTCAAAAGGATACCCTAACTCGTCTAAGTTAGTCATGTATCCTTTATAATACAACGCTACCTTCTCTCTATCCTTAGACAGTTTGAGCAGGATATTTTAATAGAAATTGATCTCCAGTATCTTCTATTTCATATAGATAGCAACGGGATGCTGGCATGTCAAAAGGTCGGTGTAAAATTAACATCCATTGCTGATCAAACGTCTGGAACAGCATGCCGTGACCGCTATCTTCTTTCACTAATGGCTCCAGTTGTTCCCATGGACCTGCGAGTGTACCACTGATCGAACGAGCTATCGTCTGTACATAACTATTCCGTTCATAGCTTGACCATAGCATCATCAAATGTCCGCCAGATGTACGATATAACTGACAACCATCGGTTACATAGACTGTATCTTCTGGATGATCTGATATGTTTTGTTCACGATCCTGCTGAATCCATAGTGCAGAAGATGCTTGTAACAAAGTGATCGGCTCCCCTACAGCAGTAGACAAATCTTCGGTAAGACGTACCGCTTCAATCGTACCATCGATTGTCTGAATCCATTCATGGCAATAGACCATCCATGGTTGATTCTGTTCATCAATATATAGCGTACCATCTAATGTCATCTGGGTTGGAGAGACAACCGGAGACTCGGAATGGATCATTTCAAAAGGGCCTGTCGGTGAATCGCTCACAGCAATCACAGTGCCTCTCCAATGCTTGGCATAGCCTTGAACAGGTTCACCTTCTAACGGCCGATCCTGATGATGCAATGTCACAAATAAATAATAACGCCCTTGATAAGCGTGTACTTCGGGAGCCCATGCTCCATGTTGTGGATGTGCCCAACTATCTTCTGGTACTGTAAAGACCACGTAAGGCCCTTCCCAATGCTCCAAGTCTTGGCTACTATACGTTAATACTCCATAAGCTTCTACCCCATGTAGCGAAGGCACTGCGCCGGTATACAAATAATAGGTACCTGTAGATGTATCTGCCAGCACAAATGGATCATGAGCAGGAATATCAGTAAGCAGGTGACCTTGCTTCGGTTGACTTACATCACAAGCACTATTATAGACAGTCATAGCGATCAGCTCCTTTTATTGAACACGCTTTCAAATCAATAGAGAAGGTAATACAATAGACGCTTTAGAAACAGGATAACCATTCCAACAACGCCTATGTATTTTCATTATCTCTAATCAACTAGTATTACTTTACTATTTTTGCAAAGAATTGACCCATTCATCGACCGTCGATACTTCAGCTTGCATTGGAAATACTTTCTCGATCAGTACACGATGCACTTCAGGATCATTATCTATACACGCATCAGACAGAACATGTAACATAAAGTCTTTATCTGCACTTTCTCGCAACGTCGACAAAACCACTCCACTTGTCGCAATACCGCTCAGAATCAACGTATCAATCTGTTGAGCACGTAATATTACTTCAAGGTCACTGCCTGTAAAAGCACTGACTCTGCGTTTATTTAAGATCATATCTTGTGGCTGAGGCTTGAGCGAATCATGAATTTCCATCATTTCTTCTGGAACAGCAGATCCTCCACGCTGTGCGATCCCGCCAAACATTTTGTTACGCAGGCTAATCTCAGGATAACCTTCACGAAACGTCACCCGTACATAGATCACTGGAATATGATGCTCATGTGCGGTTTGCACAGCTTTTTGAAAAGGAAGAAGTTGCACTTCATCTTGTACATAACGGGAAACAATACTATTTTGCATATCCATCATAAGGAGTGCACGTTTACCTGTTGTACCCGACATTATTTATTACCCCTTTGTTATCGCATTAATAGATCGTTATCATGACTTCTTCTAATCCCATGATATATATAGATGTAAAATAGAATATTCTTCGAAAATTAGATAGGTTTACTACTTATTTAGCATTATACCGTAATAAAAGGCTTTTAGGTATACCGGATTTGTTAGATTGCTTGGGAGTCAATAAAACGATCAAAAAGCACATGCAAAGCCAGCAATACACTCCGGCTTTACATGTGCAATCATCTATCACATCTATACTTGATTCAATTGATTATTTAATAATGACATAATCCAAGTTTACTAATTTTGCATACGTTACGATTTGGTCTGTTGTAAGGTTCAACGATACAACTGTATGGTGACCGCCACCGTTTTCGATCCAAGCACGTACGCCATCTTGGAAGTTAGGTTTTACTTGCCATAGTACACGTGCTACCGGTAAGTTCGGTGCAGGAACTGTTGGTTCGAATGCAGATACTTCGTTGATTAGCAATTTGTAATGAGTACCAAAGTCAGCCATCGATACCACCACACCTTCGCCTGCTTTACCATCAAATACAAGACGTGCAGGATCTTCGCGATCGCCAATTCCTAATGGAGATACAACCACTTTTGGTTTGCTACTTGCTAGAGTCGGATCGACTTCCAACATATGAGATTGCAAGATCGCTTCTTGACCTGCTGCCATTTCATACGTGTAATCTTCCATAAAGCCTGTATTTTCGTTATGGCTCATCACTTTCATTAGACGATCCAATGCTGCTGTTTTCCAATCACCTTCACCTGCAAAACCATAACCTTGCGCCATTAGACGTTGCACAGCAAGACCTGGAAGTTGCTTCATACCATGCAAATCTTCAAAGTTAGTTGTAAATGCAGTGTATCCACCGTTATCTAAGAAACGCTTGATAGCGATCTCATAACTTACTTGTACACGTACACTTGCTTCCCAAGCTTCTTGACTATACGTACCATATTCGAAGTCATATAACTCTTTGTATTCTGCAAGTAGTGCATCGATTTCTTGTTCAGTCACAGCATTTACATATTCAACAAGATCGCCAATACCGTAGTAATCGACTGTCCAGCCAAATTGAATTTGTGCTTCGACTTTGTCGCCTTCGGTTACGCCTACATTACGCATATTGTCGCCAAAGCGAGCAACTTTGATATTAAAGCTTTCGTTATAAGCAAAGGCAACATCCATCCAGTCAGCGATCTGCTGTTGTACTTCTGGACGTTCCCAGTAGCCGACAACGATTTTGTTTTGTTTGCCCAGACGAGCATTGATAAATCCATATTCACGATCACCGTGTGCCGCTTGGTTCAAGTTCATAAAGTCCATATCAATTGTAGACCAAGGAATACTTTCATTATATTGTGTTGCCAGATGAAGCAACGGTTTTTGTAGCAATTTTGTACCACGAATCCACATTTTTGCAGGAGAGAATGTGTGCATCCATGTGATCACACCTGCTACTTCGTCACGGTAGTTAACTTCTTTCATAATGCTTGTGATTTTATCTGCGGTTACAGCCAAATCTTGCAATACCAATGGATACGGCAATACTCCGCTTGCGTTTAAAGAATCTGCGATTTTTTGAGCATTCGCTTTTACCTGTCCCAATGCTTCTTCTCCGTACAAATGCTGTGAACCGACTACGAACCAAAATTGTTTAGTTGCTGACATATCATTTCATCCTCTTTTCATCATTATATTAGTGAGCGTTATTTACAAGTGAGTTAATTGAAAAAATCTAGTGTATAAAGAGACCTGTATATATAGTTACTTTAATAAATCATCATAATCTTGTACTCTCTACATTCAAAAAGATTCCAGTGGATTACTTTTGACCGTAATAAGCGTCTTTACCATGTTTGCGTAGGTAATGTTTGTCCAAAATATTCTGTGGCAATTCTTTCGCAAAGTTGTTCAATTGACGTGCATATAGATTCATTTTGCAGACTTCTTCCAGTACTACACTGTTCACTACAGCAGACTTCGCATCTTTACCCCATGTAAATGGTGCATGACCGTGAAGCAATACGGCTGGTATCGCCATCACATCAATTCCACGTTGTTCAAATGTCTCAATAATCACATTGCCTGTCTCTGCTTCATAGCCGCGATCAATCTCTGCTTGATTCAGAAAGCGTGCACAAGGCACAGCGCCATAAAATGTATCTGCGTGGGTTGTTCCCATTACAGGAACATCCAGACCTGCTTGCGCCCAGATTGTTGCCCATGTAGAGTGGGTATGCACAATGCCGCCGATTTGCGGATAATGCTTGTACAGAACCGCATGAGTCGCTGTATCGGAAGAAGGTCTCATATCGCCTTCGACTACATTGCCATCCAGATCGACAACGACCATATCGCTAGGTTTCATCGTCTCGTAATCTACACCGCTTGGCTTGATGACAAATAGATTACTTTCACGATCGACAGCACTTGCATTACCCCATGTGAATTTGACCAATCCATGCTTCGGTAATTCCAGATTCGCTTGATAGACTTCTTCTTTTAACTGCTCTAACATGCTTAATTCCTCCCATTCTCTAACAAATGATCTACAGCCGCTTGTTCAATAGCCAGTCCCTGCTGGTAACGTTCGATAAATGCTTCAAATCCTTTGACATCCGATGCATCCGGTTGTACTTGTTCACCGACAACATCATGGAATACTTTTTGCTCCAAAAAGACATCTAGACTTTCCTGTTCGTCTTTGTTGATCATGTATGAAGCAAGTAACGCCATTCCCCATGCGCCACCTTCGCCAGCCGTAGCCATAACTGAGATCGGAACATTCATAGCGGCTGCCACGATTCGCTGTCCGACTACAGGCGTTTTGAACAGACCACCATGAGCGAGAATACTATCAATAGCTACATTTTCATTTTTCGTTAAAATATCCATCCCGATCTTCAATGCACCGAATGCAGAGAATAGATGAGTACGCATAAAGTTCGCTAGATTAAAGCGACTTTCTGGTGAGCGTACAAATAACGGGCGACCTTTTTCGATACCTGTAATATTTTCACCGGAATAATAACCATAGCTAAGCAGTCCGCCACCATCTGGATCAGCTTCAAGTGCTTTGTTAAACATCACGCTGAACAATTTGGCATTATCAGCTTCATATCCCATCGCTTCGGAAAATTCACGGAACAATCCTAACCATGCATTGATATCACTAGAACAGTTGTTAGCATGTACCATACCAACAGGGCTACCATCTGGTGTGGTTACGATATCGATCTCTGGATGAACTTTAGACAATTCTTTTTCCAGTACGATCATGGCAAATACTGATGTACCTACCGAAATATTACCGGTACGCTTTTTGACACTATTCGTTGCTACCATACCTGTTCCAGCATCGCCTTCTGGCGGACAAAATGGAATACCTGACTGTAGTGCTCCTGTCGTATCGAGCAATTTAGCGCCTGCTTCTGTTAATAGACCGGCTTGTTCGCCTGCACGATACACAGTAGGAAGCAAATCTTCAATCTTCCATGCGTACCCTTTATCTGCAATCAATTCGTTAAATTGAGTCAACATCGATGGATGATAATTATGAGTCGCTTCTTCAATCGGGAATATGCCGGAAGCATCGCCGATACCGACTGCTTGATTGCCTGTTAACAACCAGTGTATGTATCCAGCTAATGTTGTTAGAGAAGCAATCTGAGGCAAATGATCTTCTTGATTCAAAATCGCTTGATATAGATGCGCAATACTCCAACGTTCAGGAATATTGAACTGGAACAATTCGGTTAATTCTTTGGCTGCGACACCTGTAGTCGCATTACGCCATGTACGGAAAGGAACCAGTAATTGCCCTTGTTGATCCAGTGCTACATAGCCATGCATCATCGCTGAGAATCCAATTGAGCCTACCGTCTGTAACGTGATTCCATATTGACGCTCTACTTCTTGCTTCATTTCACGATAAGCTGTCTGCATCCCTGTAATAATGTCTGCTTGATCGTATGTCCAGAATCCGTCTTTTAGTAGATTTTCCCATTCATAACTCCCCGAGGCGATCGTCTCAAATTGCTTGTTGATCAATACCGCTTTGATTCGGGTAGAACCAAATTCAATCCCGAGCGAAGTCTCGCCACTCATAATCGCTTCTTTCATATCCACATGACTCATGCTCATGTAGTCCCCTCTCTTCTTGCAGTCTGGTGTTACTACGATTGCTGTGCTGAATAAAGCATATATTTCCGAACAAAGTCGCTACGTTATCTATAAGTATGGTAATCTCCAATATTCTTTTTAAAAAGAATGCGTTTTCTTTTTGTAACAGTTACAGTATATTTTTTGTACGTACATTTGTCAATGTGATATGTATTTTTTGATCATAAAAAGAATAAAAATAGGTCTTTATGTTGCAGTACAAGTAAGAAAGATCATCTTGGATATTCCTTTCTAAAATCTTAAATCAAGTAAAAATGCGCTAAAAAAGCCTTTTTAACTCTTTTATTAACGTATTTAAGATCATTTATAGCTTTCTTTCTAGTATTTCTGAACAAGTTTTACGATAGACAAAATATGTACGTACAAGTTAGAGATATTGATCTGTAATTGTCTGTTTATGGGCAAATAAAAGAAGCATCAAAGAGATACTATGTCTCTTTAATGCTTCTGAATATTAAGCTTATATATACCTAGTCATGCCAGCGATTATTCTTCAGCCACCAGCACCGACATTAACGCTAATGCTTCTTCATGATCCGGTTCAAGAACAAGCAATTGCTTCAAGTACTCTTCTGCTTGATCCATCAGATCGAGTTCCAGACAAGCAATCGCCAGACAATAATAGACCGTCGATACCACTTCATCTTGCTCTTGAGCAACCGATATTTCTAGATATTGCTTCGCTTCTTCAAACATATCCATTTCAAATAAAATCAGACCAGCATCCAGTGCCAGATCATACCGCTGTGGCATCACATAGAACGATGACCACATTTTCTGAATGCCCATCCAGAGGTCTTTCTTTTCCTCGTCATTGGCTTCTGGCAATAATGCTGAGAGTTGCTTGGTGGTCTGAATAAAGAATTCAGCATCATACCCACCTAAGCGCCAAAAACTTAAAATCTGTTGCATACCTAGCTCATCCAGATGGCGATCAATCCACATTTTCAGACTAAAGAAATCATCCGGTCCAAAGCGTTCAACTGAACGACGATAAGCTAATCGTGTATTCGTATAGGCTTTGGGCTGACCTACATGTAAAATACAACCTACATTAATATTGTTGTAATGATGAGGAACGAATAGGATTTCAGCACCTTTTTGCTGGAATACATATTGCACCGCATGGTAATTCGCGATTAATGAAAAGCTACCATGCAACACCAGTTCAGGCGGTTCTGCAAACTCCCAATTTTCGATCAAATGATCTCCTTTATCAGCAGTCAACAACATAAATCCTGATTGAGATAACGCATCCAGACGATCCAGACATTCGAGTCCTACTTTGGGAAATAAAATATGTGCATCTTCCAGACGTTCTTGATAAATGGCAATCAGATCACGATAGATATAATCATCTTGCTCATATTCCGGCGCTTTGCGGTATTCATAACTTAAATGAATATGATTCAGTTGTTGCGATGTAGTCAGCGCTTCAAATTCTGCGCCTGTTTTGGAATATTCGATATATACATCTGCTTCATAAATACTACCTTCATCCACATAGATCAATTCTTGCGGAATCGCATCGAAAAAGTAGTTTGCAATAATCAGTAATGGCTGCGTAAGATCCCCTTGCTTAATCACCTGACCCGATACAGTTAGATGAAGTGCATCACTTTGCATCGCATCAAATGGAGCAAAATCAAGAATCCCTTGCTCAATAAATGGTTGTAAAGCAGGATGCTCTCTCCACCCGATCACATTGTTCATCGCTAGATCGGTCATCACATAATGATACTCTGGCAGATCGATCCCGGCGTATTCTTTAAGCTTTTGCAATTCATATAACACATGGTACGCCAGACGACCTGCGCCTGCACCCAATTCTACAATATAGACAGGTTCTGCCCCTAATCCTTGATTCATCTGATCTTGTAAAAAAGCAAAAATCATTTCCGCATAAGCAATAGCTGTTGCTGGATTGCTGGTGATATATTGCGGAACCTGATCGTTTCTCCATGCTTCTAATCCTGCATCTTCGTAATATTTGCGTTGTAGACTCCATATCGGTGCTTCACTAAAACGGTAACGTTGTTGGTGCTGTTCTGTCATTTTATAATATCCTGCTTTCTTGAAATTAATCATTTACGATTTCGTGGAAATATCTATAAATATATTGTAAACCACTACCTGCTTGTGATGTAAAAAAGTTTATTATACCAATGCATACATACTTTAGCGAAAAGAGAAGAATTATCGCGGATTTCCTTGTAAAATTGCCATTTTTTTATTGACACTATAGAAGATAAAACGCTATATTGTTGAGGTTGATAATCATTATCATGTATTACATATCTTTATATTTCATTTGAGTTTACTCATTTAAGATAATCAACACCACATTAGTGATAAAGTGCTACGACCGATACGGATCGAGTACGAAAGGGGATCATTATGAATACTAGACAGAAGTTATCTTTTACCGCGGTACTGATCTTAATGTTGTCGATTGTTGCGCTTGTTGGTTGTTCCAACAATCAAACAGCATCTACAACTACTCCAGCTCCAACAGAATCGACCACTACGGAGACTGCTACACCGGCAGATACGACACAATATCCGATTGTAATCAAGCATGCGCTTGGCGAGACAGTGATCGAAAGCAAGCCTGAACGTGTAGCTACTGTACAATGGGCGAATCAGGATGTAGCTCTTGCGCTTGGCGTTGTGCCTGTAGGGTTTTCGGCAGCGAACTTTGGTGTTCAAGACGGTAGCGGGCTTTTGCCATGGACAGCCAAAAAGCTAGATGAACTTGGCGTGAAAAATCCAAACGTTTTTCAGGATACCGATGGACTTGATTTTGAAGCCATTTCCGATTCTAATCCAGATGTGATTCTGGCTGCTTACTCCGGTATTACGCAAGAAGATTACGATACACTTAGCCAGATTGCGCCTGTTGTCGCTTATCCAACTGCTCCTTGGGCAACCACGTGGCGTGAACAAGTTCTACTAAATGCAACAGGTATGGGCATGAAAGCTCAAGGCGAACAATTGATCAAAGATACCGAAAAATTAGTGAATGACAAGTTAAGTGCCTACCCGCAAATCAAAGGTAAAACTGTTGTGTGGGTAAATTTCTCTGATACCGATATGTCGAAGCTTCATATCTATACACCTGCTGATTCGCGTGTCGCTTTCTTAAAAGAATTAGGTATGGAAGCACCTGCAAGTATTACGAAAGAAATCAAAGATCCTAAAAGCTACTCTTTAAGCTTGAGTGCTGAAAATGCAGAAGCATTAAATGATGCAGATATCTTAATCGGCTATGGTGATGACAAATTGTATCAAGCCGTCAAAGCTGATCCATTGTTAGGCAAAATTCCTGCAATCCAAAGAGGTTCTGTAGCGTTTATTACAAGCGATACACCTTTGGTTGCTGCTGGAACACCTAATCCACTTTCGATCTCCTACACCATCGATGAATATTTGAAATTAATCGGTGCTGCTGCTGATAAAGTAAATGGATAGTTCAACTCTTTCTCATGATAAACAGGTACATTCACATCTACCTAAACATTTCATATGGGTGCTGATTAGTTGCTTGGTCTTACTGATTCTCACTATTGTTGCCTCACTGGTCTTAGGTTCACGATCAGTGGGGTGGCATGAATTAATAAATGGTTTATTTCATCCCAATGTCGATACCTATGGCGCTAATATCGTACGCAAACGAATTTCTCGTACCGTATTCAGCTTATGTTGCGGAGCAGCACTGGGTGTATCGGGAGCATTAATGCAAGCTGTTACCCGTAACCCGATTGCTGATCCTAGTATACTGGGAGTCAATACAGGGGCATCGTTGTTTGTTGTATTCGGGATTGCTTTTCTCAATATTAGTCATGCTGGTCAGTATATCTGGTTAGCACTGGCGGGAGCGGCGATCACAGCGGTATTCGTATTTGGAATCGGCTCGATGGGGCGTGGCGGCGCTACACCGATCAAGCTTGTGTTAGCAGGAGCAGCGACCAGTGCAGCACTTTCTTCACTCGTTACAGCCATTATGATTCCTCGTTCGTATGTAATGGATCAATTTAGATTCTGGCAAGTGGGTAGCGTCGGCTCTGCCAATTGGAGCGCGATTGCTACCTTTATCCCGTTTTTGGCGGTCGGATTGTTAATCGGTCTGATCACAGCACCTGCACTGAACGCACTTGCACTCGGTGATGATGTTGCTACAGGACTCGGTGTACGCACCGGAACATTGCGATTCATCGCGGCATTAGCAGGGGTTCTATTATGCGGAGCGGCTACAGCATTGGCAGGCCCGATAGGCTTTGTCGGCTTACTGGCTACTCATGTCATACGGCTAATTCTGGGAGCTGATTTACGATTGGTGATCCCGATGTCGGCGATTACAGGCGCTATTATTTTGACGGTATCTGATGTCGGCGGCAGACTGATCAGTAACCCGGGTGAGCTTGAAGTTGGTGTAGTCACTGCATTTATCGGTGCTCCTATCTTAATCGTCTTGGCGATGCGCTCGAAAGTACGTTCACTATGAGCCAGTCTGCAATTGAATTTATCCAAGCAGGTAGACGTCAACGACACCGCCGCTGGTTGCTTGTGACCGGACTGCTTGGGATACTTGCTGTGGTGCTTTGCTGCGCTATGCTTGTACTGGGAAATACAATCTATCCTCTTGAAGATGTACTTCGTGCACTATCAGGGGAAAAGATCAAAGGCGTTTCATTTGCTGTCAGTACGATTCGTTTGCCACGTATGTTAGCAGGTCTTTTTGCCGGGTTTGCTTTTGGCGTAGCTGGCTATACTTTTCAGACCATATTACGCAATCCACTGGCGAACCCGAATGTGATCGGGATTACGTCAGGTGCAAGCGCAGCAGCCGTATTTTGTATTGTTATTCTTCATGCTAATAACGCAGTTATCTCGATGGCTTCAGTGATAGCAGGGTTAATGACAGTTATTTTTATTTATATCTTATCTAGAGGTAAAGTCTTTTCCATCGGGCGCTTAATTTTAGTCGGTATTGGGATTCAGGCGATGCTAGATGCGGTGATCTCTTATCTGCTACTTATCAGTGCTCAGCAAGATATTCCGTCCGCCCTTCGGTGGTTAACAGGAAGTCTGAATGGTTCACAGATGCGTGAATTGCCACCGCTGATTATTATTGTGCTGATCGGTGCGCCGCTGATTATGGGGCTTAGCAAACATTTGAGCATTTTAGAATTGGGCGAACAATCTGCTTTTTCTTTAGGTGTAAATACAGATATGACACGAATTGTGCTGATCGTTAGCTCGGTATGTATGGTAGCCATTGCAACAGCCACTACAGGGCCAATCGCTTTTGTATCATTTCTAGCCGGACCAATTGCCAAACGATTAGTCGGTGTAGGTTCATCCAATATTCTGCCCGCAGGGTTAGTCGGCGTTAATCTTGTGCTAGCAGCCGATCTGATCGGACAATTTGCTTTTGAGTACAGATTCCCCGTAGGTATCATTACCGGATTACTCGGAGCGCCTTATCTCATCTTCTTGCTTATCCGAATGAATCAAAAGGGGGAACTATAATGAAGCCGACACATCTATTTCAAGCAGAACAATTAGTCGCAGGTTATGAACATAAAACCGTTATTCATGGCGTAGACCTGACGATACCCAGTCATCAGATCAGTGTCATTATCGGCTCAAATGGTTGCGGTAAATCGACGCTACTCAAAACACTGGCACGATTGATTAAGCCAACATCCGGTCATGTTACTTTGGATGGTAAGCCGATTAGCAAATTCCCTGCTAAATCGTTAGCACGTATCATTGGACTGCTTCCCCAGTCGCCTATTGTGCCTGAAGGAATTTCAGTAGCTGATCTGGTTGGACGAGGACGGTTCCCTCATCAGAAAATGTTCGGAAGCTGGAGCAAAAAAGATTATGAAGCTGTTGCAGAAGCGATGACCATTATGGATATCACGCAATTCGCTAATCATAATATCGACGAATTGTCTGGTGGACAACGTCAACGGGTCTGGATCGCAATGGCACTCGCTCAACAAACAGATATTTTATTTTTGGATGAACCGACTACTTTTCTAGATATTACGTATCAAGTAGAGATTCTCGATCTACTAACCGATCTGAATCGCAAGCATGGTACTACTATCGTAATGGTACTTCATGATATCAACTTATCTGCGCGCTATGCGGATCATATGTTTGCTCTTCATACCGGCAAGCTCGTTGCTCAAGGTACACCTGCGGAAGTGGTTACCAGTGAGCGGGTGAAAGAGATTTTTGGATTGGATTGTACTGTAATTCCCGACCCTATCTCTGGCTCACCATTAGTCGTGCCAAAAGGACGGTATCATGCAAGTGGAGCTTTAAAATAGATTCTGTAATTCATCCAATTCAAAATAGTAAGCTAGTTATAAGCAGATTTTGTTTATTCTTTACTACTATTTCATAATAAAAACCTTATAAATAAGCTAGAAAATTAAATTTATCAAAAATAGGATTACTTCTTAGTAAGAAGTAATCCTATTTTAAAGAAATAAAAACTTATTTTAATGAACTGGCAATATTTTTTAATTGATCTTCTGTATAAATTTTACTGCCTGAAGCAAACAAAGTATAAGACAAGCCATCTTGTTCCCAATCTAAAATCTGTGTTACACCATTATTTAAATAATTTGTTTCTAAGTTATTTTTAACAAGTTCACCTTTTTGAATTGAAAAATTATTAGATGTTGGTATTACACTAGCATTACTGGCTTTTAAAGTTATATAGTCTGAATTCTCTTCACTCAAATAAGTAACCTCAGTAGCGTCTATTTTGCCAATTTTTGATTTTTGAGAATATACATCTTTTATCTGAAAAGGTAAAAATGAAGGTAACTTCATTCCTAATGAATTATTTCCTAAAGCTTTTGTTCCATACACACTTTCAGAAACAGTAGTAGATTTCACTAAAGAGTCCTCATTATTATTTTGAGGCAATAAACTCGCACTAGATACAGAAATTTGATTAGCTTGTGTGTAAGTTCTACAAAAAGCTGCTGTTGCACCTGTACAACTGATTGATGGCATATTTTGAATTTCTAAAACTGATACTGGACTTTTATAAGATGCAGGATAATAACCTGCAGTTTTATTAATTCCAGTAGTGACACTACTATAATCCCATAAATGATATCCATAATGATCATTATCTGTAAACAAAAGACGATTGTTATAATTATCTGTAACGTAATAAGATTTGTATATAGGATCCCCACGCGTAACACTTGGCTTCCAAGTTGTAGTTATGTAGTTTATGTGATAAGCGTCAGTTGCATTAACATAATCAGAAAGAGTATTTTTAAAATTTACAAAATCATCAATTTTAGATAATGAATTAGCACAGGTTAAACTTTTACCTATACCTACACTACAGAGTTTATCAGAATCACTTGCTAAAGCTTTTGAAGCATAGTTTCCTCCTAACAACAAAATAGCAATAAATCCTAAACAACAAACAAATTTTAAAACTCTAATTTTCAAATCAGTACAACTCCTTTTTTTATTTTTTATTACATAAAAAGGATATCATACATTTAATTGTATTTGAATATTGAAAAATTTATTTATTTTGTATATAATATGGGTTAAACTTAATTATAGATAGAGGTGCTTAATGATTATAGGATTTATTATTATACTTATTGTAACCTTAACTCCCTTATTTTATCGTCAAAATCAGAGATTACGAGTAATAGAAGAAAAATTGAATCGTTTAGATGATAAAAATATTAAATAATCAAAACTTAATTCATAATCATGAATTAAGTTTTGATTTGTTTATAGAATCATTATATTTAATATGAATAAATTCTAATTATGCTAAAAATAACCTCTTTAATAAATCACTTCTAAATTATTCCTCTCCATCGATGTGCTTTGCCGTATTCCTGTTCTGTATAATACCAGATCACAAAATCCAACCATTCAGATGATCGTTCTACACTCACTTTATGAAGTGTCTGGCGTATATTTTCTTGATACAAATAAATAAGTACCGGTTGAAGTGGCTTAATGATATCGCTCAGCTCCAGAATATACTTCGTAATTACGGCTTGATCTGCGTTATTTTTTGCTAATAACATACACATTGGATTTTGAAAAAAACAACATTCTACAATAACTACTTCATCGGTAGATACTAATCGCTCTGCAAAATCTCTCCAACTCTGTAACATCAATTCGCAATGTCGAGCTAACGATAATTCGTAAATATCATAAGTCGCTATATATGTATATAGATCATCTGCAAAAGTATCTTGTAATATCTGTTTTGCTTTTTTGTACGAGAAAAAATAATTGTAGCCCTCAACACGAACCATCTGCTGAATACATTGTTGGTCATATGCAAACTGATGCAATAATAAATTGTACTCTTGTTCATTCAGACAAGAGACACCTTCAAAATCAATCGGATGATCGAGGTCTCCTTCCAAAAATACATTTACTTTCCTATGCTGTTGTTCTACATATTTCCCGATAAAAGAAGCTGTAGAGGTTTTGCCTGTCCCCATCAGACCTTCGACAATAATCAACTGAGTATTCTTCATATCTGCTCCTCTCCTACTGTATTCCATTCAATCATACCACTTTGGTGTAGATCATAGAAAAAGAAGTAATCCAGCACAGATATCATGCCCAAATTACTTCTTTTTATTTGGATCATCAAGTAGTAAATCTATCTATAATGACCTTTACTTATTTTAAAATCAGCAAGCGATCATCGTTCTTTTCTGGTGTTCCGCCTGCGGTATTGTTAGTAATCACATAAATCTTACCGTTATGGATCGCTACATCACGTACACGTCCGACATCGGTTAAGATATCAGTCATTTTTTTGGAGATAGGATCGAATTCTTTCAGACTTTTGCCTGCCAGTGTAGCGACAAGTATTTTATCGTCTGGAGTCGTCGCGATACCGGATGGAGCAATCGCTTTGGAACTAGCTACATAGAGCGGTGAAACCATATTTGGCGCTGTTTCGGTTCCCATAATCTTAGGCCAGCCATAGTTGGAACCTGGCTTAATTAGATTCATTTCATCTAGTCCTGTGCGATCGGTGCCACCGCCTGGTATTGGTGCACCACTTGGCCCATGATCGGATGCATACAATTTGCCATCAGATGTCCATGCGATCCCTTGCGAGTTACGTAGTCCATAAGCATAGACGTATGAATTTTTGATCGGGTTGTCTTTGGGAACTTTACCTGTAGACGTCATCCGTAGAATCTTGCCACCCAAGCTATCCAGATCTTGAGAAAGCTCTCTGACATTGGTCTCACCGGCTGTACTATACAGCATACCGTCCGGCCCAAAAGCTAAACGTCCACCTTCATGAATACGTCCGCCGGGAATACCTTCTACCAATTTACTTTGCTCTTTCCAGACGTTGCCAACTAACTTCACTTTAACGATTCGATTGAATCCTTGTCCATTTTTCTCATACGCATGATAAATATATGCCATTTTATTTTTAGTAAATTTAGGATCAAGTACAAATCCTGTCAATCCTGCTTCGCCTACAACACGAAGTGGCTTTTTGGTTTGCACTTTTTGTACGGTTTGCTTCCCATTCTTAATCTGTACGATACCGCCACCACGTTGTGTGATATACACCGTATTGCCAGAGAACTGCATAGACCACGGTACATCTAGCTTCGTTCCTGCTACTGTGTAGCCACCTTTTAACGCGCTGGTAATTTTGGATGGAGTAGTTGTCGATGTTGTAGCAGCGATTGCTGTTTCTGATGAGGATATAGATGGTATGATACCTGCGACAGTAGATAGCGGTAGAGCAATCAATACGGCTACCGTTAATGCTTTCCCTTTTGATTTCATATTAAACATTATATTCCTCCTCTTCCTTTTAGTTGTTCTTTACCCGTTGGAGGTGTGTTTAATCGGGAAAAGATAAGGAAATCGGCAAAAATACTTAAAAATCCATCGTCATATTCACATAGATACATAAAAAAATTCACTCTAATTGTTAAGAAGAGATTACTCCTATAAATAATCTACATTCACTTTCTAGCTATTCCACATTACACAATTTGTGTATACCACTAAAAAGACAGATCATCTTTAAGATAATCTGCCTTTTCAAAGTAATAGAGCATTATTTTTGATTTATAATGTGGTATACATTTATCCGAACTATCACTCTATATTATTCGCTAATATTAAACCAACCTGGTGAGTTTTTAAGAATAGTTACCAATTTTTCTGGAAGTTGAATACGGGACAGATTTAATTCGGAAGTAATCTCTGATTCGCGTCCGCTTTCCACTTTCTCTACCCAATCAGGATTCATAATTATTGTATGTCCAAGCGCAATCAATGGTAATCCTGATTCTACATGTTCAAGAGCTTGATCTGCTGTTGTTACCGAACCTGCTGCTAATACAGGCACTCTACCGTTTGCTTTTTCCAAAATCAATTCAAGTCTGGTGCGATCATCTTGAGCATCTACTGGCTTGGAGGACAAATGATCTAATGAAGCATGAATATAATCCAGATCTTGTTCGACTAGAAAATCGATCAATTCATACGTATCTTTCATACGCAATCCATCGGCTTTGGATGATTCTTCTGGTGACAAGCGATAGCCTACCATGAATGGCTTGGTAGCATATTTTGCTATAACAGATTTGATTTCTTCAATAATCGCTAATGGAAAACGTAGTCGGTTCTCTAGTGTACCGCCCCATTGGTCTGTCCGTTGGTTCGTCGACGGTGACCAGAAGTTTTGAATTAAAAATCCATGAGCGCCATGAATCTCAACTCCGTCGAATCCTGCTTCTATCGCTCTTCTTGTTGTATCTCCAAAAGCTTGAATCATCGAAAGCACTTCTTCATGTGACAATTCTCTTGCTGCTGCGGTTGCTCCAAGAGCTGTACTTTCAGAAGGTAATGCACTTGCACTGACAACATCCAAGTCTGGCAATGCTTTATTACCTGCATGGAAAATCTGTAAAATAGCTGGTGCGCCTCCACTTTGGGTGACTTTCGCTAATTTTTGTAGACTCGGTACAAATTCATCAGCATATCCTGCAAATTCATGTGTAAACCCTTGTCCATTCGGAGTTACATGCGTACATCCTGTAATTACAAGTCCAACCCCATTTACACGCTCTTGATAATAGTCCACTTCTTCATCGGAAACGGTAAGATCTTCATTGCTTGCCCATGTGGTCATCGGTGCCATAACCACTCTATTATTAATGGTGACTCCACTTTTAAAAGTAAACGGTTCAAATAACTTGCTATATTTTGTATTCATATCGGTATCCCTCTTTATGTTATATTTTCTTTACAATACTTATTGTAATTGGTTGACGTAAGGGGAAGTAAAGAAGAATTTTTTATAGCTTTACTAATATTTTTATAGTTTCTACTTCTGCTTTTATGATATGATCTAGTTACAGTAACTGTAACTAAAAGGTGGAGAAAATAATATGGTCTATACCATGAATTATGTTATCGAAAATGTAAATATTTCTGCGAAAACGCTAAGATTTTATGAAGAGCAAGGCATATTACCTAATATCTCCCGCGATGAAAAAGGAAGAAGAGTCTACACCGAACAAAATATAGATTGGCTTGCTTTTATTCGGTGTCTTCGAGAAACAGGAATGTCTATTGCCAAAATCAAAGAGTATAAAGAGCTTTTTGAAGCAGGCAATTCTACTTTTTTGGAAAGAGAAGAAATGTTAAAAATTCATAAATTAGAAATACAAAAACATATTGAAGAAGAATTAAAACATCTGGAAGAAATCAATTACAAACTAGCGATGTATGATTTGCAGAAAGAAGATATTAAAAACAACCCTGATCATGTTTTCAAATGTCATGGTATGGAAGTAAATATTGTTAATTAATCGAAAAAAGATCATTTTATATATTAAGTATTGTGACCTAAAAAAGTGCCCTGCATCCTAACAGTATTGAAGTTAGCGTGCAGGGCTATATGTATTTTATTCAAACAATTGCACATTAGGCTCTCGCTTCAACACATGAACGAGCATCGCATGTAGTTGTCCACGATGATGGTAGAAGTGTGCTTGAGTATCCAAAAGCCATTCATACCGAGAATGCGTACCACCCCAGAATGCTGTGGTTTGTCGCAAAAGTTCGGATTCTTCTAGCTCTGCTATCCCTTCTTTGAGAAAAGCATAATGATGTAGTAAACCCTCTGCGATAGCACTTAGATGAGGCGCAGGTTCCGCTTCTTCATAGAAACGATCGATCTCCTCTTCTGTGACACCTTTTCCGATCAGAAAGTCTGCTTTGCAAAGTACAGACATATGCGCAAGCAACTCTCCAATAGACATTTTCTCTGCGGTTGGTCTAATACTCAGATCATCGTCACTCAATGTGTTAATGAGCTTAATCACAGAATCGACAGCCATATCCATCTGCTTAAAAATCCCCTGACAATAGATGTTCATGCGTATGTTCCTCTTCTCTTCCAAAAAAATATTTGAATTTTTTACAACTACTCTACTGTATTTTACCTCTTATTATTTCATACCCTTTCTTATTAATCTTCTAGTTATAAAGGTCATATGTATAGATTACAGCGATCCCACTATCCTTATTCTACTATGCTCTTCATCATAAAATGTACCGCGAAAAAAAACTTGCATTAGAGTTTACTCGAAGGTATATACTTTGTCTCATGGAAACATTATTAACGATTCGACAAGTAGCTACTGTCACAGGTCTTAGTGTCCACACCCTTCGATATTATGAAAATATCGGACTGTTGTCTTCGATTGATCGCAATGAGCTCGGGTATCGTTGCTATTCTTCAGCAGACTTAACATGGATTCAATTTCTCACCCGTCTTAAAGCAACAGGAATGTCTATTACCAACATGCTTGAAATTGCCGAACTTCGAAGACAAGGTGATTCTACTCTAACAACAAGGAGGATTCTTCTCGAAGAGCACTACGCAGAAGTACAGCAGAAAATGAGAGAATTACAGCACAATATGGATTTACTCGCTGATAAGATCGTTACCTACAAAGGAATAGAACACGATTACCAATCAAAACAATCATCTGCCGAGTAAATATCATCTGCTTTTCTTCACCATGTCCTCAACCTATCCAGCTAGAATACATTCCCTGCTGGTTCTTATAGGATGGTTGAGGCTTTATGATAAAACCAACTAAATCAATTGAATTAGTCAACTAAACTTTGAAAGGATGATTATGTTGTACTCCAATAAAACATTTTTCACTTATGCGATTGCACTCGGCGTATTTGGGATTACAAATACAGAGTTTGGTATCGTTGGTATTTTGCCAAAAATCGCTGAACATTTTCAAATCAGTGTATCTCAAGCAGGAATGTTAGTGAGCATGTTTGCTTTGATTATTGCTATTTTTGGGCCGTTTATGACTCTTTTACTTTCAAGGTTCAATCGAAAAAGGGTTCTGATTAGTGTTCTTCTTGTATTTACCATCGCTAATATTTTCTCTGCATTTGCTCCCAGTTATGAAGCGTTGATGATCTTTCGGCTTTTACCTGCTTTTCTACACCCTGTCTATTTTTCTGTCGCTTTTGCAGCTGCGGCAAGCTCTGTACCCAAAGAGCAAAGTGCAATCGCCGTAGGCAAAGTATTTACTGGCTTAACGATAGGTATGGTATTAGGTGTTCCGATCACTGCTTTTATAGGAGACGAGTTTTCACTTGAAACCGCATTTCTATTTTCAGCGGTAATCAATGCGATCGCGATCGTTGGCATTGTGGTCTTTATTCCAACATTACCGGTTGAGACAAAGTTATCTTTTGGCAAACAGTTAACCGTACTGAAAAAACCACAACTCTGGCTTACGATTGCAACAGCTTGTTTATTTCTAGCTTCTTTATATTCTGTTTATTCTTATTTTGCAGAATATCTTCAAGTCGTAACCGGGATGAGTGGCAAAGTAGTTAGTATTATGTTAATTCTTTTTGGTGCGAGCGGAATCGTTGGCAATATACGAGCAGCTACATATTTAAGTAGAAATATGCTAAAAACGACTATTGTCTATCCTTTTGCACTCGGTATTATTTATCTACTGGTCTATTATATGGGCAGTTATACAATTCCTATGATAATCATTATTCTGTTGTGGGGAGCTGTGTTTACCAGTGGTCTAATTGTCAGTCAGACCTGGCTCACTTCAGAAGCCTCGGAAGCACCGGAATTTGCTAATAGCTTATTTGTCTCGTTTGCTAACTTGGGAGTTACGATTGGAACAACGTCTGGCGGATGGTTTATATCGCAGATCGGAATACATTCGATTACGTGGAGTGGTATTTTATTTCTACTGCTTGCATTGGGCTGTATTGTGATCAAGATCAAGGTTTTTGATTCTAAAAAAAGGCTTCAAATGTCTAGTGAAGTAAGACCATAATCTACTTTATATATAGGTGCATAGCTTGAAGAATTAACTGCATTTCAATCTGAAATTCTATCGAAAATAGGTAAAATAAAAAGACCACTTCTTGTGCTAGTAGAAAGTGGTCTTTGATTTTATGCATTTGCTATAAAAAATGGGTCAGCAAACTTTACTGCGCATTTCTTTCGCGAATCGCTTCTTCTTTCTGTGGAATCAGGAAATCGACCATCACAGCCAAATAAAAGATCATACGAGTGTTGTTGATGCAGATAAATGATACTTTATACTTCAAATTTGTTTGCTGTAGTGACTGTTCGATATATTCTCATCCCCACTATCGCAAATCAAAAAGTAATGCTTAGCCCTAGCGACAAAGACATCTGTACAACAAAAAAGACACTGAGATGTGATGCACCAGTGTCTTTTTGCTGTATAGAGGCTTTTCTATCATCTTATTTTATTGCTGAACTATAGCTTATTCACTCTAATCGTATCGCTGTCCGTTAAACCAACTTAATCAATTCTTCCAGTTCGTCTAGTAGACGCTTGGCAAGTTCGAAATTCGTATCTTTTAACGCTAGTTCGATTTTCATTTCAACAGCTTTTTTATTTTGCTCTGCTTCCAGATATCCTTTATTAAAATGACTCGTATAAATCATCTCTTTAAATTCAACCATACTCATTTTTTTAACCGTTTTATCTTCAATAATCAACACATAATCCATACCATTCACAACCGAATAGAAATCATGCGAAATCATCAGAATCGCACCTTTATAGTCTGCTATCGCTTTTTCCAGTGCGATCTGAGTATAGGTATCTAAATGGCTTGTCGGTTCATCCAGAAACAATACATTGGCGTGACTAGCAGCAACTTTAGCCAATTGAAGCAAGTTTTTCTCTCCACCGGACAAAGAAGCTATCTTCTGGTTCAAAATTTCGCCTTCAAAGCCGTACTCTGCAAGGTAGATGATCACCTCGTCATACGTTTTAAAGCCAGCTTCTATAAATTCTTCAATAATTGTATTGGAATCGGTGAGCATTTCACCTTGAAACTGAGATAAATACGCCATGCTAGCATCAGTCTTGATGTCGATTGCTTCATGATTATTTTTGAAAATATCTCGAAGCAATGTCGTTTTCCCTGTACCGTTCGGACCGATCAGAGCGACTTTATCTTTAGGTTTCATTTTAAAGGTTACATTTTCCAAAAGCAGTTCGTCAAAAGAAACGCTATAATCGCGGACATTAATCGCAAATCTACTCTCGATTTCGTGATCAATATCCAAATGAATATTCGGTTGCTTAATATCTACAAATGGTGCTTTGAGTCGACGGGCTTCGAGTCTTTCGGTAAATCTTACTCTAGCTTTGAGCGCTCTACCACGGGATGCTTCTGAGTTATAGGTAGCGATTTCTCGTAGATTATCGACGATACTTTCATTTCTCTCAATTTCTTCCGCTTCAGCAACGGTCAATTCTTGCAACTCAACCTTCGTCTGAAGAAGAGAGAAGTTATAGTCGATATAACGTCCATCGAATTCTTGGAGTTCTGTATTTTCAAGGTGAATGATTTTGTTAAAGCAATGATTCAATAGATAACGGTTATGCGTAACCACAAGTAACATGCCTTTGTGGGTATTGATTAATTTTTTCAGTGAATTAAGGTTCTCAAAGTCTAAAAATACATCCGGTTCATCCATAATCATTAAGTCTGGACGAGCTAGCATTTCTTTCATCACTTGAATGAGCTTGAATTCTCCACCGCTTAAAGAAGTGACATCCAGATCTTTGAGCTTCATCAGGTTCGCTAGATTGAGTTGCTTGTTAATGTTATTTTCAAAATTGTCTCCGTCCATCGCATCAAATGCGTCTGAAGCCAATTGATGTCTCTCCATTAACGCATCCATATCAGACGTCGTTGCCATTTCAGCATAGATCGCTGTAATCTCATCTTGGATCTTAATAAATTCTTCTGCAATATATTCAAAAACCGTCATTGGTTTGGTTTTGTCGACTTGCGAGAACTGACTGACATATCCGATTTTGCAATCCGGGTCGATCTCCAGCTTGCCTTCGAACAAATACCGTTCAGGATCGGTCAGAATATCGATCAGCGTACTTTTCCCACTACCACTTGTTCCGATAAAAGCACAATGCTGTCCCTCTTCAAGCGTAAATGAAATATAGTTATAAAGTTCTTTTTGCGGAAATGAGAAGGATAAGTTTTCAACTTTTATCATAGTGTTACCTTTCTGTATAGCTAAAATGGTGATAATTGTATAAGAAGTCTTGCCGAATAGAAGTGTCAATTGTGCCACTCCTCAGAGTAACACGGTTTACGGGGAAGTACAATTGATTTGTGGTTTTTGATCGTATTTTATACATCATTAAAATTGAATTACGGCAACATTAAGATATTGAATTGTATTTTAGTTATTTATATAGAAATATACCTTTATCTTTACTTAGATAGAATTACGAGTTAATACTATATATCCAAGTCAAACTAACATCTCACTATAACGTGTATATCCTCATACAAAATAAAAACCACTCCTAAACATAGAGTGGTTTGTTTGAAAAGAATTTCAATTTTATCGTCATATTGTTCTCTCTAAAGCCAATTAACCGTTGCTATCTAACATTGCCGGCATGTTGATTTCTTTGACACAAGAAGCTTTGGACAGATTCATTACGCATTTGACTAAAGAAACCAAATCTTGAAGGGGAATCTGGGTTCCTCCATATGTAGACAACACTTTTTCAACTCCATCTTCTAACGGAATTTGGGTTGCAATCTCACCCGGATTGATACAAGTGACACCAATTCCGTATTTCTTCACATGCTCTCTGATCGAATTGCCAATACCACGCAAACCAAACTTGGAAGCGGTAAATGATACTTGTGTAAAATCATTATGCTCCAGACCTGCTGTAGAGCCGATCAAGAAAATCTTGGCGTTATCTGACTTTTTCAGATTCGGTAAAAGCTTCTGTATACAGGTAATTGTAGAAGTCACATTGATATTGATAATGTTCGCAATTTCAGCGGGATCATCATTCTCAAAATCATAGTCGTCTCTAAACCCTTTGCTCTCCCATATGCCTACATTGTATATCAAGACATCTATAGTAACATCGTTCAATGTATTCCCAATCAGAGTACTGGCATCTGGTTTTGCCAAATCAGCTTCAATCCAATATTTTTCAATACCATCTTCAACATCTAAACTATTAGGGTACGTTCTAGAAACCACCCACACACGATCACCTTTTTCGGGTAGTCCATTAACAAAGGCTTCCCCTAATCCTTTACTAGCTCCAAAAATAATAAAATTTTTCATAACGTACGTATCCTTTCGAGATCATTTTTTATTGCTCATCCTTAAGCAAAATTTTACCCATTTACATATCACGAAGCAACGAAGCATCTAAATACGCTTTTCCCAAATATCCACTACAGAGCACAGGACGTGCAAGGATTTCATATGTTTTGGGATACTCTGGTGCATCTTCAGACCAGACTTCAAATGAATCGAACTCTTCCTTCGAAATCTGATGAAACTCGGCAGTGTCTGTGATACCTGTTAGCATCTCAAATACATAAATATCATCGCCAAATTTACCTACAGACTGGTATTGACCTGTTTTCATACGTACATAATCGGTGTATCGGATACTCATCGTTTTCACCCATTCTTTAATTAAATAGCAATATAGGATATACGTACCCCATATTTTAGTAGGTATTATACACTGATTTAGTTTACGCATACAAATGAACACAACATTTTTACAATATCAGTTGTTGTATTTGGATAAGTATTTATATCAATCTTCTACGAGCGAATGAATGTTTACTTACATTTATCCTTATGCAAGATACTTATTCCACTGTATGCAAAATAAAACTGCGCTATGGATGCGCAGTTTTACGGATTATTTTGGCGTAGCAGTTGTAAATCCTTGTTGTCGCCGTAACCTCATTCTGGAAATCACGACCTCTATGACGATCAGATTAGGAATCCAACAAAGCCAGGCGACAGCCCGAAACGCCGCCTCGAAATCGCCAAGCAGAAAAATCAGCGGTGCTAACAAGATGCGAAGCGTGACCGCCGAAAACGTAAGCGCATAACTACGAAGCATCCATACTTTATGAGCTTGGATGTCTTTGAACAGAATTTTTCTCGTTGCCATAAACGTAGTCGTAACCCACAGTACATCGAGCGACATGAACCCAAGCGAGGAAATCCAACCTCCTGTCGCAAAAATAGATAAATACACATTCACGATCCCACTCACTGTAATCGAAAGAACATATCCATACCCCAATAGGCGATGCCAACGTTTCCTGCCATTAGTTGGCTTTATAAATAGTTGAAAGGGTCCTATAATCAAAGCGAATATCGCGGTGAAAATATGGGTGTATAACACATAGATCCATGGTTGGAGTTCAAAATTCGGTTTTTGCAATTTGAACGAGACAAGTCCAGCATTACTAGCGTTAAGAAAGCCATACTGCACAATAGCGTATCCGGCAATCGAAATTGCTAGAATGAACACAAGTCCCCTAATTATTTTATTTCCCATATGAATGCCCCTCCTCTGTTGTTGTATGCTAATTAAGCCTGTCGCTCCAACTAATTCATGCATTTTCAAAAAGCTTCTTTCCTATCGGTAGGATATTTACTCTAAGTATAGGGGATTGAATACTGAGGTCTTTGCCTTTTCTGTCGGAGTCCTTGCCTAATTCAACAGATTTCACTGCTTAATAAAGAAAAATCCGCTAGGCTCAATGCCCGCGGAAATTGGAAATAAGTTTACGTATGCGTTTCACTTCAACTGCTTCTAGCGCCGCCTTGTGATATCTCTAATTGGCGGGCTTTTTGTAGTAAGAATAATAATTTTAACATGTTTTGCAGTCGCTATCTTTGTTGCAATCCTCAAAAGTTCGCCCTATTTATGATATGGTTCCCCTCGTTGAGTGTTTCAGCAACGGGAAAAAGCAGAGACTGGTCTCTGCCTAATTGCTCTATTCTACCCTTCATCTTCTGACAAGTACTCCATACGAAGCCCTCGCCCCGATGCACTTAGGCTGAGCAAAACATATTCACTTTCTAGTTTTGTAGAAAATTTTGTCTCTGAAATGTAGCCATCTTCTTGAGGTGCTAATTCCATACTCATTTGAAAGTAGGGATAATAGTCACTTAACAATTTTCCAACATCTTCTTCCTTTATTATCACGTCTATAAAGTGAACTTCTCCAAGCTTCAAGGGTGAAATATAAGAAAGGTTTTTTAAAGTGGTGTCCTTCTCACTTCTATTCAGTAAGAGCAAGATGCCTTTATACAAAAGCTCTGCAATCTTTGGCATCAAGTCTTCACATTCGGCTTGAACATCTTTTAATGACTTAAAACCATGAGAAATTCCGTTTCTAGCTTTACTTATCTGTTTCCACGCCTTTTCTTCTAAACCAATGTGTCTCACTAATTCTTCCATACCTTGCTTTGTTGTTCTCATCTCGTAAAATACGTTACCAGTAACACAGCATGTTTTTTCAATCTGCTCATAGCCAGTTTTCTCACAACCAAAGTGTTCAATCAAAAGTGGATTTAGCGTTTCGACTCCTTGCCAAAAAGCTAGGAACTGATCTAGAACGTCTCCTTCGTTTAAACCTTTTCTAAACCAATGTAGTGCACGCAGAAATCGGTCTCTATCTTTTCCTTCATACCGTAGCCAAATTGCTCCTACATGTTCAGTAAATTCCGAAACTTCTATAGTGTCGCCCCGTGAAAAAGATTGATCATAAAAAAATTGTCTAAACCCCCTCTCTTTTACTTCATTGCTTGTATCCAGAACGATTAAAAGCTTTTTCTCATGAGTTTCTAAGCCTGATTCTAGACTAATAGTAGATAAAAAGAAATCTATAAAATTGTTAGCTAGTGTAATAGCAGACTCCATACCATCTGCATTCAATTCAAGTTGGATTATCCAGCCATACTTTAGTCCTGTAAAAGCTTGATCTCTTTCATCTGATATTTTTTTAAATCCTACTTTAATATCACCAATAACAAATTTGTAATTCGCGTTTTCTTTAAAGCTAAAACTAGATCTTGTAGCTGCTACTACTAAACAATGCTCCATTATAGACCCTCGTTTCAATTTTTTATATTATATTCTTCTTTCCTAGTCGTTCAAAAGCATAAGTATTACGAGAGGAGTTGAAAATCTATATTCTAATGAAAAAATAAACCTGAGAGATTCTGATGGCAATTCAGCAGATTCATAAGAAGTTTCAGAAAGACCTAACCAATCTACACTTGTAGATTTACTTGTTTAAGAGAATATACATATAATCTCATACTGTAAAAAAGTAAGAGATCACGTTGCCATCACTTATGATACGGCTCCCCACGATTAATCTTCACTGCCCGATACACCTGCTCCACGAGCACCAATCTCATCAACTGATGCGGTAGGGTCATACGTCCAAAGCATAACTTCTGTTGCGCTCGCTTCAAGACTTCGTCCCCAAGCCCATGACTCCCACCGATCAAAAACACCACATGACTGCTACCATACGTCCCTAACCGATCGAGTTCACTTGCTAGATCTTCCGAACTCCATAGCTTCCCGTCTAATGTCAACGCAATCACATGTGCATCTGGCTTGATCTGAGACAGTATCCGTTCGCCTTCCTTGTCTTTGACGATCCGTACTTCTGCATCGCTTAACGTATCCGGTGCTTTCTCATCGTTCACTTCAATTGTCTGGAATTTGATATACGGCGTTAATCTTTTGCTATATTCGGCGATTCCTTGTACTAGATATTTTTCTTTTAATTTGCCGACCCCAATAATCTGTATATGCATGACGTTCTCCTTTGACTATCCTTTGGCTGATCGTGAGCCTGTTTACTGTTAAGTGTACACTATCTAGCCCTGGGCAAGCATCCCCTTAAGAAATAGACATTGCGGGTACAAGCGTTTCCCACTGTTCTTTGTTCACATTTCCAGTGAAGCGATACACCGGTTGGTAATATCCTTTCGAATCATAGTTATATGCAAGCTCATATTTCTCAACGGTTAGCACGTCGCCTTTCTTCAGATGATTATACATATAGAAATCCCCTTGAAGGATGTACGTATATGCTTGTGCTGGACTTATTACGTCTACTTTACGTACATACTCATTCTTATTCATCGCATCAAATAAATCACGAGGCGCCTGCTGATCATCAGCAGAAGGTATAATCATAATCATGCCGTCGGCAAAATCCTTTTCGTCCTTTGCAACAGCATCCACTGATTTTTGGATATCCCATCTCAGCGTATCCTCGTTCTGTATGCTAAATACGGTATCAGCAGGCAACATATCATTGTCTAGCATCCATTTTTCGTAGAACTCTCTTTGCGTTGTTAGTTCTTCCTTACTAAGCTTAACCTCTTCACCACTCGCATTATACAGCTGCCATACACCATCTTGCACGTTATAGTTGAACGTATACGAGTTGCCGTTACTATCGGTAAATGACCATATTCGATTCATTCCATCCACTCGTTTTCCTTGCTTCTGCTGAAGATGGAAAGATGGTTGAATAAGCGCAGTTATATGCTTGCCATACTCCAGATTATAAATCCTATGATTAACATAGAGTGAAACTGGCTCCGCCTTCTCTGGAAGCTTGGTAGCTATATTAACTTCGACCCCATCCATATTCTGCTTGATTGCTGGTCGAATTGAGAGATTACCCAACTCTTTTGCCTGATAGACAGCTAACGCACCGGTAAACAATAGAACAAACGCTATGGGAATGCACAGCGCAAGCCCTGTCGATTTGAAGTCTAGCTTTCGCTGATTCACACTGTTTAGAATAGCCTGCATGATCAAGTAGCCTGCTATACTGCCTAGTGTGTTGTGAAAAATATCGTCTAACTCAAAAATACCCCTTTTGCTAAGCACCTGAGTCAGCTCAATACCAATAGTTACGATTAGAGAAATCACTAGCACAGGAGTAAAACGCCGCGTTCGAATGCTCAGCAGTGGCAGTAAAAATCCAAGTGGCATAAACATCATCATATTAAAAATAATGAGTTGAAGCTCGCTTAGAGACCATTGATTCCACGCACTCAGATAGCCGCTAAACAGTCGAAAATTCACCCACCCCTCAAAGTTTTCCCCTCTGCTGAATGTAGTTAACATCATAACCAAGCCAAACCACATAATGAGCAAATAACCCGCGGTAAACTGTGTGACTGAGAACTTTCTCTTGCCACCTCTTTTTCGATATAGAACATAAAAAAAGAAGGTAACGCCTAAAAGCACTAACGCTATAATGATTACCTTTGGTAGAAGTGGTAACAGCGCGCCAAGTATCCCTTGAATATCCATGTGTGTACTCCCTTCATTTTGGCTGTATGAATAATACGTTTTGCCACAAGGAAGACACTGCTTACTCGTATTTTGTAACAACGTGTACAAAAAAATGACTAGATGCTTCCGTACTACCGTGATCACAGCTAGCGATCCAGTACGGTAGCTGGTAGTCTTTATTTTGAAAAATGAAGTATACACGTAAGTAAATCATCTAGAGTAACTTCAATTCATATCCAAAATAAAAAAAGCCTATTCCGCAAGGAATAAGGCTTCTAATTTCGAACATTTCAGAGCTGTATAGTCTGTTGATGATACAAAGCGAAGATTTCAATCCGTAAAAATAGATTCATGTTTCTGATATTAGTAAATTTAATTTATTTTAGTTAAGGTTGTACTATTAATCATCTTCATTGGGCATTTGAGCTCTATACAAAATGTCGTACTTAAAACTTTCTAATACAAGAAACAATACTTATAATCATTAATCATTTGTATATGCATAACGTTTTCCTTTAGATATCCTTTTGCTACTTATATGTATAGGCTGATTATTCTACTCATCTGAATACTCCGATAAATTGAAAACTCCCCGCACGCTAACTGTATCTCAGTCGGCATGCAGGGAGCACTTATGAAGCCATCTTTTCTTTTATCGGCATTTAGTAATAGGTTGTGAATACCTTTTTAAAATAATAATGGATTTATTTCCTTTTTGTTCCATTTCACTATTTTAATGCTTTGACGACCAATGCAGCATATGCACGCGCACCCGATGGATTCAAATGGACACCGTCTGGAGCAAAATATGAATCTTGTCCAGCACTGGCGGAATACCAGTCAATAATCGTAATGCGTGAATCTTCTGCGGCGGCATCACTGAGTGCCTGATTGACTACACTTTCCCATGGGCGAGGAACACGTGTATTCACTACAATAATTTTCTTCACACTATCGCTTTTCAGATCAGCGAGCAGATCGTCTAATTGCTCTTTGGTAAATGATCCATTCGTTCCAAGTTCTAAGATCACTTTGTGACCCAGTTGTCCGTTACGTGAAAGCTGTTGGACGACTCCAGATGCTTCGGTTAACTGTCTGCCAATTTTGCCATCGATCACAATGCCTGGCATCGCTTCGCTCAAATAAGGAGCGACATCTAACATAACAGAATCGCCGATTGCGCTGATGCCTTTGCCAGAAATGGTATCGACTTCTGTCGTTTTAACCGGTTCTTTATGCGTAGAATTTGATTTTTTTTCTTCAGTACCTGTTTTACTAGTTTCTGTTGTTGGTTGCTTACTTTCTGGTGAATCTTCTGTAGTTGCTGTTGAACTTTCTTTGGACGGATCGGTTGAATCTCCTGTAGCGGATGATTCTGGATTGGTATGATCCGTTGTTGCTGAATGAGAAGATACATTTTTAGGCGCAGGTGTGATCACCGTTGCTGAAGGTTGCGCTGCATGTTGTGCGATAGCTGTATCTTCATTATTAGAGATAAGATGACTGATTGCTGTTGAAGCCAGTACGAATACGACCAAAATGACAGCTCCATGCAACCAGACTCTAGATCCCATATGCTGTAACCGATATTTGAGACGAATACTGCGGAAGCCGTTGTATCGAATCGGTTGTTCTATATATCGCCACGATAACTCTGCAAGGGCTAGACTGACTGCTACTTGTACAATACTTTTGATAATCGAAGGTTCTGTTGTACTGATCTGTGAAGTCGAGAGTGTGATCACCGGGAAATGCCACAGATACAGTCCATAAGATCTTTTGCCTAACCAGCGTAAAGGCTTGCAACCGAGCACAATCGCAAGGCGACTTGCTGGATGAGCCAATGTGGCAATCAGCAGTGCTGTGATGATGGCGATCAGCACCATTCCACCACGATATAGAAATGGCTGATATTCATTTGTATGCCAGATCATCCAGCCCAGTACGAATAACGTCACGACACCAACAACATCCAATACAGTGCGTGCTTGAGAAGAGACGCGAGCTTTGAGCTTGGCACTTGGCCATACAATCGCAAGCGCTGCTCCGATCAATAGTGCAAAGATACGTGTATCTGTTCCATAGTAGACACGACTGGGATCGCTACCCGGTTCATATAATACAGCCATTAACAGTGCTGAGATTGCAGCTAGACTCAGAATCCAACCTGCTAGATTAACACGTTTCGGTAGGAATTTCAGCCCTAATGCAAGTAGCAATGGCCAGATTAGATAGAATTGTTCTTCGACAGCCAGCGACCACAGATGACCGAGTGGTGAAGCCGGGCCGAAGCTTTCAAAGTACGATACTTTATGGAAAATAAACCACCAGTTGCTGACATAAAATAATGCCGCAGGTACATCTCCCATCAGTGCTGGCAGACGTGAATGATCTACGACCAGACACCATAATACGACCAAGATGATCATTGCGAACATAGCAGGTAATAAGCGTCTTGCGCGTCTAATCCAGAAGTCGACTAGATCGAATCGATGATGACGTTCCCATTGCCCTGCAAGAATATCTGTGATGAGATAACCGGATAATACAAAAAATATACCGACACCCAGCAATCCACCGGGCGCCCAATCTATATTAAGGTGATACAATACTACTGCCATGACAGCAAAAGCACGTAACCCATCCAGTCCTGACATGTAACGGTGCTGTTGAAGCGGTTTAGACATGACGTAACCGCCCCTTATGTAAAAGTGCCCAGATGTTATTCATTTCTTCTACCCTTTCTGTACATGTTCCTCATTTATTTACCCATTTTCTATTCTTTTATTATATAGAAGTACGCTATTCAGAGAATCTCAGCAAAGTTAAAAAATAATGACAGTAACGTCAAAATATAAAATGTTATGCCTCATATAAAAAGCACATACACTCTGTTCAGACCAAAGGAAATAAGGAACCGCGCTTACGGTTCCTCCCCCTTTTGATCCGTTCATGATCTGTACGTGCTGGTTAGAATGCCTGTTAGTTATAAATTCATGATTACATTCACTTTATTTCTCTCTATACAACGCCATTTCATGAATACCTAAGTCACTGTATAATAGTTGCGATCTTGTTACCTGCTCTGGTTAGACCACCAAAAATTCAGCATGTTGTTCGCAATAACTACATTTTGCAGGCGGGTCCCAGTCCGAAAATTCGGTCTCTTTTAGATCGACAACATCCGGTGCTTCTTCCAATTCATCTACGAATTCTTCCAATGCTTTTTCAATGTGTTCTTTACATACGACATACATCAATAGGGTCAAGCTCCTTTACTGGTTCAATATCTATATCGGCAAGTAGATCAATCAGGCTTGGACAGAAGTTGAAGAGTAATATCCTTCTTCACGCCATCCCGATAATAGGTGATCTCAAGCGAATCACCGACCTTCTTATGATTATACAAATACTTGCGTAAATCAAGTGTAGAAGTGATTTTTTGTTGATCTAACTGCACGATAATATCATCGGCAAGTATTCCTGCTTCTTTGGCAGGTCCACTAGCTTCGACGACAATAATGCCATCGGTTACCCCTTTCGGTAACTCTGGCTTTTTGTAATCTTTTTCTTGTTCATCGAACAAACGATATGCATTTTTATTATCAAAGTCTGTTGTATATACGCCCAGATATGGACGGCTAATTTTACCATTTTTAATCAAAAGATCGACATTCTTCATGACTTCATTGATCGGAATTGCAAATCCCAGTCCTTCGACACCGGTATCCGAGATTTTCATCGTATTGATGCCGATCACTTGTCCGTTCAAATTGACCAATGCTCCGCCACTATTGCCTTCATTGATCGCGGCATCGGTCTGAATCACATTTTGTTCCCAATCATACGTACCGTCTTGATTAAGCGATACTGGAATCAGACGATTGTTGTAGCTAATAATTCCTGATGTCATCGTACCATTAAATCCTAGTGGATTGCCAATAGCCATCACAGTCTCGCCTAATTGAAGCTGATCCGAGTTGCCTAATTGAGCGATCGTATCGATATTTTTACTGCTAATCGACAGCACAGCAATATCGCTTATAAAGTCTGTACCTACAACAGTCGCCGCTAATGTGGTTCCATCGCTTAGCACTGTTTTAACTTGATCTGCGTCTTGAATGACATGATTATTAGTGACGATATAAGCTTTACTGCCCTCTTTGCGGAAAATAACTCCTGATCCAAGTGCAGACTCATTCAATGTAGACGACTCATCTTGATAATTCACAATACTTACCATCGCCGGACGTACTTCATTCGCCACATGAATTAACTGTTCATATGGATTACCGTCTGTTTGTTGAGTCGTCGTAGGAACGATACTGCTAGCGACAACAGAAGAAGAGGAGCTGTTGCTATACCATCCGAATAAGCTAATGATCGCTATTACTGTTACTGCACTACTGATCGAGCTAATCGCTATCACTTTGATCGTAGATGACGATCTGGAACGTCCAGCTAAGGAACGATTTCGATAAGATGAAAATGGCACAGACATTTTACGTTTGGATCGCCGTGATACTTTGGTGTTGTAGAAATCATCATCAAATAAGCTCATGCTGATCGCCCCTTTGCTTGTCTATGCTAATCAGATTAATTATATGATTTCAATTTTACCAAAAATAACCATTTTCTGAAACTGAATTTATTTGTCGCTTATAATATCCCATGGTGTTGGACGATCATAAT
The DNA here is from genome assembly GCF_030433815.1 of Paenibacillus sp. PsM32. Taxonomy (NCBI): domain Bacteria; kingdom Bacillati; phylum Bacillota; class Bacilli; order Caryophanales; family Paenibacillaceae; genus Paenibacillus; species Paenibacillus sp. PsM32. The sequence goes on along the minus strand of NZ_JARUWY010000004.1, from coordinate 44,067 downwards.
ACGTTTCACATAGCTTAAATTCATGATCTTTATAAAAGCAGCCTCTGCTCTCCATCGCATCACGTACTGTTAGCTTGGCAAGTTCCATCATATTGTGATCTCGACTCAAGTGAGCAAGATAAGTACGCTTAGTTTTGCGTGTAAGTAGTTCACTTAATGCTTCGCCTGCTGCATCGTTCGATAAATGACCGATATCGCTAAGAATCCGTCGTTTGGTATTCCATGGATATCTGCCCATCCGTAGCATTTCAATATCATGATTAGCTTCAAGCACTAATACATCAGAACCGGCAATACTTTGCATGACTTTGTCGCTTACATATCCAAGATCGGTAGCCAGACTTAACTTTTCATCTCCATCTGTAAAAAAATAACCTACAGGCTCTGCCGCATCATGCGAGATCCCGAACGATTCAATTCGCATCGAACCGAATGTAAGATGATCGCCTGTTTGCATAATTTGCTTTTGCTCTGGTGACAATTTGCCGATCGAACGTTCCATCGCGCCCCATGTTTTTTCATTTGCATAGATCGGTAATTCGTATTTTCGAGCAACAGCTCCTAATCCTTTAATATGATCAGAATGTTCATGTGTAATCAGAATCCCATGAATCTGTTCACCGGTAAGATCACGTTCTTGTAATAATTCACCGATTCGACGTGCACTCAATCCAGCATCGATCAGGATGGTTGCATCTTTATTTTGAACAATAGTCGCATTGCCTGTTGATCCACTTGATAAGACTGTAAACTGTATTCCCATGTGTCTACTCTACTCCTTATTTTCTGCCGCTGGAGGAACAATCACTTCTCCATTTATTGCTTGTACATAATAAAAAGCTCCACTATCTAGAGCAATACGCCATACCGGTACAGCGAGCTGATGCGTACTATCCAGTGTCTGCCCGTAAAAGCCAAGCGCTATATCTTTAATTACCGAACTTTCGGGTATTTCTTTTTCAATTAAGCTTCCAAGAGCATTCGATGCAGAGATAATTTCTTGCTTCGGTTGATCTTGATTGGCACTTACTGTCCATTGAGGCTCTGTATACGAAGTAATCTTCTGATTACTATAATACAACTGTAAATTCATATTAAATAGAGGAAGATCACTATTAATAAGCGGATGAAGCATAAATACACTTTCTTCGCTCACTAACGGATCATACCGATAATTTTCGATATCAGGAATTTCGTCTGCTAATTGATTACGTAATTCGTCTTCATTAAAGATCAATTGACTATCAACAGAGCTTTTCAGCTTAATCGGAGTCTCTATAACATCTTGCCCATTATACTGGTAAATGATTTTGGACAAAATAGGTGTATCTCTTGGAATCTGTGCGGTGACCTGAATATGTTTCTCTTCCATCGCTTGCTGCGCGTTATCGCTTAAAGAGGTAAAGTCCAGATTGGATTGGGCTTGATCACGTACATCCACCCACAACTGGTATCCCAGTAAAACGTTTAGCAATAAAAAAGCACAGATCAGTACGCTTTTTGCTCTTCCCCAATCCATCGTGGACCTCCCAAATCATGTTCATTTTTTCATGCTTGTATTCGTATTGCTTGAGTTCAGTACAATACTTTTGCCATCTTGCAATTTAACCATCCATACCGGACTCAGCACAATCACTCCATTACCAAGTGTAGGACGATATGCTGGATAAATATTACGAATCATCTGATCAGCAGGAATCTGTGCTTTGATCAAGTTCTGTAATGCTTTGCCGCCCGGTAATGAGATCACTTTGGCTCGTGTAATATTCGATTCATTGATTGGCGGATTGTTAGTACCGGTATACAACATCGAACGTTCATAAGAAGATACTGTGCCATGCTCCATTACAAGTTTCATATAGCCGAATTTTAATTTGTCGGTATCTACAATCGGATACGACTGAATATACTGGCGGAAAATAAACTCTTTATCATCATTTGTGTTATTATCCATCATCAGCATATAGGATCCCGGCCATCCACCATGTTGATTAACAAAATCGATCGCAGATAATACATTATCCGATACATTGTTCGTTCCTGTTGTTGGTGCTGTCGGATCGGTATAGGTCATCCATTTTTGCTTCGTATCGACCTGTAGACTGCGCTTGCTATCGGTATAAATTTCGGTTCCATTTTCTTCATTAATATTACGTGTTGCTCCTGGATCAAAAAACAGATTACGCTGCATCTGTTCTGTTGTATACATTTCAAGCTTGAGTGTCAGTGATTGAATATTCAGCGCTGTCTGCGGAATATAATAACCGTCTGTTTGATAAAGGTAATTGATCGAATCTGTACTCATTATCATCATCTGCTGAATATCTGTATTCGTCCATGCCATATCTGTGGCTTCATAGACTACATCTCCACTAGCACTAAAAAAGAAAGCGCGTGGTTTGGTACTGTTCGTTGTGTTATAGATCCAGATTCGGTTAACAGTATCGCCTTCAAATAATGAGTCTGGGCTAATATCCAGTGTGCGTTCCAACAGACTTACAGGGATTCCGCTACTGAATGTCATTTCTAACCCGGCATCATTACGAATTTCATTCCAATTGACCGTTTGCACTGATAATCGTCTAAACTGGCTAAAATTGCTACCTTTTAGACGGCTATAAATCGCATTGTAATTTGATGATGCTGGATAGAATACCGTGTGTTTATTATTTTTAAGATGCACAATCATCTGATCTGGAAAAATAGTATTTTCAATCGTAGTCCGTGGACCCATATCTTCAGTCTGCACATAACTAGCTTCCGAATTAGCCACCGAATCTGCTCCAGGCATCCGGTAAATCAGGTAATAACTCTGTACCAGACTGACGACGATTAAGCCTACAAGTAAGATGGATTTGATATTTTCTCTCAATGTACTCCATCTCCTTCTTCATGCAAAGGTAGCGTAACAGTGACTTTGGTCCATTGCCCGAACTCTGATTCAAGGGAAATATGACCTTCATGAGCAAGCACCATTTCCCGGGCAATAGAAAGTCCTAATCCGGTTCCTCCCATATTGCGAGAACGTGCTTTGTCTACTCGATAAAAGCGTTCGAATATCCGATCCAAGTCTTGCTTCGGAATCCCGATACCTGTATCAGTAACCGTTATCGCAACCATGCCATCTTCTGTACTATAAGCACCCAGTGTCACTTTACCACCATCCGGTGTGTATTTTAACGAATTAGAGACTAGATTATCGAGTACTTGATCCATATGATCTCGATCTATCCATACACTGCCGACATCAATATCCAGATCAGTAGCAGATTGAATATCTTTTTGCTGCATTTGTACAGAAAAGCGATCAATCGTATCTTCTAACAGTTCTCGCACATCCGTACGTTGCTTGCGTAACATCGCTTCGCTAGAATCTAAGCGTGATAAATGAAGCAAGTCAGTGACTAGCCGAATCATACGTTGCGTTTCATTTTGGATTACACCGATAAATCGCTCTGCCAGCGCACGTTCTTCTAGCGCTCCATCTTCCAATGCTTCCGTGTAACTTTTAATCGTAGTCAGCGGAGTACGTAATTCATGCGATACATTAGCTACGAATTCACGCCGAGCGCCTTCTAACTTTTCTTGCTCTGTTACATCTTGCAATACGGCAATAATACCGGTAATACTTTCTTTACGGCGATGGATCGGGCTAAAGGTAACACGTACAATCGAAGAATTACCTTCATATTCTTCGCCTAATTTGAGCACTGTACGGCGAAGTGTGCCATTTAACAATTTGGTACGTTCATTTTCAGGCAGGTGCAAAAGGTCTGCTAACTCTTTACCTACAATCTCTTCTTCACTAACATTCATCATCGTTCCAGCGACTCGATTAAGTAAAATAACGCGACCTTGTTCGTCTGTAGCTACAACGCCATCACTCATATTTTTCAATATCGAAGCCAGTTTATCTTTTTCTTCTTCATTCTGCGCAAGTGCATCTCGCAGACGACTGGTCATATAATTAAATGCTTCACTTAGCTGACCGATCTCATCATCGCTATAGACGGTCATCTGATGATCAAAATTCCCCTCTGCTACTTCTTTGGCTCGGCGGGTCATTTCTTTGATCGGTTGTGTGATCGTATGTGCCAGAATCACTCCAAGCACAGCTGTTAAAGCGAGCGCAATCAGAATACCGGATAAGAAAATACCATTGATACGCTTCATCGTGCTGTACAATTCTTTCATAGAAGCAACAATATAGACAGCACCTACTGTTTTGCCACCGCTAATTACTGGCTTGGCAACAACACGCTTGCGCTCTCCTGTCTCATCAATAATATATTCTTCATTATCGCTTATTCCTTGTAATGCACGACTAACTACGGTTTGTGTATTACGACGACCTTCCAGATCGGCACCTGATTGTAAGGAGGAAATAACGACCCGACCACTGATATCCAGTACCTGAATTTCTTGAATCTCTGTTCCGCTCATATTGTATAGATTATCAACCATCAACTTTAGATCATTGATCGCATTAGAACCTGCTTCTCCACTACCCGACCATTTATCTGCTGCAAGTACCGATAGCAATTCAGCACGTTCTTGTAGATCCTGTGTAAAATTACTAGTTAACGAGTTTTTCATCGCACTCACAAAATAGACGCCAATCAACTGCATCGCAATCAAAATAAGCAGTACATAAATAATAATCAGCCGTGCTTGAATCGTACGGCTGAACCCTGGAAGCAACGGAAATCTGCGCTTCACGTTATAGTCCTCCTGATTTTGGACTACGCATCATATAACCAAGACCACGACGCGTTAAAATGTATTCGGGCTTACTGGGATCGTCTTCGATCTTTTCACGTAATCGACGAATCGTAACATCGACTGTACGGACATCGCCAAAATATTCGAATCCCCAGACAGCTTGAAGCAAATGCTCACGCGTCATGACGCGACCTGCATTTTTCGCCATATAATACACCAATTCATACTCTCGGTGTGTCAGATCAAGCGGTTGATTTTCTTTATAAACCATATACATATCTGTATCAATAAATAGCTCTAACAATCGAAGCCCTTTTTTCTCTTCTTCTTTGGCAGCTGGTGCAGTTGGTACTGCTGTTAATTTCTGCTGACGACGAATCTGTGCTTTGACACGTGCTAACAATTCGCGCGTGCTAAATGGCTTGGTGACATAATCATCTGCGCCGAGTTCCAATCCTAACACTTTATCAATCTCAGCATCTTTAGCAGTTAACATAATAATAGGCATATGCATACGTGTACGTATTTCACGGCATACATCCATCCCGTCTTTTCCTGGCAACATCAGATCCAATAAGATTAAGTCCGGTTCTTCTGCAAATGCTAATTCAACAGCGGTTACTCCATCAAATGCACAGATGACTTCATAACCTTCTTTTTCCAAATTAAATTTCAATATATCTGCGATCGGTTGTTCATCATCGACAACCAGAATTTTCCCTTGCATCTGTATTATTCACCCCATGCCTGCCTGTTATGGTTTTATTTTAACATATCCCTTTACTCCACGACATCATCAGTACTATGCAATTTCAATAGATATATACAAAAATACAGCTTCTATATCAAAAGTATATAGAAGCTGTATAGAATTCTACTATTCGATTTATGGTAAGTATCCTAGTGGATTCTGAATCGCACCACCACTGTGTACTTCAAAGTGTAAATGAGTTCCTGTGGAATGCCCTGTATTGCCCATTACACCGATATGTTGTCCTTGCTCGACAATAGCACCTGTACTGGTATCAATCTGGCTTAAATGTCCGTATAACGTCTCATAGCCATTGTTATGATTAATAATAATGACATTACCATAACCGGTCATTGTTCCTGCATAGCTGACGACACCATCATCTGCTGCCATAACAGAAGAACTACCGACAAGATCGATCCCTTTATGTGTTTTGCCCCATCGTTGTCCAAAAGGACTGGTTACACTTGCTCCAGATACCGGCCAGATCAAATTACCTGATCCTTCCCCTTGTACTACTTTGGTTCCTTTAATGATTACTTTAGGTGATGATTTCTTCGTCACCTCTTGACCTAACCATTCCTCACGTAACATCTGACCGTTTTGTTTGGTTACCCGATAATCGATCCGTTTGAGTCCTGTACTTCCTTGAGCTACCACTTTGGACTCGCCTTCACGCATACTATCGCTTTTCCGAATCTCTACAGAAGGTTCTGTCACAATCTGCTCGGAATAATCTTCAAATGTAGTGACTGTAATCGGCGGTTGCGGAACCGTTAATGTTAATTCATCACCGATCTGCATCGCCATTTCATCAATTTTGGGATTATTCGCAAAAATTTCTTCTTGAGTAATATCATGATCTGATGCTATCGAGCTGATCGTATCACCTTCACGTACCACATAAGTTGTTGGTGATTCTACACCTGTTGTCATGACTTTCGCTAACTGTGTACTGCTTAACAATTTATTAGGATTGGCTTTGATTTCGCCAGTAGATACTTTTTGCTTTAATGTCACTGATTCTAAGCCTGTGACTTGTTTTGGATAAGCTTTAGTAGATGTTTTGGTAGAAGCTTTAGCCGATTCTGCTTTTTTTGTATACTTTTCTTTCACTTGTTCTAGGGCAGCATCAATCACTTTCTGGTCTTTAACGATGCCGATCACTTTGCCATCGACATTCACTTCTACACTTTTAGCATAGGCAGTAAGCATACCATCAAGTGTTTTGAGTGTGTTTGCAGAATTGACCTGTGCTTTGTAAGCACGTTCTTCTGTAGTTGTAATGCCATTGGTATTCAGTACCATCGTCGCTTTTGGATACTTCTTCTGATACGCTGCCCGCTTTGTTGTAAATAACTGCTGTAATTCTTCCTTATGCAAAATCGTACCGATAGCCTGTCCTTTGACAGATACCACATAATACGGAATCGTATTTGCTGTTACATAATGATTGCCTGCCCAAATAAGCCCGCCAACTACTACCAGACCTCCAGCAGCAATCATCAGACGACGACGCATTTTATTTTTCCCCTTGCGGATCGAATCGACTGTAATGGTATACCATGCTGATGGCGCTTCTGATTGATCGGTTGATTGCTGTTCGTTCTGCACTTCTAACTGTGGATCACGCGGCTGATCTTGCTTGGGCGTGTTCCCCATCCCCAGTTTGCTTCTAAACCCTTTCATGACCGTCTCCTTTTATCCTTATCCCTATTCATGGTTAGATACGTTATTAGTGAAGTTCAGTTAATTGTTATAGTTATAAGTAGTAATTATTAAAAATTGTCATCTAAAAGTGTCAAAAAATTAACCTTTTCTACTCCCCGTTTACTTTACCATAATCTCGACAAAATTTTCAACTTTACTGTTCATTAACATTTCTCTTCTGATGGATAGGAATCACAGTACGACAAAAAAGGCACCCTCGTGGATGCCTTTTCTATTTTGTTTCTATTAATTATGATTTCTATAAGTGACTTACTATATATAGTAGCTAATGATTACAGATAGATCGGTGCTACTTGATTTGTCTGCTCACGATTACGTCCTACAGAGAAGATAGCAATCGGAATACCAGTCAATTCAGAGACACGAGTAACATAATTGCGTGTTGTTTCTGGCAATTCGTCCAATGTCTTCACGCCAGTAATATCTTCGCTCCAACCTGGCATTTCTTCATAGACTGCTTCACATTCAGCAAGCATTTTAAGACTTGCAGGGTAGTGCGTAATAAACTCGCCTTTGTATTTGTAGCCAGTACAGATTTTGACTGTATCTAGACCTGTTAATACATCTAAAGAGTTCAAAGACAATCCAGTAATACCACTTACACGACGTGCATGACGAACTACAACACTATCGAACCAGCCTACACGACGTGGACGACCAGTTACTGTACCGTACTCATGACCTTTTTCGCGGATAGTATCACCTGTTGCATCTAACAATTCAGTAGGGAAAGGACCATCACCCACACGAGTTGTGTATGCTTTCGCTACACCAATAACTTGTTGGATTTTGGAAGGACCTACTCCAGAACCGATACATACTCCACCAGCAGAAGGATTAGACGAAGTCACAAATGGATATGTACCCTGGTCGATATCCAACATTACACCTTGTGCGCCTTCAAAAAGAACACGTTTGCCAGCATCGATCGCATCATTCAACACAACAGATGTATCTTGTACATACTGACGAAGAATTTCAGCATAACCTAAGTAATCTTTCAAAATTTCTTCTACATCTACAGGCTCGCCGCCATAGACTTGTGTAATCACTTGATTTTTTTCTTTTACTTGATGACGCAATTTAATTTCAAATTCTTCCGGGTCCATCAGATCAGCAATACGAATACCCGAACGAGCTGTTTTGTCCATATAACAAGGGCCAATCCCTTTACGTGTAGTACCGATTTTGTTAGGACCTTTGCGATCTTCTTCCAAAATATCCAATACCATATGGTACGGCATAATCACGTGAGCGCGATCGCTAATCGTTAAGTTTTTGGTAGTGAAGCCATTGTCATGCACATAGTTAATTTCATCGATCAATGCGGATGGATTAATAACCATACCGTTACCGATTACACAAGCTTTATCTTCGTAAAATATTCCAGAAGGAATCATAGTTAATTTGAATTTTTTCTCATTAATTAGGATGGTATGACCTGCATTGTTACCACCTTGGTAACGTGCAACAAGATCAGCACTCTCCGAAAGATAGTCTGTAATTTTACCTTTTCCTTCGTCTCCCCATTGCGTTCCCACAACGACTACAGTTGACATGAAATCATTCCTCCGTAGGTGTTTTTATACACCGTGAATTTGAGCTGTCCGTTGCAAAAAACAACTGATCAACAGCGAATATATTGCAAACAGCCAGACAGCATGAAAACTTCCTTGCGAGGAACGGTCAGACGTGTGCAAATCATAATGATCCGTTTCGCAGCGGAAGGGCATAGCAGTGCTGTAACGCAAAGACTTACTAAAGCAATGTAAGCTTTTCAACACCATTATCAGTGTAACAGGCTGCTTTTTTAAAGTCAAATGAAAAGCGAACAATACATTCAATTAAAAATATTATCGTTCGGAAATGATCACTTAACTTCTCCATACTCCACCTTTACTTAACGTCAAACCACATTTTTGGTAAAAAGAAGCGTGTTCTTCTGTAAACGTACAGGTTACAATTTCAATTTGATGATGCTTCGCTTGCTGTAATAGCGTATGTACCAGATGAGTTCCTAGCTGTTGATAACGATAGTCAGGATGAACAAGAATGTCTTCTAAATACCCATGTTGCAATCCCATACCTGAGATATAGCCAAATGCAATCAATCGCTGTGCTTCATCTCGCGCTCCTGCATAAAACTGACACCGCTCTAATAAAGCAGGATAATCTTGCTCTCGCCGCTCCCATCCTACCGCTGCACGCAGATCAGGTACTTCGTGAGGTCTTATAGGTAGATTGATATGGATATGTTGTTTCATGTATTACACCCTTTCAAAAAGAAGTCAGTCTTTAAAAAGCACATCTACAAAAGAAAAGAACCGCCTGAGCAGTTCTTTTGTTATATATTGATGTTCATTTGTTTACGTAACTCTTCTATCTTAGAACCAATTTGTTTGGCTCCATCTTCAGATAAAGGGGCATGCATAGTAAGGGTGTGAATAGTATTCGTTTCTTGCTCGGATTTACCGTATAGGCGTGAGTATCTACGAGGTATAGCTGATCTTGCCTTTTGCAAAGCAAAATATCCATAAGTTCCACGTCTTATTTTGTTTGTCATTGGCATCACATCCTCTCTCTGTAGTATAACATAATCAAAGATTTCCCTATAGCTGGATCAAGCAAATAACGGGGGTAATGATCTATATTTCCTATAAACTGAGCACGATATACCCGTTCATAATAATCAATTAAGTTTGTTTTGGGTGTAAGTACTACAAACCCATCAAATCCAGCATCAAAACTAATCTTATACGCACAAGCGAACAGCACTTTACCAATATTAATATAGGAAACTGTACGTTGATGTTGCGGAGATTTTTCTACTAAAGCAAGCTCTACAAATAAATTGCCCTGATCTTTTCGATATGCCAAACAGCCATGAATCATTCCATGGCTGTCGACTAACTTCAAAGCAGTAAATATAGAGTTAGATTGTAAGTAAATATTCCAATCAAATGATGCTTCCCAACCTAATTTAGCAGAGATGTGTGGCAAATCTGATGTAGTTAAAGGAAAAAAATCAGCAAATGTGATAACGCCCGCTGTATCTTCAAGAATCCAAGGCACTTTCTACACTCCTCTATATCCACTACTTACTATTGAAATAATATGTTGTACCGCTATCCTGCGAACATATCCGATTGAACACGTTCGTAGTTTACGAATTTATTAAAGTTTTTCAAAAACACCAATTCTACCGTACCTACCGGACCATTACGCTGTTTAGCAATAATAATCTCGATAATATTTTTCTTTTCTGTATCTGCATTATAATAATCATCCCGATACAAGAAAGACACAATATCCGCATCCTGCTCAATGGAACCGGATTCCCGCAAGTCAGACATCATCGGGCGTTTATCTTGACGTTGCTCTACACCACGACTGAGCTGAGACAGTGCGATAACCGGTACAGACAATTCACGAGCAATTTGCTTTAGCGTACGCGAGATTTCAGAAACTTCTTGCTGACGGTTCTCGCCGGCTTTACCGCGTCCAGAGATAAGTTGAAGATAATCGATCACGATCATACCCAGACCCTTTTCTTTTTTCAAACGACGGCATTTGGCACGAATCTCTGAAACGGTAATGCCCGGTGTATCATCAATATAGATCTCTGCTTCAGACAACGAAGAAATACCCATCGTCAGCTTCGCCCAATCTTCATCACCTTTAAATTCACCGGTACGCATTACATTCGCATCCAGATTCGCTTCCGCACAGATCATACGTTGGACAAGCTGTGCCGCTGACATCTCCAGACTGAAAATAGCTACCGTTTCTTTGGCACGTACCGCTACATTTTGCGCAATATTCAGTGCAAATGCCGTTTTACCTACCGAAGGACGAGCCGCTACAATAATCAGATCGCTTCGCTGAAATCCAGCCGTCATTTTGTCCAAGTCGACGAATCCAGACGGAATACCTGTCGTATTCCCGCTATTTTGATGCAAAATTTCAACCCGTTCAAATACTTCCATCAACACATCACGAATCGCGATAAAGCCACTACCTGTACGACGATTAGAAATTTCCAAAATCCGTCGTTCGGCATCGCCAAGCATACTGCCGACATCTTCGCCGCCACCATACCCTTCGCTAACAATCTGTGTTGCTGTTCGAATCAAGCGACGTAACATCGACTTTTCTTCGATAATTTGAGCGTAATAATCGACGTTAGCCGCTGTTGGTACCGCATGAGCAAGCTTCGCCAAATAACTAACGCCACCGATATCTTCTAGCTGTCCACGATCTTGTAATAAAGAAGTTAATGTAATCAGATCTATCGGCTGATTTTCTTCACCGAGATTAACCATTGCTTCATAGATCAGTTGGTGTGATTTATCGTAAAAATCTTCGCTGTCTACCCGTTCCATCACTGTAATTAACGCTTCCGACTGAAGCAAGATCGCTCCGAGTGCCGCCTGTTCCGCTTCTAAATTCTGTGGCGGAACCCGATCGTAAAACATTTCGCCGCCCATTTTTACTCCTCAGTAACTTGGACTTTGAGCGTTGCTTTAACATCATGATGTAATTTTACAGCAACTTGTGTTACACCCAATGTACGGATAGGCTCATCCAATTCAATTTTACGTTTATCGACTTTATGTCCTTTTTTGCTCAACGCTTCAGCGATTTGTTTGCTTGTGATTGCTCCGAATAAGCGTCCACCTTCACCGGATTTAGCTTTTAGATCAATCGTCAATGCTTCAAGTTGTTTCGCAAGAACTTCTGCTTCTTCTTTTTCTTCTTGTTTTTGTCTTTCTACAGCGGCTGCTTGATTTTCAAGAATTTTTACATTGCCGCCTGTTGCTGGTTTAGCATGACCATTTTTGATCAAGAAGTTTTGTGCGTAACCGTCTGCCACCTCTTTTACTTCACCTTTTTTACCGCTACCTTTTACGTCTTTAAGAAAAATAACTTTCATTCAAATAACCCCTCTTCCTTTTCCATTTGATCTAGTACTTCACGAAGTCGTGACTCCGCATATTCAATACTACCTTCAAGCTGAACGGCTGCATTGGTCAAATGACCGCCACCGCCTAATCGTTCCATCACGACCTGTACATTCATTTTACCAAGAGAACGGGCACTAATTCCAATCAAGCCATCCATTCGCTCGCTAATCACAAATGAAGCATGTACATTATTCATATTAAGTAGCGAATCTGCCACCTGTGCAATCAACAGTTGTGGAACCTGATGACCGGGTTCAGTTACAGCCAAAGCAACATGATTATGAATAATTTTGGCGTGCTTAATAATCTCAGCTTTGGCGATATAGTCGCCTAATTCTTCTTTGAGCATTCGTTGTACCAATACGGTATCTGCACCATTGCGACGCAAAAATCCTGCCGCTTCAAATGTACGTGAACCGGTATGTAGCGCAAAATGCTTGGTATCTACAATAATCCCAGCTAGAAGCGAAGTAGCTTCTAGTGTTGTAAATTGTACTTTATCATGAATATATTGCAATAGTTCGGTTACAAGTTCACAAGTAGAAGAAGCATACGGCTCTAGATATACCAGAACAGCATCATTGATAAATTCTTCCCCTCGACGATGATGATCGACAACCACAACACGCTTCGCTCGATCAACCAACTTCGGCTCAATCGTCATCGACGATTTGTGCGTATCAACCACCACTAACAATGTCTGTTCAGACATCGCATTCAGTGCTTCATCTGGTGTAATAAAGCGTACAGATAACCGTTCGTCCAGCTCAATACGCTCCATCATTTTCTCAATTGATGGATTGACTTTATCAAGTACGATATACGCATCTACATCATACATATCAGCAGCTTTTAACATGCCGATAGCTGCACCAACCACATCCATATCCGGTATTTTGTGACCCATAATAAGCACTTGATCACTATCTAGCATCAGATCACGTAGAGCATGAGCAATCACGCGCGCACGCACTCTTGTACGCTTCTCTACCGCATTAGACTTACCACCGTAAAAAGATAGACGTTGATCTGCTTTGACAGCGGCTTGATCTCCGCCACGCCCCAGAGCCATATCCAGACTGGATTGTGCCAGTTCACCCAGCTCACTGATGCTACCTGCCCCGAATCCTACTCCGACACTAAGCGTTAACGGCACTTTAAGATCAGCAGTCATTTCTCGAATCTCATCCAAAATCACAAACCGACTTTGTTCCAATTCGCGCAAAGATTTTTGATTAAGTAGCAATAAGTAACGCTCGGAGGATAATCGTCTTACATAGATACCGTAGTTTTTGGCCCAATCGGTAATTCGTGTAGCAACACGCGCAATCAGACTGGTACGCTGTTGATCGTCCATTCCTTGCGAAGCTTCATCAAAATTATCTAAAAATACAATACCAAGTGCCAGACGTTCTTCTTCATGACGATCACGCAAATCTGCAAATGTCGTTACATCTTGCAAATAAATCAATCGTTCATCAGGTAAAATAATAAACTCGATCGTTAGATGTCCATGTGGCAATTCAAAGCGTACTTCTTTTGAAGACTCTTTGCGTGCTTCTTCTTTGGCTTGCTGATACGTATCACCAAACCTTGGAAAACATTCTTCAAGGGAAGTGCCTACCAGTGTTTTGCGTCCAAACATACTACCGATATAACGATTATGCCATTCAATCGTATACTGATTGTCATATAAAATAAGACCAAAAGGAAGCGTACTGACCGCTTCCTCCTCTACCCGTCTAATCCGAAAAGATAATCCCGCGATATACTCATCCAATTCCCTGCGAAACGTAAGCTCTGCACGAAGTAAAGATACACCGAACAAAATTACACAGCAAAGTGCAGCCAGTCCGATCATCCAATTGAACCAAGACAGCAAAATGACCAGAACAAGCATAAGCAATGAAGCCCATACTGTTCGATAACCATGCCAGCGGTTTAATAAAAAATTAGGCATCATTCATCACCTTACCGTTTCGGTCTCGTAATATATTCGCGGAGCGGGAACGCTAGATCAATAATACCAACAATACGAAGTGGTGGAATCAATACCACAACTAAAGCTAACAGAAACGGAAGAAACGAATTCCATTTCCGATGATGACCTAAGAAAAATACAAAGCCAATCGTTTGAATCGTAAAAGCAATATGTATCAGCGGCATGAAATTAAGAACAAACGCTGCCAATACACCTGTTATATTTGTAGCTACAAAATATTCTAAAAATACAGCAAGTAAATAATACCAGATCAATGATCGAGGTAATCTCCAATCACGTGCAGGTCTTAATTTAGGAACAGAGTAGTTCATGCCTTCCAAAATCGGACGACAAATAGCATGTGTAATCACAACCATTGTAAATGAACTGATAATCAAAGCAAATGGAATCATCTGTAATGTATAATTCCACAATCCTCGCACAAATTCAGGCGAGAAGATATCAGCGATATCTGGATTGATATCCGCCATAGCTCGCATCGGAGCGACAGATAGCTCTACAATATCTTTTACATAGATCGCTAGATTAAACTTATAGACTACTGTAGCAAAAATTAATAACAATAACATTTCGACTAGCGTGGTAATTCCGGTCGTAAATATTACTCGAAGTGCAGATGCATTCTTTTTGTACAACCGTCCCATTACAATACCTGGAACCATAAAGAATATACCCAGTATCGCTACATAAATGCCTAACCTACCTTCTAACTGAATCGCTACGATCATCGTAATCAACCAGACTGGAACCAGGTGCATAATGAATTGGCGCAAGGATAGTGTCGAGTACAGCACGACTACAGGCACAATCAGAAAAAATATCGTTATAATGGATAATGAAGTTAATAAAGACAGCAACAGAAGCAAATAAGCTATACTCCATGCCACCGATGTCCAGCGCAATTTCAAAACATTCACCTCTTACCTACATGTTATTCAGCAATTAGCTAAAAAAGATTTACTCATAATTATAGCATAAACGCTAATAAACACACATCGATTTATCGATACTGCTTACGTAACTTTCATATTCTTAGCCATTCTTGATTTTTCAGGGTTATACTCCCCACTACGTACAAATTGCTCACAATATTCTATAATCTGACTACGTCTAACAATACCAATAAAACGATTCATATCATCGACAACAGGTACAAAGTTCTGTACTTTTGCTAGATTGATCAAATCCTCCATATTCGCATCGATGGATACAGGCTTATTGTCTTTTTGCAAAGGTACATCCGACATTAGAAATTTAGAAGCGTTCTCAAAAGTCACTTTGCCTTCGGAATTTTTCATAAACCATAATAGATCGCCTTCTGTTACTGTACCTGCGTATCCTCCATCTTTATTCAACATCGGCACTGACGTATAGCGATGGTATTCCATTCTTTCAAGCGTCTGACGTAGTGTCGAATTAAGGGTGACACAAACGACCTCCTGCTTCGGTAGCAGAAAAAACGCAATATTCATGAAAAATCCTTCCTCTCATAATCTCAAGACCACGAACATGATCTTATCCTGAATCATTGTTTTGGTATGAATAGGCTTGTGCTCAATCCTGTACAGTACGTTTCAGCCCATACTTCGTTTCAGGATTCTCTTTTATTCTAAGCGATATTGACGTGACAATAAAGCAAGCTAGTGAATCAGAGAACCCGCAGTGTCGGTAGCTCCATCGGCTGAATCTCTATTATTTATATCGGAATCAGAAGCGTCTGATTTCATCCATTCATCGATCAAATCTCTCGCTTCTTTAATTTCACTTTCACGCGGCACTTCATAATATACACCATCTACATATTCTCCATCACCAGCAATCGTAAATGAAGTCACTTCAGGCTTGCCGGTACGTAAGATTTGACTTGCTAAGCCTGTAATCGTTTGTGGGCGCATATCTGTTTTGAAATTAGTACCCATAATATCTAACAATTGAGGAATTTTTTCAATCTGATTAAGCTGTATCGCTTGGTCTGCGAGAGCTTGTAAAAAAATCTGCTGACGTTTGGTACGTCTAAAATCACTATCTTCACGATAGCGCACATAATAAAGTGCTTCTTGTCCAGAATAAATAGGCTTACCGCCTTTGATAGTAAACTGCTCATGGTTAGGATCTTTATTTACGATATCTTCTTCTATCGGTAATTTTATGCCTCCTAAGGCATCTACAGAATCAATAAGACCTTGAAAATTAATCGTGGCATAATATTGTAGCTTTTCATCCATAAGATTCTCAACCGTATCCATCGTCATCTTGATACCACCAAATGCAAAGGCATGATTGATTTTATCTTTTTTGTCTTTGCCTATAATCTCAGTGTACGTATCGCGTGGAATCGAAATGAGTAGCACTTTAGATTCCAGAGGACGCATAACAGCATAGATAAGGGTATCTGAACGTGCAGTCTCGTTATCACGTTGATCACTACCAACCAATAAC
This sequence comes from Paenibacillus sp. PsM32, assembly GCF_030433815.1. Taxonomy (NCBI): domain Bacteria; kingdom Bacillati; phylum Bacillota; class Bacilli; order Caryophanales; family Paenibacillaceae; genus Paenibacillus; species Paenibacillus sp. PsM32. The sequence continues at coordinate 27,458 of NZ_JARUWY010000004.1, read as the reverse complement.
ATTGAAAACGGCTCTGTCAGTACAGGAAGTGCTTCGGTAGCTTCTTGCTCGCCACCAATTTGACGTACAGGTTGATATGTCTGTGCTAATTGATCTTCAATACTGCCCGCTACGAACCAATCGAACATCAATGCAGAGATCGGTTTCCGCAACAGAAAAAGGCTTCCAGCTACGACAACTAATGCAATTGCAGCTCCAATAGCTATTTTACGTTTTCTCGCCATTCATCCATTCCTCTTTTCAGACAGACCCGTATTATCTTCATTAAACGTTTGATAACGACTATGACACAGGTTGATGGTTTTGCTAATTATACTTCAAAAAGCATATTTACAACATAAAAAGCGCACAGGATCACATCTTCGAAATCCAGACATGATTCTGTGCGCTATAGAAACAGACAAATCAACGATTTATCTGCATATATTTATAATAGTAATAAATATATACTACTCAGTTGTGTAAGGTAGCAATGCGATTTGACGAGAACGTTTAATCGCGATAGTCAACATACGTTGGTATTTAGCACTTGTACCTGTTACACGGCGTGGCAAAATTTTACCACGTTCGCTGATAAATTTACGAAGCAAGTCCGTATCTTTATAATCGATGTGCTTAATTTTGTTTACAGTGAAAAAACATACTTTACGACGTTTGTTACGGCCACGGCGTCCACCTGGACGTCTGCCTTCTCCATCGCCGCTTTCGCGTCTATTGAAGCTCATATCATTCAGTCCTTTCTTTCATTAAAATGGCAAATCATCATCGGAAATATCTATCGGTTTACCGTCATCAGAGAATGGGTCCTGGTTATCTCGTGAGTTGTTGTTTCCATTATTACTATTATAGTTGCTACGGTTATTACCGCCGCCGCTATTGTTAGAATTATTGGAAGACTCTTCACGGGATGATCCTCCACTGCCGCCACCATCACGATTAGATTCAAGGAAACGAACATTATCAGCAATAACTTCAGTCACGTAAACACGTTTTCCTTCATTATTCTCATAATTACGTACTTGAATTCGGCCTTCAACCGCAGTTAAGCGACCTTTTCGTAAATAGTTAGCACAAGTTTCAGCCAGTTGTCTCCAAGTGACGACCGGGATAAAGTCCGCTTCGCGCTCTCCACCTTGGCTCGTAAAAGGACGATCCACTGCTAATGTAAACTGGGTTACAGCTACACCAGCGGGTGTATAGCGAAGCTCCGGGTCTTTGGTTAACCGGCCGATCAAAATGACACGGTTTAGCAATCCAATCCCCTCCTCGAACGGTTCTTACAATTTAAGCAGATTATTTAGTAACGTCAACAGTAATGAGATAACGAATAACATCGTCAGAAATCTTCATAAGACGTTCTAGTTCAGCAACAACTTCTGGTGCTGATTGGAAGTTTACCAATACATAGATACCGTCACGAATTTTCTTGATCTCATACGCAAGACGACGTTTACCCATTACATCATGCTTTGTAATTTCGCCGCCGTTTGTGATGATGCCTTTGAACTTCTCAACAGCTGCATCTACAGCTTCTTGTTCCAGTTCAGGACGAAGAATGTACATCACTTCATAATTGCGCATAGTTTTCACCTCCTCTTGGACTAAGGCCCCTAATCAATGTCAGGAGCAAGGAACGAGCACAGACTCGAACTATATGATTATACCAAAATATAAGATACGAATACAAGCTTTATTTTAACGAAAACAAAATTTAGTTCAGCTTCTTATAACTTCCTCTTTATTACTATAGATATAAATTAAAAAAGCTCCATCGCAATTCTGCGACAGAGCTTAGTAAACGATATGTAAGTTGCAAAAATAATATGGAAGTAAAAGTGGCGGAGAGAGAGGGATTCGAACCCTCGCACGCCCTGAAGCGCCTAACTGATTTCGAGTCAGTCCCCTTATAACCTCTTGGGTACCTCTCCTTGTCTGAGTTGACAACAAAATTGATTATACTGCATTGTATTTAGGTTGGCAAGAATAGATTTCCCTTTACAGAACAGCATTTTCCGCCTATATTGGTACCTGGTCATAATCCAACTTAACTATACATATTGTCGTTCAATTGTTACTGTATCTATCTGTACTATAACAGTTTTAGAGTCTTTATTGCCATTAGGCAAAGCCTTATACATCCTATGCATTTTTATAGATTTTGATGAATATCCTTTGTTTTGATAGAATTTACCGCTAGGAATCTCATTTCTTTGCTGGTGCTCTTCCTGTATCTATTTCCTCTTAATTTTGCTGATAATTATATAAAATCAACTACGTTCTATACTTTATCCTCTGATTTATGACTAGATTTGAGCCATAATCTACTATAAAACTTGCTTTCGATCGTCTCCTGTTATATTCTACTATCTCGCTGTTATATCTATCTTTTTGATTTCTAGAGTTATGCACAATCCTACTAAAAAGCAAATAAAAAAGGTTATCCACAGTGGATAACCTTTGATTTCACTCTTTTTGATCTGTATGCTGTTGATAACTTTATATTTTCTTCAGTCGCTTACTCACTCATTGGTTGAACTTCACTATCTGCTGAGCGTAATACTTTTTTCATATTTTTCTCAAATTTGGCTCTAGGTACTAATATACTATGCTTACAACCTACGCATTTTATCCGAATATCCATTCCCATTCGAATAATCTCCATTTCATTACTTCCACAAGGATGTGGCTTTTTCATTTGCACAATATCGCCCAATTGAAAAACCTTACGTTCCATTTCTTCACCCTCCACCGTTCCTGATCGCATTACTTTCTCTATCGTCCTATAATCTTATACTTTAGCACACTTATCCACATGTTTATATTGATTATTCTTATAGCTTTTATTGATCGTTTGATATATTTTCGTCTCGTTTATCTTTTGCCTGTGATTCTAGTTCTCCTTCACCTTGTAACGGAGTATTGGCTGCTTCTAGTTCTTTTTGTTTTCGAGCTTCTTCCTCTTGTTGCTGGGCTTCTAACAATAGTCGTTGCTCTTCTTCATGATCCAGTGCTTTTTTGACAGCCGTTTGTACCGCACGCTCTACTCCTGCTCGTGAATTCGGCTGACACTCGGCAACGATTCGAATCGCATACTCTGCTGTTGTTAACGATTGAATCCCTAACACTTCTGGCATTTTCAACATTTCTGGATGATCGTCTTTCAATTCTTCTACCGCTTGTTTTACTAATTTCAGCGCATCGTCCATACTTCGTTCTAATTTCAATGGAACATCTACAACAGCCAACGAATTAGAAAGTGAAAAGTTCGTTACACTGATAATCGAACCATTTGGAATAATATTCACTTCACCATTCCAGCTCACTAGACGGGTTGTACGTAATCCCACCATCTGTACAGTTCCTTTATACGTTCCTACTTGAATCACATCACCTACTGCAAATTGATCTTCAAAAATAATAAAGAATCCTGTAATAATATCTTTAACTATACTTTGTGCACCAAAACTGATTGCTAGACCTGCTACCCCGGCCCCTGTTAATAACGGTGTCAAATTAAATCCAAATTCATTCAACACTAACATAATCATAATAAAATTAAACACACTAGAAACAACGTTTTTTAATAGTTCACCTATCGTAATAAACCGTCTTGGATTCGTTCTTAGCCTACTTTTGTCTTTCCCTTGCAAAGAACGTTCAATCACTTTACTTATAACTTTAATAGCGATTTGAGTTAGTATAAAAATCAGAACTATACGAATACTGGAAAATAAAAATTGCCACCACATATCTGTATCGCTCGCCCATTTCCATAACCCGCTCGTAAATCCGCTAACTTGATCTGTAGCTGTTTCTGTTAATTGCTGAATATCTTGTCCACCTGTTTCTTGATTTAAAAAGCCTTTCATTCATTCACCCTCCTATAACACAACTTGCTCATATGTCTGTTGTTTTTGTTTGAAAATGCCTCGGATCTCGACTTGTTCTGTTTTAATAATATGATCGACTTCGTGCAAATCTGTTTCTGGGAATTGTATACATAGCGCACAACCAGCGGTAATTTCTTTCGGTGTAGGGAACATATCATTTTCAATATCTGCGTATTCCAGTAACATCTCTGCTCGTAATGCCTGTTGCGTAGAATCAAAAGCAATCACCAGTATATCATCCATCTTTTTCTTTACCCCCTTTTACAATTGATGTCCCTACAAATTATGCGTTCTCTTTCTTAAAGCTTACACGTATCTGTCTATAGATACAAAATCGCCGCCGTAAACATAAGAGCTATATTAGCATCTTTGTGATCACGACGGCGGTAATAAGGCTTTTAAGCCTTACTTATGATTTGGTTGGTGTTGGCGATTTTGCAAGTTGAATGGCTTCTTTTTCTTCAGGAGATAAGTTGTAGGTAGATTCGCTTTTAACAATCGGCTTCGCATACATATACGAGCTATCTCGATTGTGAAGCCCTGTAAGAATAACACCGTCTGATTCATCATTTAGAATAGCTAGTGAAAAGCTAAGATCACTACCATGATCAGAAAAAGCATTATATCGTTTCATTCCGATATGTGCCGGTACCTGACGCAAACGATTTTCGATCGCTTGAAAACGATCACGTTTGTTCTGTTCATCATCTTCTATCGAATCCATTTGTAATTTCAAGTCTAGCAATAGGGTTTCCAAGTTTTCGACTCCACTACCTGCCATCATCTGATTGTACCGTTTGCGCATTTTGCTTAATTTGACTGCTTGTACGATAGCAATAATCAATAAGATAATCATGATTACAGCTATACCTCCTACAAACAAATACAACTGCTCTGCTATCAGTCCATTCAATTCCGCCATCGTTGTCTGCTCTCCTCTTTCCTTCTTTTATTGCTATTTATATTTTCTAATAAGCTTAGTTAGAACATCGTATTTATTGAATCATCCATCTCTGATCTTACGTACGATGAATATATTGAATGGCTTCAATCAGACGATCGATATCATGTACGGTAGATCGATATCCAACACTAGCACGTACAGCCCCTGTATTTAAAGTCCCTGCTGATATATGAGCAAGTGGAGTGCAATGCATTCCTGCTCGTACCGCTATGCCAAATTCTCGATCTAAGCGAAAAGCGATTTCTGCACTGTCTTTATGCTCCATTATAAAAGATACAATACCTGTACGTTCTTTGCCAAGTTCAGGTCCCAAAACATGTACACTCGGGATATTTAATAACTTTTCGATCATCATTTGCGATAACTGTTGCTCTTCTTTAGCAATATTAACCACTGAACGCTCTAACACATACCGAGCACCTGCCTGTAGACCTGCTATACCGGGCGTATTAGGTGTTCCTGCTTCATAGCGATCCGGTCTTACAGTCGGTTGATTGATCTCTTCTGATTGGCTACCAGTGCCTCCATAGATCCAGGGGTGAAGATCCATATCAGGTGCTATATATAAACCACCTGTTCCTTGCGGGCCTAACAATCCTTTATGACCTGGAAAAGCAGCCATATCAATTTGCCATGCTGATAACGATACAGGGATATGACCAGCACTCTGAGCGATATCGACCAAAATTTTGGTTCCATGATCGTGAGCGATACTAGACAATTCAGCAACAGGTAAGATGCTACCCAATAGATTAGAACTATGATTACATACCAAAAGCCGCGTTCGCGGCGTAAAGGCTTGATTCACTTCAGCTAAATTAATATTTCCTTGAGCATTTACAGCAATATACGTCACTTCTATACCGATACTACGTCTTAGCGCTTCTAAAGGTCGACGTACAGAATTATGTTCTGTCATCGTCGATATCACATGATCTCCTGCTTCTAGATACCCTTGAATAGCCATATTCAGAGCTACTGTAGTATTGGCTGTAAAAGCAATATCTACAGGGTTATGTACATCTAGAAGTTGGGATAATGTTTTGCGACAATTAAATAATTCGCGACTCGCTTGAACAGCCATACGATGGCTACCACGACCAGGATTAGCAGAAGCTTGTTCTAACGCATATAACAACGCTTGACTCACTTCAGGCGGCTTAGGAAAAGATGTAGCTGCATGATCTAGATAGATTACATTTTGAGTCTCATGATATTGAGCTGACAATGTAGCATCCTCCTGCTTACATCTGATTTAGCATTTCTAACAATCGTTCTAAATCTTGCTTACTGTAATAATTCAATTCGATTTTGCCTTTGTCTTTGTTGCTATGTTTAATTTTAACAGTCGTCTGAAAACGGTCACGTAACGTTTCTTCAACGTCTACCAGATAAGGATCTGTTTTTTTGATTTTACTTTTAGTTGAATCTTCTTTCTTTTTGTCTAGGTTCTGAACTGCTTCTTCTAGTTGGCGTACATTCCAAGCTTGTTCAATAGCTTTATTAGCCAGAGCAATAATCAGTTCTTCTTTTTTAACACTGACTAATGAACGGGCATGTCCCATTGATAATGTTCCACGTGAAACATGTTCTTTGACAGCATCAGGCAGTGATAATAATCGTAAAAAGTTAGCGATATGAGAACGAGATTTGCCGACTTTGGTCGCTAATTCTTCTTGCGTCATTTTGAACTCTTCCATCAGAGCTTGATAAGCAGTAGCTACTTCCAGTGCATTTAAGTTTTCACGCTGTACATTTTCGATTAATGCTATTTCCATCACTTGTTGATCTGTAAAGCTACGAATGACTGTCGGAATCGACTTTTTACCGGCTACTTCTGAAGCACGATACCGACGTTCTCCGGCAATAATTTCGTATCCTTTTAACACTTTACGTACAATAATTGGTTGAATAACCCCGTGCTGACTGATCGATTCTGCTAATTCTTGAATCGACTCATGATCGAAATGTTTACGCGGTTGATATGGATTAGGACGTAATTCTTTTAAGCTAACTTCTATAATTTTATCGTCATCACTTACAGATAATGAAGGAATCAGCGCATCTAGCCCCTTACCAAGACGTTTACTCATAAGAAACCACTTCCTTTGCCAGCTCTAAATAAACTTCTGCTCCTTTAGAACGAGGATCATAAGTAATAATCGCTTTACCATGTGAAGGTGCTTCACTCAAGCGAACATTACGCGGAATAATAGTCCGGTATACTTTATCTTGGAAATATTTTTTAACTTCTTCAATGACTTGAATACCTAGATTGGTACGTGCATCTAGCATCGTTAACAATACGCCTTCGATCTGAAGATCAGTATTCAAATGTTTTTGTACCAAGCGAACTGTGTTTAATAGCTGGCTTAGCCCTTCCAAAGCATAATATTCACATTGAATCGGAATCAACACAGAGTCTGCTGCGGTTAACGAATTGATCGTCAAAATACCAAGCGATGGTGGGCAATCAATCAATATATAATCATAATCTTGTTTGACCTGACTGATCGCATTTTTCAAGCGCAATTCTCTTGATATCGCTGGCACTAATTCAACTTCTGCTCCTGCAAGCTGTATTGTAGCCGGAATAATATGCAATCCTTCGATTACAGTTGTTTTGATTGTATCTTTCGGGGCAACATCGTTAATAATAATATCGTAAATACAATTTTCAACATCTGCTTTATTGATACCTACTCCACTGGTTGTATTTCCCTGTGGATCAATATCGATTAACAGAACCCGCTTCCCCAAAGTCGCCAGACAAGCTCCCAGATTGACAGATGTGGTTGTTTTACCAACGCCACCTTTTTGATTCGCTATAGCTATAATTTTTGACAACTCATTCACCCCAATATTATGAAATTCGCTTGATGATAACAATGATTATTCCGTTCTATACTAACAGCCGAGGTGTGTATAAAAAATTCGCTGTTAGCGCTTTGGTATCTTTATCACAATTTCATAATGGTCTTCATGATCTTGTTCAGATGTATTAATAGCGAGCCCTGATCCAGACACAAGATCAATCGATTGGCGAATTGTATTCAATGCTAGTCTTACATCTTTGGTGTACGAGATCCGTTTGGATTTTTTAACAGTATTTGTTTTCTCTTTATAAAAAGCTACACGAGCTTCTGTTTGTTTTACATTCAATTCTTTTTCAATAATGTCATTCAATACACGAAGTTGTAACTCTTCACTTCCAAGCGATAATAAAGCGCGAGCATGTCGTTCAGTAACTTGACGAGCCATTAATGCTTGCTTGATCACATCAGGTAAATTTAAAAGCCTAATTTTGTTCGCAATCGTAGACTGGCTTTTACCCAAGCGTTGAGCCAAACTTTCCTGAGTCAGATCATGCAGATCAATTAATTTTTGATAAGCCATCGCTTCTTCGATCGCTGTTAATCCTTCACGTTGCAAATTCTCGATCAAAGCGATCGAAGCTGCTTGTGAATCATTGAACTCTCGAACAATAGCTGGAATCGTTGGCATACCTAATTTGGTAACCGCCCGATAGCGTCGTTCACCTGCAATAATTTCGTATTTATTATTACGAATACGTACAACAATAGGCTGAATTACACCATGAGTTTTGATCGTCTGGCACAATTCTTCGATTTTAGCATCATCAAAAATAGTACGGGGTTGATACGGGCTAGTTGTAATATTCGCAACCGGTATCTGTTTGACTTCTTCCCCATGTGCGCGTTCAGTCAAGCCAAACAATTTGGAAAATTGTTCTTTCATTCGGTATAAGACCACCTAATCTCATGATAGCAACACCTGAATAACAGATGTACTTGATAATACGAATAAGACATTCAACTAATTTCCTTGTACTTCCATCTATATTATTTTAGCACTTTTCAACCCATAATCCTATGATAGAACAACAAAAATTGTGACTAAAATTATAGTGATCTATATTCAAACATAACAAAAAGTTGTACAGCATGTTCCACGTGAAACAATGCTATACAACTTTTGTACAAAGACTATTCTAGTCATGATCAAGCTATCACATATTAGCCTAACGGTTCTTTCATCGGTGTACCTGCTTTGCGCGGATACTTGGCTGGTGTAGCGGCTTCTTTAGTAATAAGAATAATATGACGATCCGATTCTTCAACAGGCAATTGGAAATGATGAACTTCACGAACTTTTCCTTTTAACAATCCTAGACTGCGAAAAGCATGCTGAATTTCTTCAGCAGGATCGATCCCTTTCATCGCTGCAAATGTACCCCCTGTTTTTACAAACGGTAAGCAAAATTCATTTAATACCGAAAGTTTAGCAACTGCTCTAGCGGTTACTAGATCGTGATGATCACGATAACCTTCTTTTTGTCCCCACTCTTCTGCACGACCATGAATCAATTCCACATCCTGTAGTCCCAGACGATTCACTACACTTTGCAAAAACTGAATCCGTTTATTAAGCGAATCAATAATCCGTAGCTTGATATGTGGAAACATAATTTTAAGCGGAATACCTGGAAATCCAGCACCTGATCCGATATCAGCAAGTGTCTGTATTTCATTCAAATCCATATAAAAAGCAAGAGAAATGGAATCATAAAAATGCTTATTATACACTTGATCTCGTTCAGTGATGCCAGTCAAATTCATTTTTTCATTCCACGTAATTAACTCTTGATAATACCCTTCAAACTGTTCTAATTGTTGCTCATTAATTGCAATATGTTGTGCTGCTAATGTGTCAGTAAAATGCTGTTGAATTGGATCCATTCCTTACCCCCGTGCTGCGGTTACCCGATTATAGTGTTCTAGATATACAAGTAGAACTGAAATATCTGCTGGTGTTACGCCAGATATCCGTGAAGCTTGTCCGATTGATAAAGGGCGGATTTTAGCCATTTTTTGTTGAGCTTCTGTAGCTAATCCTTTTACTTCTTCATAGACAATCGTTTCAGGCAATTTCTTTTGTTCCATTTTTTTCAGACGTTCGACATGAGATTGTTGTTTTTCAATATAACCTGCATATTTGATCTGAATCTCAACTTGCTCTTTCATATCTTCTGTTAATGGTTCAGGTGAAGGCGATACTGCTTCAATAATGCTATACGATACTTCTGGACGACGAAGCACTGTTAGTAGATCTACACCATTTTGTAGAGCAGACGAATCGATCGTTGCTAACAATTCATTGATCTCGACAGGTTTTACTTTTGTTTTGCTAAGACGTTGAATCTCTTGCTCTACTTTAGCTTTTTTGTCCAAAAACTTCTGATAACGATCTTCTTTAACCAGACCAATATCATGTCCAATTTCGGTTAAACGCATATCGGCATTATCATGACGAAGCAACAAGCGATATTCTGCACGTGAAGTCAGTAGACGGTAAGGTTCGTTAGTTCCTTTAGTCACTAGATCATCGATCAATACACCGATATATCCTTGTGAACGATCTAATACAACGCCTTCTTTACCTTGTGCTTTGCGTGCAGCATTGATTCCAGCCATAATCCCTTGACCTGCTGCTTCTTCATAACCAGATGTACCATTGATTTGTCCAGCTGTGAACAATCCAGGCATTTGTTTGGTTTCAAGTGTAGGCCACAATTGTGTAGGCACCATTGCATCATATTCGATTGCATATCCGTTACGCATCATTTCTACTTTTTCCAATCCCGGAATCGAGCGCAATACTTGCAATTGCACTTCTTCAGGCAGACTGGTAGAAAGACCTTGTACATAATATTCAGACGTATTTTTACCTTCTGGTTCTAGGAAAATCTGATGTTTTGGTTTATCGCTAAAACGAACAATTTTATCTTCAATAGACGGACAGTAACGTGGCCCTGTTCCTTCGATCATACCCGAGAACATCGGTGCCCGATGAAGATTGTCGCTAATAATTTGATGCGTTTCTAAAGAAGTATATGTTAACCAGCAAGGCATTTGCTCATTGCTTGACGATTCGGTTTCATAAGAGAAAAATTTAACTTTATCATCACCTGGTTGAATTTCTGTTTTGGAGAAATCAATACTATCACGATGCACACGTGGTGGTGTACCTGTTTTGAAGCGAACCAATTCAAAACCTAGCTCTTTCAAATGTTCTGACAATTTGATTGAAGGTTGTTGATTGTTCGGACCACTTTCATAAGCCAATTCGCCCATAATGACTTTACCACGTAAATACGTGCCTGTTGTCAATACGATTGATTTACCTTTATACGTTGTACCTGTCTTCGTAATAACTCCTGTGCACTGTCCATCTTCAACGATAAGACGCTCTACCATACCTTGACGAAGCGTCAAATTAGGCTCTTCTTCCATCGTTTCTTTCATCGTATGCTGATATGAAAATTTGTCTGCTTGTGCACGTAGCGCATGTACAGCAGGACCTTTAGCTGTATTTAACATCCGCATTTGAATAAATGTTTTATCGATATTGCGTCCCATTTCGCCGCCAAGCGCATCAATTTCACGTACCACATGCCCTTTAGCCGGTCCACCTATAGAAGGATTACATGGCATAAATGCCACCATATCCAGATTAATCGTAATCATCAATGTACTGCATCCCATACGTGCCGCCGCAAGTGCTGATTCACAACCTGCATGCCCTGCACCGATTACAATAACATCATATTCTCCACCCATATATGTCATGGAGTGTACCTCCTCTATATTTCAAGTCATACAGTTTTGCTGCACAACTAAACATTATATTATTTATAGCTCACGTCAGATTGAATCATACTCAAGCCTACACTCAAGTATATCGTAAAACAACCACACTCATGTGATAAAATCGTAAATTTAACGCAATTTTTAAATGTTTATGTTACAAAACGCTGTATAACGACTTATTTTCCCAGACAAAATTGCGAGAAAATTTGATCAATCAACGAATCTGGAGCAGAATCGCCTATAATTTCCCCTAATTGTTCCCATGCTAGACGCACATCAATTTGAATCAAATCGATTGGAATCATATCATCAGACGCTTGATACGCATCTTGTAACGAACGTTTCGCTTGTTTGAGCAGTGCAATATGGCGCACATTACTTACATACGTCAGATCAGCCGATTCTAATTTACCGCCAAAAAATAATGTTGAGATTGCTTCTTCTAACTTATCAATACCTTTTTGATCTTTCACAGACATCGTAACAATACTTTCTTTCGGGAAATACTCTTCCAATTTCACCAGATCCAACTGACGATACAGATCCATTTTATTCACAATAATAATAACCTGACGATCTTTCAATTGTTCTAATAACTGAATTTCATCTTCATGTAGAGCTTCATTGTGATTAAGTACCAGTAAGATTAGATCCGCTTCACTTACAGCAGTACGGGAACGTTCAACACCAATCTTTTCTACTACATCAATCGTTTCTCGAATGCCTGCCGTATCTAACAATTTCAAAGGAATATTGTTAATCGTTACGAACTCTTCTATAACATCACGAGTGGTACCCGGAATATCAGTAACAATAGCGCGATTATCTTGCGCTAGCGTATTAAGCAGTGAAGATTTGCCTACATTTGGTCGCCCTACAATTGCGGTTGTAATGCCTTCACGCAGAATCTTACCTTCATTAGCGGTACGTAGTAATTCATCGATCCCACCGATCACTTCAAGTGATTTTTGTTTGATAAAATCAGAAGTAACTGATTCTACATCATGTTCAGGATAATCAATATTCACTTCAATATGAGCAACCATTTCGATTAATATCTGTTGGAGTGGTTTGATCTGACGGGATAACTTCCCTTCCACCTGACGCAATGCTACCGAAAAAGCTTTGTCTGATTTGGAACGAATCAAATCGATTACACCTTCAGCTTGCGACAAATCGATCCGTCCATTTAAAAACGCACGCTTGGTAAATTCTCCTGGTTCTGCAATTCGAATCTGTTGTTGCAGTAGAAGCTCCATCAGACGACGTACAGACACAACCCCACCATGCGAACTGATTTCAACCACATCTTCAGTAGTAAATGAACGAGGTGCACGCATAATCGTCACCAGTACTTCTTCCATTTTTTCACCTGAATCAGGATCAATAATATATCCATAATGTACAGTATGACTATCAGCATCAACTAATTTTTGTTTTCCTCGAAAAAGTTGATCCACTTCTCCGATCGACTGTGGTCCACTGACACGAATAACTGCTATCCCGGCTTCTCCGACAGCAGTAGATATAGCAGCAATAGTATCACTTATCATAATGATGATTCACCTTTCTTTCTCCAAAATTAAAATCAATATCTTCCTAACTAAATAAAAAGCAATGATCTTCTGCCCGAAAGGCAAAAAATCATTGCATGACGTTTACTCATTATCGAAGTGTAATCACTACACGGCGATTAGGTTCTTCGCCTTTACTGATCGTTTTCACACGAGCATGGTTTTGAAGTTTGGCATGAATCACTTTACGTTCCTGCGAAGACATAGGTTCCAGTACCACTTCTTTTCCACTACGAATCACTCTACCTGCCAAACGATCTGCTAAATCTTCTAATGTTTTCCGGCGACGTTCGCGGAAATTTTCAGCATCTAACAAAATGCGTACATATTTGTCTGAATAACGATTGGCTACAATATTTACTAGATATTGAAGAGCATCTAACGTTTGACCGCGGCGACCTATCAGTAGCCCCAGATCATTACCCGAGATATTCATCGTATATCCATCACGATTGCGCTTAATATCAACTTCTAATTCAAGACCTATACTTTGACCGACTTCTTTGACAAATTGTATGGCTTCATCATGAGAATGAGTAGATGCACTGCCTTCCTTGTCTGCTATCTCTGTAATTGATGGAGATGCAGTAGAACGATCTTCCAGGGAGACAGGGACAGCAGGGCTGGAAGGAATCTGCACAGTCGGCTTAGATGACAACAGTGTCAATTCTACTTTGGCAGGTTTCGCTCCAAATAGACCCAGGAATCCTTTTGACGGCTGTTGCAATATTTGCACTTGCACTTGTTCCTTACTCGCACTTAGACGGGTAAGCCCTTCTGCTATAGCATCATCAATGGTTTTTCCAGACGTAATGACTGTGGTCATTTCGAAATTGGGCCCTCCCTTGTGGTGCTCAGAATGTAAAAACGATAGATCGATAATACGTTACATCTATAGTTAGAACGCTGCCCCGGGGAACAGCGCTCCAATAGAATTTCTTAACGACGTTTCTTTTTCGATTTTTTCTTGTTACGAGCTTTGTTGTTAGCAATTTTGCGAGCAGCACTTGTTGTATCTGTAACTGCGCCCAGATCAGTAACGACTGTATTTTTGTTACGATACAAGAAATAGTTCTGTACGATCGTGTAAATATTACTGTATACCCAGTACAGCGGAAGTGCTGATGGGAATTGATAAGACATGACGAAAATGATGATCGGATACATATACATCATAATTTTCATAGGACCCTGCATTTGCGCCGGGTTCATACTCATCATCATTTTAGTTTGAAGGAATGTAGTGATTGCAGCGATAACCGGCAAAATAAACCATTTATCCGGTTCACCTAGTTGTAACCATAAAAACGTATGCTCACGAAGCCCTGTGTTGTAGATAATCGCATTATACAAAGCGATAAAAACAGGCATCTGAATAATCAATGGTAAACAGCCGGCAGCCGGGTTAACCTGATTTTCCTGGAATAACTTCATTGTTTCAGCTTGTTGTCTTTGTGGATCATCTTTGTATTCTTCGCGCAATTTTTGTAATTGCGGTTGAATTGCTTGCATTGCTTTAGAACTTTTGACTTGTTTTAACGTCAATGGCAAAATCAATGTACGTACGATAAGCACCAGAACCAAAACCGCCAGACCATATTCTCCGCCAAACCAATCAGCGAAAGTGTCTAAAGCGTAGGCAAACCAGTACACGACGTAACGTTGCCACCAACCTCCGTTCTGTAAATCCTCTGTCGAATGCGTTGCCATATTAGTCGGTGTACAACCCGCTAAAATAGCCATCATCAATCCGGCAGCTATGAGGAGCATCCATCTTCCTCTGCGAATCTTCAATAACGACACTTCAAAACCCCTCTCTTAGCCATTCCATTTCCCTGCAAATCATACCATATTTAGCAACACAAATAAACTGAAAGCACTACCGTTGTGAACGCTTAATTAAAGAAGATTTACGTAGGACGTGGAGGATACTTTTTTCAAGCTCCTTATATTGTAGAGAAAGTGCACCTTTGCGTACGATAAATACCATATCGATCTGCGGTACAATCTCAGCAGCATGATGACGCACAATTTCTTTCACCATACGACGCATCCGATTACGGACAACTGCATTCCCTACCTTTTTACTGACAGACACACCCATCCGAAATTGTTCAATATCTTTTTTATGAAACCAATACACCACAAATTGATGGTTTGCAAAAGAACGACCATGACGGTATACACGGCTGAAATCTGCTCGGTTCCGTAAACGCAGTTTTTTTTGCACCGTAATTTCCCCTTAATTTCAAAACAAGAATAGTAGACTTCTTTTATATATAGTAAATGAAAAACTTTTTTATCATTATTTTGAGTGTAAAGAAAAAAAGACCACCGCAGTGGTCTTAAAGTAATTTACGCGCTTA
Organism: Paenibacillus sp. PsM32; assembly: GCF_030433815.1. Lineage (NCBI taxonomy): Bacteria > Bacillati > Bacillota > Bacilli > Caryophanales > Paenibacillaceae > Paenibacillus > Paenibacillus sp. PsM32. The sequence goes on along the minus strand of NZ_JARUWY010000004.1, from coordinate 11,993 downwards.
GGACTTTTCTGCCTTTAAGGCGACGAGCCGCCAGCACTTTACGGCCATTTTTAGTACTCATTCTTTTACGGAATCCGTGTACTTTACTACGTTTTCTTACGTTAGGTCTGAATGTTGGTCTCATATTGTGCACCTCCTTGCAGGAAATCTATATTCCATATTTAATTGGTTCTATTCACATAAAAATTCCCTTATACATTTAAACACGAAATGTCTATATAAGTCAATGAAATTTCATTTATTACATTTGTCCTATTTTCTTTATATGTAGAAAGAGGGAATACGTAACATAAATTATCTTTATCCACCATGCTTATTTTCAAGCAAAAAACTCCTCATTTTTCGGTTTATCCACAGGGTTCTTTTCCTGCTCTTTTTTCCACAGTTATACACTTTCTAAAAATCTGCCTGTGTATAATTAAAAAATTTTTCCACAACCAAAAAGTTTGTTCCAAACAATTTATAAACAATATCTAGTGGTGTGCATAAGTTTTATACACAACAGATTGAATTTGTGGATAAATTATCGGTTTTCGTTGAAATAAAGGGTTCTTTTTGGTATTATTATATTGTTTTTGACTGTGAATAGATTATTCTAACCTAAAAATTATCAACAGCCTGTGGATAAAGTTGTGAACAATTTCTTCTTATCCTTTTTTTAGTTTATCCACCTTCTGGTATTCTGGGGATAATTCTACGCCATTCATTATAATTATCATTTTCAATATTTCCGATATCCGCGCATGGCTTCAGCCACACATTGGAAGTTTAAAAGGAGTGACAGTCTGTGGACAGCCATACTTCCGAATTATGGCAGCAAATATTATCCATTATTCAAACAAAGCTGAGTAAGCCTAGCTTTGACACCTGGTTCAAAGCAACCAAAGCGCTGACTTTTACCGAGAACTCAATTGTAATTTCAGCACCAACCACTTTTGCTGTAGAATGGCTTGAAAGCCGGTATACCAAATTGGTAAGTTCAACCGTTTTTGAATTTTTGGGAAGACAAGTAGATGTGAAGTTTGTGATCGAAGAAGCACTTCCTGAGGAATCGCTTTTACCTGCACAGACTCAATCGCAACCTGCTATTTCGATGCGAGAAGAACCACTTGCTAATATGCTAAACACCAAATATACATTTGATACATTTGTAATTGGTGCTGGTAATCGTTTTGCGCATGCTGCTTCATTAGCGGTAGCCGAAGCACCTGCCAAAGCATATAATCCATTATTTTTGTACGGCGGCGTAGGACTGGGCAAAACTCATCTAATGCACGCAATCGGACATTATATTTTGGAGCATAATCCAAATAGCAAAGTGGTATACATTTCTTCCGAGAAATTTACAAACGAATTTATTAATGCTATTCGTGACAACCGCGGGGAAAGTTTCCGCAACAAATACCGCAATATTGATATTTTGTTGATCGATGATATTCAATTTTTAGCGGGCAAAGAACAGACACAAGAAGAATTTTTCCATACGTTTAATGCACTGCATGAAGAACGTAAGCAGATCATTATTTCTAGTGATCGACCGCCAAAAGAAATTCCAACACTTGAAGAAAGACTTCGTTCACGGTTTGAATGGGGATTGATTACTGATATTCAGCCTCCAGATCTAGAGACACGCATCGCTATTTTGCGGAAAAAAGCGAAAGCGGAGAATTTAGATATTCCGAATGAAGCGATGGTCTATATTGCTAATCAGATTGATACGAATATTCGCGAACTAGAAGGTGCTTTGATTCGTGTTGTCGCTTATTCGTCACTAACCAATCAAGATGTAACTTCTCATCTCGCTGCTGAAGCGCTCAAAGATATTATTCCGTCCAGCCGTCCACGAATGATTACGATTCAAGATATTCAACAAAAAGTTGGCGAATTTTATAATTTGAAAATGGAAGATTTTAAAGCCCGTAAAAGAACCAAAGCTGTGGCTTATCCACGCCAAATTGCGATGTATTTATCACGGGAATTAACAGATTATTCTCTGCCTAAGATTGGGGAAGCTTTCGGGGGACGAGATCATACTACCGTAATCCATGCGCATGAGAAAATTTCAAGAACGCTTAAGATTGATCAGGAGTTGTTCAAAGTTGTGAATAACTTAACGGAAAAGATTAAAAATCCATCCTGAATAAGTCACAAGCCTATACACAATCTATACACATGTGGATAGGCTTACTTACACGTGGGTTTGAAGGGGTTATCCACATATCCACTGCCCCTACTACGATTACTATAAAGATTTAATATATATCTTCTTAATAAAAACACGTTCTGAAATTCATCAAATGACTTCAAACATTTGTGATAAAGATGAACCTTGCTGATTAGGAGTGAAACCATGAAGATCCAAATTTCCAAAAGTTATTTGAATGAATCGATACAACATGTTTCCAAAGCCATTTCGAGCCGTACAACGATCCCTATTTTGACAGGGATCAAATTTGATGTTTCGTATACAGGTGTCACGTTAACTGCAAGTGATACAGATATTTCGATCCAATCCTTTATTCCTGCTGAAGACAATGACAAAACGATCGTACAAATTGATCGTGCAGGCAGCGTTGTTTTACCTGCTAAATTTTTCGTAGAAATTATCAAAAAACTTCCTTCTTCTGAAATCGAAATGGAAGTTCGTGACGGTTTTCAAACGTTTATTCGTTCAGGTGCTACAGATATCCAGCTGGTAGGACTAGATCCAGAAGAATTCCCTGTTCTTCCAAGCATCGAAGAAAATCAACAAATCTCTATTCCAGGCGATCTGCTCAAAAATATGATTAAACAGACTGCTTTCTCTATTTCTACACAAGAAACAACGCCTATTTTGACAGGGGTACTTTGGAATCTAAACGAAAGTGAACTCAAATTCGTTGCTACAGACCGCCATCGGTTAGCAAGTCGTACTGTTCATATGAGCGAAGATACAGGAGTACGTTTTAGCAATGTTGTTATCGCTGGTAAAACGTTAAACGAATTAAGCAAAATTATTCCTGACCAAAACACATTATTAGATATCGTTGTAGCGGATAATCAGGTATTATTTAAAATTGATCGTGTGCTTTTCTATTCCCGTATACTGGACGGAACATATCCGGATACATCCAAAATCATTCCGACCAATTTCAAAACAGAAATCGTTATCGATACCAAAAAATTAGCCGATTCAATCGATCGTGCGTATTTGCTTTCTCGTGAAGAAAAAACTAATATCGTGCGTATGCAAACATTGGACAATGGAGCTGTTGAAATTTCCTCCAGTTCTTCCGAGCTTGGTAAAGTAACGGAACAGCTTGAAGTTGCTCGTTTTGAAGGCGAACCATTACGCATTTCTTTCAACTCCAAATATATGTTGGATGTGCTAAAAGTGATCGAAAGTGAACAATTAGCGATTCAATTTACAGGTGTAATGAGCCCGATCATTATCAAACCGCAAGATGATAGCCGCAGTCTGTATATCATTTTGCCTTACCGTACAACCAACTAATCCAATCATCACAAACCAAAGGATTAAATAAAATAGCCAGGTATTTTGCAACAAGTTCCTGATCTGTTACCAATCATGAGAACCGTTGATAAATACCTGGCTATTCATATCCATCACCTATTTTGCTCTACGAAAGGACGATACTTTTCTCATGGAACATATCACAATATCCACAGAATATATTAAGCTTGATCAATTTTTAAAATTAGCAGGTTGTATATCCACAGGCGGTAGTGCCAAAGCTCTTTTGCAAGAACAAATGGTACAGGTAAACGGAGAATTAGAAGAACGTCGCGGACGCAAATTGTACCCTGGGGATGAAGTCCAGGTGCAGGGAGAGGGCTCATACAAAGTACAAAGTGAACAATAATCTGGAGGACCTCATCCATGTTTATTAACGAAGTCAGTCTGCAAAACTATCGCAATTATGATCATCTCCACCTGGATTCCTTCGCTGCTGTCAATTTGTTTATCGGGCAAAATGCTCAAGGTAAAACAAATTTGATCGAAGCTCTTTTCGTTTTGGCACTTTCCAAATCTCATCGAACCAATAAAGATAAAGAACTGATTGCTTTTCATGCCGAACAAGCTCGAATTACATGTGAAGCTGAAAAAAAATACGGTAAAGTCAAATTAGAGTTAAACTTTACGAACAAAGGCAAACGTGCTAAAATCAACGGTCTGGAACAACGCAAATTAAGTGAATTTGTAGGAACGATCAATGCGGTGATGTTTGCACCAGAAGATTTAGAAATTGTTAAAGGATCTCCTGGAGTACGTCGCCGTTTTTTAGATATGGAGATTGGTCAAGTTCAACCAAGCTATCTTTTCCATTTGCAGCAATACCAGAAAATTTTAATCCAGCGTAACAATTATTTAAAACAAGCATGGAGCGCAGGGTCTAAAGATTCTACAATGCTTGATATTTGGAATGAGCAGTTAGTCGAACATGGCGTCAAAATTATCAAAAAACGAAAACAGTTTATCCACAAGCTTCAAGGCTGGGCAGAAACTATCCACATGGGGATAACTGGCGGCAAAGAGAATTTGATTCTTTCGTATGTCCCTTCGTTTGGCACTGCGGATGAGGAAGATGAAGCTGTCTTATTTGAGCAATTTATGGTAAAATTATCACAAGTGAAAGAACAGGAATATCGTCGTGGAGCAACACTTGCAGGTCCACATCGTGATGATCTAACTTTTCATATCAATGGCAATGAAGCAGCTGTTTTTGGTTCTCAGGGACAACAGCGTACAACCGCCCTGTCATTGAAATTAGCAGAGATCGAATTGATACGTGAAGAAATTGGAGAATACCCTATTCTTTTGCTAGACGATGTTTTATCTGAACTGGATCCTTATCGTCAGACACAACTGATCGAAACCTTTCAAGGTAAAGTACAGACATTTATTACAGCAACCGGAATCGAAAGTTTAAATACAGAGCGTCTTAAAGAAGCTCAGATTTTCCATGTCCATCAAGGACACGTTGAGAAGTAGGGAGGACTACAGACTATGTATATTCACTTGGGCGGCGAGAAGATTATCCGTTCCTCGGAGCTTGTCGCGATTTTTGATATATCGATCGAAAAGTCTTCCAAAATTTCTAAGCAATTTGTAAATAATGCTCTTGAAAATAAAAAAGTAGAATCGATTGGTGAAGAAGAACCCAAGTCGATCGTAGTCACGAAAAACAAAGTGTACTACTCTCCTATTTCTTCCTCGACGCTCAAAAAACGAGCAAATAGTTTTTTTGTTAATGCATGAACGCAGTTGTAGATATAGCTGCCTGAAATTATAGAAGTAGGTGAAAATCGCATGTCTATGAATCAACCGGCTTATGATGCGAGCCAGATACAGGTACTTGAAGGACTAGAAGCGGTTCGCAAGCGTCCGGGTATGTACATTGGATCCACAAGCTCTAAGGGTCTTCATCACTTGGTTTGGGAAGTCGTAGATAACAGTATCGATGAAGCACTTGCAGGTCATTGTGATCACATTGAAGTGACTATTCATGAGAACAATAGTGTAACTGTTGTCGATAATGGACGTGGGATTCCTGTAGGGATTGAAGCCAAAACGCAACGTTCTGCACTAGAAGTTGTTATGACTGTTCTTCATGCCGGTGGTAAATTCGGTGGTGGAGGATACAAAGTATCAGGCGGTCTGCATGGTGTAGGTATCTCTGTTGTTAACGCACTTTCTGAACATGTTAAAGTCGTTGTCAAAACGGAAGGTCAAATTCATCAACAAGAGTATATGCGCGGAGCTCCTCAGTACGATATTAAAGTGATCGGACAAATGGGAGAAGATGAAGATACAGGAACAACTGTTACCTTTAAGCCTGACTCTGAAATCTTTACAGAAACAACGATATTCGATTACGACACATTGCTTGGTAGAATTCGTGAATTAGCTTTCCTGAACAAAGGAATAGCAATGACGATTACAGACGAACGCACAGGTGTAACCAACACCTTTAAATACGAAGGCGGTATTATCGAATATGTTCAGTATTTGAACAAAAATCGTGAAGTACTGAATGAACAACCGATCTATGTTGAAGGTTCACGCGACATGATTCAAGTTGAAGTGGCTTTGCAATATAACGAGAGCTACGCTGAGAATATTTATTCTTTTGCTAATAACATTAATACGCATGAAGGTGGTACACACGAATCTGGATTTAAAAGTGCCCTAACACGTATTATTAATGATTATGCTCGTCGTAACGGATTGCTCAAAGATAACAACGGTAATCTAACCGGTGAAGATGTTCGTGAAGGATTAACAGCGATCATTTCTGTTAAAATTCCTGAACCTCAATTTGAAGGACAGACCAAAACAAAATTGGGAAACAGTGAAGTTCGTGGGATTGTAGAATCTTTATTCTCAGAGAAACTACAAGAGTTTATGAACGAAAATCCTGCTGTTGCTCGTCGTGTACTTGAGAAGTCTTTACAAGCGTCTAGAGCACGTGAAGCTGCTCGTAAAGCGCGTGAGTTAACTCGCCGTAAAAGTGTGCTAGAAGTGAGTGCATTGCCAGGTAAACTAGCAGATTGCTCTTCCAAAGACGCTTCGATCAGCGAATTGTATATTGTCGAAGGTGACTCTGCTGGTGGATCAGCGAAGCAAGGACGTGATCGTCACTTCCAAGCGATTTTGCCTTTACGTGGTAAAATTCTAAACGTTGAAAAAGCACGTTTGGATCGTATTCTAGGTAATGCTGAGATTAGAGCAATCATTACTGCTTTAGGTACAGGTATCGGTGAAGAATTTGATCTTTCCAAAGCACGCTATCACAAAGTAATCATTATGACTGATGCTGATGTCGATGGTGCTCATATTCGTACACTGTTACTGACTTTCTTTTACCGCTATATGCGTCAACTACTGGAAGCAGGCTTTATTTATATCGCACAACCGCCTTTATTCAAAGTAGAACGCAACAAAACAGCAGTCTACGCTAACTCTGAAAAAGAGCGCGATGCGATTATTGCTGGCTTTGGCGAAAATGCTAAATTCAATGTTCAACGTTACAAAGGTTTGGGTGAGATGAATGCAACTCAACTTTGGGAAACAACGATGGACCCTGAAAGTCGTATCATGCTACAAGTAAGTATTCCTGATGCGATTTTAGCAGATACTATTTTTGATACATTGATGGGTGATAACGTAGAACCGCGTCGTGACTTTATTCAAGAGCACGCTAAATACGTAACCAACCTTGATGTATAATTCTTACTATTTATCGATTTAAAGATATAAATATGCAGTAGATAAAGAGCATCTTGTTATATACAGATGCTCTTTTATTTTTGTAGTCACTATATTTACAAAAGCTTTGAAAATCATGATGAAATACAGGACATTATCCAATAAAAATGGTATAATAAAGTGATGTAGTCGTAAGCATAGCTAGAGCGGACAACACAGTACAGAGTAGAAACTTTTAACCATATTCTGGCGACAAGAAACTTATTTTATACATTGTATAAGCAAGCATTTGTGTAAGCAAAACGAAGGCTGCAATAAGGGAGGTTAAGCTTAACATGGCGGAAGAAAAGATTTCGCAAATTAAAGATCGGGACATTGGTGTAGAAATGCGTGATTCCTTTATGGATTATGCAATGAGCATCATTGTAAGCCGGGCTTTGCCTGATGTACGTGACGGTTTGAAACCTGTGCATCGGCGTATATTATTTGCCATGTCAGAGCTTGGTATGGCTCCAGATAAACCGTATAAGAAATCAGCAAGAATCGTTGGTGAAGTTATTGGTAAGTATCACCCTCATGGTGATTCTGCGGTATACGAAACGATGGTACGGATGGCGCAAGATTTCTCTATGCGTTATATGTTAGTGGATGGTCATGGTAACTTTGGATCGATCGATGGTGATATGGCAGCAGCTATGCGTTATACAGAAGCTCGTTTGTCTAAAATTGCTATGGAAATGTTACGTGATATCAACAAAGAAACAATCGATTTTGCACCTAACTATGATGGTGAAGAAAAAGAGCCTATCGTTTTACCAGCTCGCTATCCTAACTTATTAGTAAATGGTGTGTCCGGTATTGCTGTAGGTATGGCTACCAATATTCCTCCGCATAATTTAGGCGAAGTTATAGATGGTGTACAAGCGATGATCCAGAATCCAGAGATTACTTCAATGGAACTGATGGATTATATCCAAGGCCCTGATTTCCCAACCTCTGGTTATATTTTAGGACGCTCTGGTATTCGTCAAGCGTACCAAACAGGTCGTGGATCGGTAACGATGCGTGCCAAAGCAACAATCGAGGAAAATAACAACAAAGCACGTATTGTAGTCAATGAATTACCTTATCAGGTCAACAAAGCTCGTTTAGTAGAGAAAATTGCTGAACTGGTACGTGAGAAAAGAATCGAAGGTATTACCGATCTACGTGATGAATCTGACCGTAACGGTATGCGTGTCGTTATTGAACTACGTCGTGATGTGAATCCAAGCGTAGTACTGAATAACTTGTACAAACACACAGCGATGCAATCTACATTTGGTGTGAATATGCTAGCTATCGTTAACAATGAACCTAAATTGCTAACTTTACGTGAAGTACTACATCACTATATTCAACATCAGATCGAAGTTATTCGTCGCCGTACACAATATGATCTCAAAAAAGCAGAAGCGCGCGCTCATATTTTAGATGGTTTGCGTGTAGCTTTAGATAATCTAGATGAAGTTATCCGTATGATTCGTGCTTCCAATACAAGCGATGTTGCTCGTGAAAGTCTAATTGAGCGTTTTTCTCTTAGTCTAGAGCAAGCACAAGCGATTATGGATATGCGTCTACAACGTTTAACAGGACTAGAACGTGAGAAAATCGAGAACGAATACAATGAATTGTTAGTCAAAATTGCTGAATACCGCGAAATTTTGGCAAATGAAGATTTGGTTCTTGAAATTATCAGTACAGAGCTTAATGAAATCAAAGAACGTTTTGGTGATGAGCGCCGTACAGAAATCACAGTAGGCGAAGAAAGTATTCTGGATGAAGATTTGATACCGAAAGAAGAAGTTATTGTTACAGTAACGCATACGGGTTATATCAAACGCTCACCAGTTACAACATTCCGTAGCCAAAAACGTGGTGGACGCGGTGTTATTGGGATGGATATGAAAGATACTGACTTTGTGCAGCATCTATTTGTAACCAACTCTCATAACCATCTGCTATTCTTTACAGACAAAGGTAAAGTATACCGCATCAAAGCCTATGAGATTCCTGAATTGGGACGTACAGCGCGTGGAACACCGGTCATCAACCTTATTCAGATTGAACAAGGAGAATCGGTTAACGCAGTCATTTCTGTAGAACAATTTGAAGGAGATCAACATCTATTCTTTGCAACCAAGCAAGGGGTCGTGAAAAAAACACGTTTGGATGATTACACGAATATCCGTAAAGGCGGTTTGATCGCAATCAATATGCGTGAAGATGATGAGCTGATTGAAGTCAAATTAACAGATGGCAAACAAGAAATTATCATGGGTACTTCTTATGGTATGTCTATTCGCTTCTCTGAAAGCAACGTTCGCCCTATGGGACGTAGTGCGACAGGTGTAAAAGGTATTACCCTCGATGAAGGCGATGCTGTCATTGGTATGGATATCGTTGATGATGATCAGAAAGTATTGATTGTTACATCGAAAGGTTACGGTAAACGTACACCAGGTTCTGACTACCGTATTCAGACACGCGGTGGTAAAGGAATCAAAACGATGAATGTAACCGATAAAAATGGTAAGTTAGCAGGTCTGAAAGTAGTTAAAGACGAAGAAGACCTAATGATTATCACAACAAGCGGAACATTGATTCGGATGGATATTGAAGGAATCTCTACGATGGGACGTAACACACAGGGTGTCAAACTGATTCATATTCGTGATGAAGATTCTGTAGCTACGATCTGTCGTACAGACAAAAACGAAGAAGACGAGTCACCAGACGATGAAGTATTTGCTGAAGATGCAATAGGTAGTACAGAAGAGCAAGATACTGTGCAACCAGACACTGAGCAAGAAATCGCGATCAATGATACAGAAGAAGCAGAATAATCTGTTTTAAGTACGACAAAATAAAAAGAGAACTTTCTGAAAAAGAAAGTTCTCTTTTTTTATATCTATCCACCAAAAAATAGTTAAGAAGTTTACTAAATTAGATTGAAGAAATAACAAATACCGCATATAATAAGTCTAAGTAATCAAGTCTTTAGTCCCTATTTTGTACATAAATTTTTAGAACTAGCGAATAATGAAAAATGCGATCTAAAGGTTTTTAGTATCTTAAATAGAGTGAGGTTAATCCAATGCCAGCGATATTAATTGATGATGTAACACCAGGCGTACAAATTACACACGATGTATTCACAACCCAAGGCAATTTGCTTTTTCCTAAAGGCAAAACAGTCATGCCCAAAGATATAGAAATTTTGCGTGCTTTCTTAATAGAAGAAATTAATAATGGGAAAACACCAAAAGAAGAAACGAAGACTTCTCCTGCTGAATCCAATACCACCAATGAAATAGGAGCAAAAGTCAAAGCATTACAAAAAGTATTATCGTTTGAGAAAGACTATGAAAAGATGATTACTTTACTTAAAAATGCTTTTCGGAATATGTCAGCAACAGAAATCCCTGTTTTAGAATTACGCGGGCAGCTAGAAAAGCTATTACAATATACAAGAGAATACAATGTATTAACATTTTATCCAAAAGGTATGAACAAACAAGATTACTGGTACCATAATGCAGTGCTGACCAGTCTTACTTCTTATAAAATTTCCAAATGGTTAGGGCTTCCTGCTAATGAAGGAATGCAAGTCGCTTTTGCAGGGCTTTTCCATGATATCGGTAATGCCAAAATTGATTTGGATATTTTACAAAAGCCTTCCAAACTAACATCATCAGAAGTGGAAGAAATACGTAGACACACGATGTACGGCTACGAACTCCTCAAAAATGTTAAAGGCATTAGCGAAGGGGTACGTTTAGCAGCACTACAACATCATGAGAAAGTAGATGGATCAGGGTACCCACTTCGTCTACAGGCTGATCAGATTCATATCTATGCCAAAATTGTGGGAGTCGCCGATATATTTCATGCGATGACTCTTTCCAAAACGTACAGTCAGGCACAATCGCCCTATCTTGTATTGGAACAGATCGATGCTGAAGCATTTGGCAAATTAGATCCCAAAATCGTAACCACCTTTATTAGCAAAGTAACCCAGTTTCATAATGGCACAATGGTTCGCTTAAGTAACGGTCTAATAGGAGAGATCATTTTCTCTGATCGTTCACACCCTACTCGTCCGCTTGTTTCTGTAGATGGTAACATCTACAACTTAATAGAACATCGTCAGCTATTTATTCAGGAGATTATTAAAAGAAAAGAAGCACTACAAAAAAATTAAAGAACATCTAAACTATATACAATAGATAAAAGATATCTTATTAATAGAAGATACATTAAAATAGAGGGTAGTTCATTTGCTGTAATTCAGAAAGCAAACGAACTACCCTTTATCTATTTCAAGGAAGATAACAAAACATCATCAAATAACAAGCAAAAAGCCAGTAAATACAAGCTTATAAAGCATATTATTAAATTCTTAAAAAAAGTGTTGACTACACAATACGATACATGATATATTATAAAAGTTGTCACGAACGAACGACAACACAAGCAACACATCATACGAAAACAACTTGAAAAAACACTTTAAAAAAAGTGCTTGCCAAGTGGTTGAAAACATGATATGATATAAAAGTTGTCACCGAGAAACACTGACAACGAAAAACGAAATGTTTGATCTTTGAAAACTGAACAACGAGTGAGTAAATGAAGGTCTTAGCCGACCTTTACAAAATAGAGAACTTCGGTTCTCGCCAGTTTCAAATTGAGCAAGTCAAACACTTTATGGAGAGTTTGATCCTGGCTCAGGACGAACGCT
>NZ_JARUWY010000049.1:0-261 GCF_030433815.1 Paenibacillus sp. PsM32 | reverse complement strand
GGGGGGGGGGGGGGGGTGGGGGGTGGTTTGGGGCGGAGGGCCAAAAAACAAAAAAATAAGTTATATTTTGTTAATAAGGTGGGGGGTGTTTGGCAGAGGGGGGCAGGAGACAAAATAAAAATTTTTATTATTTTTAGAGAATCGAAGAATTTACCAACAACACTAAAAAAAAACAACAATAACAAAAAACAGACAAATATACAACTAGTACACCGCACACGCAAAAATGATCCTTTAAATAAATGTATAAGACCGAAAATT
>NZ_JARUWY010000048.1:0-279 GCF_030433815.1 Paenibacillus sp. PsM32 | reverse complement strand
AAGTGTATTCCAAACGGTTTTGTTTAGCACCCAGTTTAGCACGCTCTGTTGCTACACCTTTGATTGCATCTTCGATAGAAGCTAAAGATGTAGAAGAGTTTAACCCTTTGAAGCTAGTAGTAGTGATAGCACCGATAGAAATTGTAACACCTGTTTTGTCACCCACTTGGATCGTAACACCTTTAGTGATACTGATACCATTAAAGCTAGTTTGACTCATGATGTTATCGATTTGTGTTCCCAACTCACCAAGCTCTTGGTTGATGTTCGATTTATCTG
>NZ_JARUWY010000047.1:0-286 GCF_030433815.1 Paenibacillus sp. PsM32 | reverse complement strand
GAAGAAGCAATAGCAATTGCTAAAAAATATCATGAAGAAAATAAAGAGGAAGGAATCGTAAGTGAACAAATCGAAAGATTATATTTTGATGAAGGATATACGTTCAAAAGAGATCGAGAAAACAGAGAAAATGATGATATTCGACCAGCATGGAGAGTAACAGTAGATTTACCACCTAACCCTTTTTTGTTTGAAGATTATACGTTAATTGTATCGGATCGAGATCGTAAAGTAATGGGGATGTTAGGTCAAAATGGACAACCAGTAGAATTATAACGGTTTGTTT
>NZ_JARUWY010000046.1:0-326 GCF_030433815.1 Paenibacillus sp. PsM32 | reverse complement strand
CCCCCCCCCCCCCAATTTTTTTTTAATTTTAAGGGGACCACCGTTTTATTAAAGAAAAATTTTTTGTCGGCATGGTTATTTTTTTTTAATATAAAGATATATGAAATGTATTCCTAAGGTTTTTTCACTTTGGGCATTGGGGGGGTGTTCGCTTTTCAAAAAACCACATTTTGTATTATTTATTTTTTTTTTATCTTGTTTTTTTTTGTTTTTAATGTATTTTTTTTTTTTTTTGCAATTATTTTTAAATTTTAAAAATAAATCAATGATCAAGGGTGCTTTAGATTTCTTTTAGTTATTTTTTTTCTTATTTTTTTTCTTGTAAC
>NZ_JARUWY010000045.1:0-326 GCF_030433815.1 Paenibacillus sp. PsM32 | reverse complement strand
GCACCAAATGGGTTTTTTTTTTAATGATTTAAAATTCCCGTTTGAAATGGCAAAAAAACAACCGGCCGGTTTATTCAAAACATTTGGTCCAAAAAAAATTTTTGATTGGGGTTAAGGAAATTGTAATTAAAAAAAAATAACCAAACCCACCCAAAAAATACCAAAAACAACCAAACCCCTAAGAATAAAAAAATGAAATATTTAAACAAAAAAAAAAACAATCCACAAAAAAGAAAAATTTTAAAAATTTTTAAAAACAAAAAAACCAACCAAAGCACCAAAAAAAAAAAAAAAAAACTAAAATTTTTATTTGAGATATTGTTAAA
>NZ_JARUWY010000044.1:0-341 GCF_030433815.1 Paenibacillus sp. PsM32 | reverse complement strand
TCCTTTGTAACTCCAAAGAGACGTCCCACAACCCCAACAAGCAAGCTCATTGGTTTGGGCTGTTCCGCGTTCGCTCGCCGCTACTGACGGAATCACTCTTGTTTTCTGTTCCTGAGGGTACTTAGATGTTTCAGTTCCCCTCGTCTGCCTCTGCACACCCTATGTATTCAGGTGTGAGTAACTGGAGATGAATCCAGTTAGGTTTCCCCATTCGGACATCCCCGGATCACAGCTTGCTTACAGCTCCCCGAGGCTTTATCGTTGTTCGCCACGTCCTTCATCGGCTCCTAGCGCCTAGGCATCCACCGTGTGCTCTTAGTAGCTTAACCTAAGTGTTTCTA
>NZ_JARUWY010000043.1:0-462 GCF_030433815.1 Paenibacillus sp. PsM32 | reverse complement strand
CCTAGCGCCTAGGCATCCACCGTGTGCTCTTAGTAGCTTAACCTAAGTGTTTCTAAATCAATAGAAACGGTGTATTTCAATTTCTCGCCTACCACTGTTTACACAGTTTGTAGAGAAGAAACCTTCTAAAACGCGATGTTTCGTTTTCGGTATCCAGTTTTCAAGGATCAACTTGGGTAAAAATAATATGGTGGAGCCAAGCGGGATCGAACCGCTGACCTCCTGCGTGCAAGGCAGGCGCTCTCCCAGCTGAGCTATGGCCCCATAATTGGGAAGTAAATCTATATGGTGGGCCCTAGTGGACTCGAACCACCGACCTCACCCTTATCAGGGGTGCGCTCTAACCAGCTGAGCTAAGGGCCCGTATTGTAAGATTCTTTTCGACATGAAAAGAATGCGCTTGGCGGCGTCCTACTCTCCCAGGACCCTGCGGTCCAAGTACCATCGGCGCTGGAGGGCTTA
>NZ_JARUWY010000042.1:0-484 GCF_030433815.1 Paenibacillus sp. PsM32 | reverse complement strand
ATTGAGCAAGTCAAACACTTTATGGAGAGTTTGATCCTGGCTCAGGACGAACGCTGGCGGCGTGCCTAATACATGCAAGTCGAGCGGAGAATGAAGGAAGCTTGCTTCTTTCATTCTTAGCGGCGGACGGGTGAGTAACACGTAGGCAACCTGCCCTCAAGCTTGGGACAACTACCGGAAACGGTAGCTAATACCGAATACATGATTTGTTCGCCTGAACGAATTTGGAAAGACGGAGCAATCTGTCACTTGAGGATGGGCCTGCGGCGCATTAGCTAGTTGGTGAGGTAACGGCTCACCAAGGCGACGATGCGTAGCCGACCTGAGAGGGTGATCGGCCACACTGGGACTGAGACACGGCCCAGACTCCTACGGGAGGCAGCAGTAGGGAATCTTCCGCAATGGACGCAAGTCTGACGGAGCAACGCCGCGTGAGTGATGAAGGTTTTCGGATCGTAAAGCTCTGTTGCCAGGGAAGAACGTC
>NZ_JARUWY010000041.1:0-493 GCF_030433815.1 Paenibacillus sp. PsM32 | reverse complement strand
CTATAAACAATCGAAGTATAAGAGTCGATATAATAAATAGAGCGGTAAAGCGGGGCGATCGACCCGTGAGTAGCGCCAAATAAACCACATGGACGTGGGAACGTACCTTCAAGGAGGAAATTAAAATGATTATTAATCACAATATTGCGGCTTTAAACACACAACGTAACTTGAACCTGAACAGTGCATCTTCAAGCAAAAGTATGGAGAAATTATCATCTGGTATGCGTATCAACCGTGCAGCAGATGATGCAGCTGGTCTTTCAATCTCTGAATCTATGCGTGGACAGATTCGCGGTCTAGAACAAGCTTCTCGTAATGCACAAGATGGTATCTCATATGTACAAACAGCTGAGGGTGCGATGAACGAAGTTAGCTCCATGTTGACTCGTATGAAAGAATTGAACGTTCAGAAAGCAAGTGGAACGTACTCTTCTTCAGATAAATCGAACATCAACCAAGAGCTTGGTGAGTTGGGAACACAAATCGATAA